>DAOUAN010000042.1:0-11599 GCA_034433385.1 Anaerolineales bacterium | reverse complement strand
AGAATGAGAGTGGCCGGGCCGGTATCAGCAGCCTTCTTGATTTCTTTAACCGGGCTGTTGTGAGTGCCGGTAAAGTACTCGGTCAGGCGATCAATCAAGATAGCCAGCAAAACGCCCACCGCCACAGCTAGCGGAGTGCGCCACCAGCCACCCCACTTGGCCATTTCCGGGTTATTCAGGTAGAAGTAGCCCGCGCCGAAGAACAAGATGGCGGAAATCATGGCAGAGGAGAGGAAACCCCGGAAGATCGCTGCCATGGCGTCACCGCTCTTGCCGGGACCACCACGTACCAGATAAGTACCAAAGATGGACGACAAAACACCGATGCCACGCACCAGAAGCGGGAAGATGATCCACTCCAGGCGACCGGTGAAGTGCCAGAGAGCCAACCCCAGGATCAAGCCTGAAACGATGGTAACTTCATAGGATTCGAAGATGTCCGCGGCCATGCCGGCGCAGTCACCTACGTTGTCGCCGACCAGGTCGGCCACCACAGCCGGGTTGCGGGGATCATCTTCGGGGATTCCGGCTTCCACCTTCCCAACCAGGTCAGCACCAACATCGGCGGCTTTGGTGTAAATACCACCACCCACACGCATGAACAGCGCCAGCAGTGTGCCGCCGAAGCCGAAGCCCAGCAAGGCATCAGGTGCGGCAATACCGAGAGCAATGAAAATCAGTGTACCGCCCAGCAGGCCGAGGCCATCGGTCAACATACCGGTGATCGTACCAGTGCGATAGGCAATGCGCAGAGCCTCGTCAAAGGAGCGACGCGAGGCAGAAGCCACGCGCACATTTCCTTCCACGGCCATGCGCATGCCGATTTGTCCCACAGCCAGTGAGAAGGAGGCGCCCATGATAAATGCTACGGCGCGTGCAATTCCAATGAGCAAACGCACATTGGCCTCACTCATCCCCTGGAAGCGCTCGAGGGCTTCAGGTGAAGGCGGGACGATATACACCGAGAAGAAGAGAGCGATCGTCAGAATAACGATGAGGGGCAGGATGGATTTGAGTTGCCGGCGCAGATATGCATCGGCGCCGTCGCGAATGGCGCCCCACACTTCTTGCATCTTGGGGGTACCTTTGTCTTCGCGCAGAATCTGACTACGCAGGAAGACGGCGTAAAGCAACCCCAGGATGGCAACTCCAAAAACGGCCCAAATTGCAGCCGCTTCAAATGGAGTAAGTCCATGCATTGCGTACATGATGAGCGTTTTCCTCCCGAAAAGAAAATAAAGTTTAGGTGCAACCTAAACTTGAGCATGGGGATTTTACAGGCGCAAAGGGATTGTGTCAAGAAAAACAAACGGCTGCTGGATAAGAGAGACTTCCGCAGTCTGCGAGATTTCAGACAGCCATTCCAAATCTAACCTGACGTCCATGCGGGATAAAACCCATCTCAAAATTCGCCCGAATTGGGTTGTCATGGCAAGACGGCGTTCTTCCGTCGAAGCCATCTCCCGGCAGGCTAGCCTGACCTTTGTGCAACGGATGGACAAAAACGACCTCAGGGACGAGATTTTGCACTTGCCATCTTCACGGCCCGCCCCCACCCCTGCCCCTCCCCCGTCCGTGAACCCAGGCAGCGCAACGTTCCTCTCTCGGACGGGGGCAGGGATGGGGTGTTGGAAGCACCGGACGGGACAAGAGCCGGTCTGCTGGGCTAGTCAAACTGCGTCCGGCGGGATAAATCCCTGCCTCAGTTCGTGAAAATCGGTTGAAACCGACTGGTTGGACAGCCCGAAAGGCTTTTGGCTTCCAGCCCGCAGAAACCGGTAAAAAGCCTCTAGGCTCGAAAAGATACATTTCAGATTTGGAATTGCTGGATTTAAGAAATCTGAATTGACACCTTCCTTATAATCTGATAATATAAGTCAAATTTTAACTCCAATAAGGAGAAAAGCTATGCTCAATGAGATTGAAACCCAAACCATTACCCTGACTCCCACGGCTGCTCAGGCCGTAAAAGATATTTTAGCCGAACGCAACCTGGAAGGTTACGCCTTACGCGTTTATGTGGCGGGAGGCGGTTGTTGCGGCGTGAATTTTGGGATGGCGCTGGACAATAACATTCGCGAGGTAGATACGACCTTTGACAGCAATGGCGTCAAAGTTGTGGTAGATAATGTTTCCATTGACTACTTGCGCGGCGCAACGGTGGATTTTGTGAATGACCCCACCCATGGGGCCGGCTTTCTGGTTAGCAGCCCCAATGCCCAAAGTCATGAACATGGTGAAGAGGGCTGCGGTTGCGGCGGTTCTTGCTCTTGCAATAACTGAAACTCGCCAGGTAAAACGAAACAGACCGGCTCTACTGCCGGTCTGTTTCGTTTTGGCTTAACGGCCTCGCATAAAGGAAATCATGGCTCCCAGCCCGCCCAAGAAGCCAAAACCGAATATGAGGAAGCCCAGGGGAACACCGGTAGTATTCGAATCTTCCGGCGGAAAAGTGGGCACGATCAAAGGTGACGGCTGAGTAAAGGTCGGCAAGCGAGTGGGGGTTTCGGGGACGATGAAGGCGGCCGCCAGGGTTGGGTCGATGGCAGCCGTGGAAGCAGGCGTAGGTGTGGGCGGGGGCTCGACAATGGGTAGATTAGCCCCAGCCGAGAGCGAAACCAGCGGGGCATACACCCAACCCACCGAACCAGGAACACCCGGATATTCGATTTGAATCCAGTCTCCTCCTGGCGAACGCCCAATGGCGGGCGCCTGCTGACCGGCTAACAGTACGCCAATCTTGGGGTAGAAATAGGAGCTGGGGCCGGCGCGCACATTGATTTGATCTTGATCCAGGTTAACGGTGATATATGCGCCGCGCGGAGTCCCCGTCACCGTAGGAATCGAGCCGGTTGGCTGTTGAGCCAGCACACCGGTCCGCGCCGGAGGCGCAAAGAGGAAACCCAAAGCAGCGGTAAAGGCTAAAATTCCAAGAAAAAGTTGCAACCCGTTCCGTCTCATTTCGTTAATCCAAGCGTGGAGAAATCGCGAAGGCGATTATAATCGAAATCATGGAACGGCAGTTTTTTCATGGGATGATTACCCCAGAACATGTGGCCCAGGCTTTGCTGGCTGAGTTTAACCGGGGGAATTTGCGCGCCCAGGTGATCCGCCAGGAGGATCAAACGATCGTTCAAATTGCCACTCGCCCCGATGCCAGCGCCGGCGGGCAAACTGCCTTGACCGTTTGGATCCATACGATCGAGGACGGCATCCTGGTTGAGATGGGGCAGCAGGCCTGGTTGGGCGTGGCTGCCAGCCTGGGGCAGACGGCCTTCTGGGCACTGCGCAATCCGCTTGCCTTGTTGAGCCGCCTGGACGATCTGGCGCAAGATATTGAAAATTTGCAATTGAGTGAACGCGTTTGGGCAACCATTGAAAAAACCGCTCAGGCAATCGGCGCTTCGCGCGATCTCTCCGAACGGCTCAAACGGCTGACGTGCGAGTATTGTGGCAGCGCCAACCCCGTCGGTGAGGCGACCTGCGTCGCTTGTGGCGCGCCGCTGGGCAACATACAACCACGTACCTGCCCTGCCTGTGGGTTTGTGCTTCTGCGGCAGGAAAAGGTCTGTCCAAATTGCCGTCAGACGCTTTAATCCGCTGGATTTAGGAAAAGGGGGGCATCTATGCGGGCTTGCGCGAATATTCTCTCCCCCATATAATGAAATACAATGATATTGGGCACTATGATTCCGCTTCAGCCTGATTTTATGAAAGTCATTTTCCTATGAATCTGCAAGAACTTGAAGCACGCCTGCAAAACCTGGTAGAAGTGCGCCTGCTGGGCACCTTCCCTGTTCTGAAAACCGAGGATCGGGTGATGCAAAAACTGGCCACCGCCATGCAAACAAACCTGGTAACCCTGGGCGATGGCAGCCTGATCGCTCCGAACGTATATACGATCGTCGTCCACCCTGAGGCGGCTGCCCGCTGGCAGGACCCGCACCTGTTGGAAAGCCTGATTGAAATTCTTACTCTGGCGGTTCAAGAGGCCGGTTTGCACTTTCTTTCGGCTCCTACCATTACGATTGCCAGCGATGCGACGCTATCACCACAGGAGGCTCAGGTGGTGGCATCCCATCGCGTCGAACCAGTGGCTGAGACAAAAAGCGCTCCGCTCGAGACGCCAAAAGAAGAGCCTACCGATAACATCCCGGAAAATGCCTTTCTCATTGTGGAGGGCATCAAAGTCTTTCCACTGACCCAATCGGTCATCAACATCGGTCGGCGGTTGGACAATCATCTGGTCATTGATGATCCACGCGTCTCGCGCAGCCATGCTCAATTGCGCGCCATCAAAGGGCGCTTTGTGCTCTTCGACCTGAACTCTACCGGCGGGACATTCGTCAACGGGCAGCGCACCAGTCAGACGGTGCTCTACCCAGGCGATGTCATCTCACTGGCGGGCGTAGCGCTGATCTTCGGGCAGGATAACCCGCCTCATCGTCCGGACCTGACCGATACGGCTCCTTTCGAGCCAGCCGGTTCCGAACGTCCCACCGCGAACACACAAGAACACACGACTGCCCGGTTTAATCAAAAGAAAAAATGAGTGGCCCCATCGTCCTGGTTTTACGCCTGCTCATGGCAACTGCGCTCTACGCGTTCCTGGGTTGGGCCTTATTTATCCTGTGGAACGACGTTCGACGTGAAGCCACCACGCTCTCCCGGCGCCGCGCCCCGGGAATTAGCCTGACGGTTCAAAGCGGCAGTAATCCACCCGTTCAAAAGCACTTTATCCATCCAGAAATCGTTTTGGGGCGCGACCCCTTGTGTGATATCCCACTCCCTGATGAAACCGTCTCCGCTCGTCATGCGCGCCTGACGTACCATCACGGTCAATGGTGGCTCGAAGACCTGGGCTCCACCAACGGCACACACCTCAACGATGAACTGCTCTCCGTGCCGACCGTGCTCACCAGCGGAGACGAAATCCGTTGCGGCAATTCTCGCCTGGTCGTTGACCTTGCGATTGAAATGCTCTCACCCCCCACTCAACGCATAAAGGAGTAATTCATGAACGAGACGGTATCTCTGGCTATCATCGGCGGTTCTGGACTGTATAACATGCCCGGCCTGCAGGAGACCAAAGAATACGAACTGGATACCCCTTTTGGAAAGCCCAGCGCCCCCATTGTGGTAGGCACGCTGGAAGGGATGCGCGTCGCTTTCCTGGCCCGTCACGGCATTGGACACCACATTACTCCAACTGAAGTGAACTACCGCGCCAATATCTATGCGCTGAAAGCGCTCGGCGTGGAGCGAATCGTTAGCATCAGTGCCTGCGGCTCGCTGCGCGAAGACTATGCTCCTGGCCATATCGTCATCCCCGACCAGATTTTTGACTTCACCCGACGCCGCGCCAACAGTTTCTTTGGCGAAGGGCTGGTCGCCCACGTCAGCGTAGCAGATCCATTTTGCCCCGATCTCTCCGATCAATTGGAAACGGCCTTGCGCCAGACCAACGCTACTCTCCACCGCGGCGGCTCGCTCATCACCATCGAGGGACCGCGCTTTTCCACCAAAGCCGAATCCCACACCTACCGACAGTGGGGCATGTCGCTCATCGGCATGACCACCTCCCCTGAAGCCTTCCTGGCTCGAGAAGCCGAAATTTGCTACGCGGTCATGGCCCATGTCACCGATTACGATGTGTGGCATGTCAGCGAATCTCCGGTGACGGTAGAAATGGTCATCCAAACCCTCAACAAAAACACAGCCCTGGCACAAGAGGCCGTTCGTCACCTTGTTCGCACGTTGCGCCCCGAACGCAGCTGCGAATGTCAGCACGCCCTGGCTACCGCCCTCATCACCCGGCCAGATGTCATTCCCGCGGCTACCCGCCAGAAACTCAACTTACTCGTTCAGAAATATCTACCTCAGTGAGCGCCAATCGCCTGATCCCTCTACCATCTTCAATCATTCAAGCCCGCCTGCTCCGTTGGGCAGGCGTTTTTCTCTTTTTCTACTCGCTGATTTTGACCCTCTCGCCAGCAGTGCGCGAACGAACTTTTGCAGTGGAATATCGTTGGTCGCACTGGCTTGGGTTTTTCCTGTGGGTCATCATTTTCTCCATCCTCCATCGCTTCACTACGGCTCAATTTCCAGAGAGCGACCCCTATCTCCTGCCGGCCGCGGCCCTGCTCAGCGGCTGGGGCCTGCTCACCATCTGGCGGCTGGATGCCGTCTTTGGGGCGCGCCAGCTGCTCTGGCTGATCAGCAGCGCCGCCCTCTGGATCGCTGGTTTGCGCCTGCCCCCCCATCTGGGCTTCCTCCGCCGCTACAAATATCTGCTACTGACCAGCGGCCTGCTACTCACTGCCCTCACGTTGATTTTGGGCACCAATCCGGGCGGGCAGGGACCTCGCTTGTGGCTGGGCTGTTGCGGTATCTACCTGCAACCCTCCGAGCCGCTCAAACTGCTGCTGGTCATTTACCTTTCGGCCTACCTTGCCGATCGCCTGCCACTTCAACAACGCATCTTTCCCCTCATTTTGCCGACTCTCTTTACCACCGGCCTTGCCCTGCTCCTTTTGCTGGTACAACGCGACCTGGGCACAGCATCCATTTTCATCCTGCTCTATGCCACCATGCTCTACCTGGCCAGCCAACACAAACGCGTTCTCATTTTTGCTGCGCTGGGGCTGATACTGGCTGGCGCCATTGGCTACACCGTTATCGGCATCGTGCAACAGCGCATCAGCGTCTGGCTCAATCCCTGGGCCGATCCAAGCGGAAGTGCCTACCAGGTGATCCAATCGCTGCTGGCCATTGCCAATGGTGGAATCATCGGACGCGGCCCGGGGATCGGGAACCCCGCTTTTGTGCCAGTCGCCATCTCAGATTTTATCTTCGCTGCCATCGCTGAAGAAACGGGTCTTTTCGGGACCTTTGGCCTGATCTGCCTCTTCGGCCTGATCCTGGCCCGGGGGATGCGCGCCTCCCTGCGCGCCGCCGACAGATTCCGCCGTTTCCTCGCTGCCGGCCTGACGGCCTACCTGGGCATTCAAAGCCTGTTGATCATCGGTGGCAACCTGCGCTTGTTGCCGCTCACCGGCGTGACCCTGCCATTCGTCTCTTACGGTGGTTCTTCGCTGCTCACTTCCTTTGTTGCCACATTGCTCCTCTTGCTGATCGGTCAAAACGATGAAGAAGAGCCAGCCTCTTTGCCAACGGCCCAGCCTTATACGCTCCTCACCACCCTGTTGACCCTGGCATTGCTCAGCCTGGCGGTTGCCACCACCTGGTGGGCGGTGATTCGCGGCCCGGCCCTGCTTAGCCGCACCGACAACCCGCGCCGTGCCCTGGCCGATCGCTTCGTGCGCCGCGGCTCTTTGCTTGCCCGCGACAACACGCCCTTGCAGGTGAGCGAAGGGCAAAGTGGAAGTTATCATCGCGTCTATTTATACCCGCAGCTCGGCCCTGTTGCGGGCTACACGCACCCTGTTTTTGGACAGGCTGGCCTGGAAGCCAGCCTGGATGACTATCTACGCGGCTTGCAAGGTTACCCGCTTAGCACCATCTGGTGGAATCAGTTGCTTTATGGCACGCCACCATCCGGCCTGGATATTCGCCTGAGCCTGGACATTCAATTACAGAATCAGGCCGATTTGCTCTTGGGCACGCACCCCGGTGCGGTAGTCTTGCTCAACGCCAAAAGCGGTGAAATCCTGGCCATGGCCTCTCACCCTACCTTCGACCCCAATCGCATTGAGGAAGAAAGCGCGGCTCTTCTCCAGCGGGCCGATACCCCCTTGTTGAATCGCGCGGCACAAGGTGCCTATCCCCCCGGCACGGCTACAGCACCTTTTCTGGCTTTGCTGGGCACAAGTGGAGAGGTCACAGCCCCTGAAATTCGGAATTTGTTTGATCGCCTGGGGTTTTACACCGCCCCACACGTAAGGATGCCGGTCATAGCCGCTCCAAGTGGGGAAGAAAGCACATTGCGACTGAGTCCTTTACAAATGGCGCTGGCAACGGCAGCATTGAGCAATCATGGTCTCCGCCCTGCACCGCGCATTGCGATCGCCGTGAATACCCCGCAACAGGGCTGGGTGATCCTGCCAGCGTTGGATCAGCCTGTCGAAACGGTATCCGCCGCGATGGCGGATCGAATCGCTCAGTCGTTGGCAGCAGAGGGGAAGCCTTATTGGGAGTATGCCGCCCAGGCCGGGCAGGATCAATCTATCGTGACCTGGTATCTTGGAGGTACGTTGCCCAACTGGCAGGGCACGCCGCTGGCAATTGTGGTAACAATTGAAGAAGATAATCTGCCATTGGCTAAACTTATCGGCAGAAAATTGCTGGAAACGGCGCAGAGTCATTGACTTTCGAATAAAAAAGAGAAGGCCAGGCACAAAGCCTGGCCTTCTCGGCGCAAGCAAGGTTACATGCCGTTGTCCATGTCTTTGGCGCTGTAGCCTGGCCCACTCTTGAAAAATTCGTAGTTGGCTTTGATGTCGGGGGTCAGATCAATCACTTCGCCGGGCTGAAGCTGACGGACAGTATCGAGAACCACTTTGTTGCCGTGGTGGTTAACGCCCTCGTAGTGACCGGTGAGGCCCACACGGCTAATGTATTCACCGCCTTTAGCGGTGTAGGCCGAAGGCACCTCGTCTTCAGGGAAGATGGCCGCATAGGGACATTCGGGGACACAGGCGCCGCAATCAATGCAGGTGTCCGGGTCGATATACATCCAGGGCCACTCATTGACCGGCTGACCGGGGACAATGCACTCCACCGGGCAGACTTCGATACAGCCGCGGTCACGCAGGCAAAGACTGGTAATTATGTGGGTCATACTGCTCTCCTTGGGTGAAATGAAAAGAAGCCAGACATTTTTATTATATCTGGCTTCTTAGCGATTGCAAGACAAAAATCGGATTTATTTCATCGCAAAACGTTCGGCAACGGCGTCCCAGTTGACAACGTTCCACCAGGCAGAAACGTATTCGGCGCGGCGGTTCTGGTATTTGAGATAGTAGGCGTGCTCCCAAACGTCCAGGCCCATCACCGGGAACATGCCTTCGGAAAGGGGGTTATCCTGGTTGGCAGTGGAGATAATGGCCAGGCCATTTTCTTTTTTGACCAGCCAGGCCCAGCCTGAGCCAAAACGGCCGTTGGCGGCTTTTTCAAATTCGGCTTTGAAGTTATCGAACGAGCCAAAAGTGCTTTCTATGGCTTTGGCCAGTTCGCCTTTGGGCTGTCCGCCGGCTTTGGGCGCCATAATCTCCCAAAACATGCTGTGATTCCAGGTGCCGCCGCCGTGATTGCGCACTACGGTGCGAATATCTTCGGGGACAGCATTCAGGTCGCGCAAAAGATCTTCGAGGGGTTTGGTGGCCAGTTCGGGGTGTTTTTCCAATGCGCCGTTCAGGTTGGTGATATAGGCCTGATGGTGTTTGGTGTGATGAATTTCCATGGTGCGCGCGTCAATGTATGGTTCCAACGCATCGTATGCGTAGGGAAGTTTGGGAAGTTCGTAGTATGCCATTTTCTTTCTCCTGTTTGTCATTCTCTGAGTTGCATTCCTGCCACTGCAGATATTTAAGATAAATATCATCAAAATTGTATCGCTTGCAGGAAGGGATGTCAAGAAAAAGGTTGAATTTGCTAACACATCGTTTATACTTGAAGCATGACGAACGACCAACGTGCCCCTCTCGCTCTCCCTTTTGGTCTGCTCATGGCTATCCTGGCGGTTTCGACCGCCTCGATTTTTATCCGCTTCGCCCAGGAAAACGCCCCTTCCTTGACCATTGCGGCCCTGCGAATCACGTTTGCCAGTCTGATGCTGGCTCCGCTTGCGCTGAGTAAACACCTGCCCGAATTGCGGGCACTCAGCCGACGGGAATGGCTGTTGGCAGCTGGTTCGGGGCTGTTTCTGGCCATTCATTTCGCCACCTGGATCTCTTCGCTGGAATTTACGACTGTAGCGAGTTCGGTGGTATTTGTCAGCACGGGGCCGCTCTGGGTGGCTTTGCTCTCCCCTGCGCTTTTGAGGGAACATCTTTCGCGGCTGGCATTGGCCGGGTTGGTTCTGGCTCTGGCAGGCGGTATTCTGATTGGCCTGGCGGATACTTGTAGCTGGAACAGGGGCCTGGTCTGCCCCTCTCTGGCGGATGCGCTTCAGGGCAAAGCCCTGTGGGGAAACTTCCTTGCCCTGGTAGGCGCCTGGGCAGTGAGCGGGTATCTGATCATTGGGCGAAAATTGCGGGCCAAAATTTCGCTTGTGCCGTATGTGTTTGTCGTCTACAGCATGGCGGCAATTGCGTTGATCGTCATCATGCTGGTGGCCGGGCAATCCCCTCTGGGTTATCCACCGAGCACATACGGCTGGATATTTCTGATGGCGCTGGTTCCGCAATTGATTGGGCACTCAACATATAACTGGGCGCTTCGCTATTTACCGGCAGCTTTTGTGGCAACGGCTAATTTAGGTGAGCCTATCGGATCGGCTATTTTGGCTTATTTCCTGTTAGGCGAAACCGTGACCAGCATTAAAATCATGGGTGCAGCCTTGATTCTTTCTGGAATTTATCTGGCTTCTCAACAACCTCGATGAAATTACCATCTCATGTTTTTCTGGATAAGTTGAATATTCCTTATGAAACCCGCTCCTTTCCCGTTACAACAGAAAAGGGAGCGGCCTCAGTGGCACGCGTGTTGGGTTTGCCGGAGCGGCAGGCGGTGAAAACGTTGATCTTTCAGGCGGATACCGGCGAATGCGTGTTGGTCATGCTGGGAGGGGATCAGGTGGCTATCTCTGGCCATTTGAAGAAAGCAATTGGCTCGCGCAATGTTCAAATGGCCAACGCCGAAATTGTTTTAAAAGTTACAGGATACGTCATTGGCTCTATCCCACCCTTTGGCTGGCAGCCGCCGGGCTTTCGCTCGTTTCTGGAAGTGTCGTTGCTTCATGAGCCTGTGCTGGGCGTCGGTTCTGGTCAATGGGGAGAAGAGATTTTGATTACGCCTGAAAATCTTCTGCGGGCTACTCAAGCCCTTGTAGTCAACCTGGCCGAGCGGGAAAAAGCAGTTTTTCCCGCGTCCACGTTGTGAGATTCGAAGTTTTCCATGCGCAGTCTTATCCCTACGTTTGTTGCAGAGCGCTACTTGAACAGGCAGTTCAAGGGGCGCTTTCGCGCGGCCTGCATGGTGGTGGATGTTTCGGGTTTTTCCAAAATGACCGACGTTCTGGCCGAACACGGTCAACATGGAGCAGAAGTGCTGGCCGAGGTCATGCAGGCCGTGTTCGATCCTATGACCGAAAGCGTGTATGGCCGGGATGGTTTCATCGTGGGGTTTGCCGGGGACGCCTTTACTGCTCTGTTCCCCCAGGAAACCGGCCTGGGTTCAGCGGCAGAGCGGGCTATTGCCGCAGCGCTTACAATTCAAAAGCGCCTCTCGGCTTTTGTACATGCCACCCCATACGGGGAGTTCAGAATCTCGGTCAAAATTGGCCTGGGCAAGGGAGAAGCCCGCTGGCAAATTATCGAAAATGACAATGGGGAAAATGCGACTTTTTATTTCCGCGGCACAACCATTGATCGGGCAGTCAAAGCAGAATTGAGTGCCAGGGCAGAGGAAATACTGGTTG
>DAOUAN010000041.1:0-18340 GCA_034433385.1 Anaerolineales bacterium | reverse complement strand
CTGTGGGCGAAAAACGCCATTTTGTGTCATTGCGAGCCGCCAAAGGCGGCGACCTGTGCCCCGCAGGGGTAAGCAATCTCCTGGTCGGCAAGGAATGGATGGATTGCTTCGGGGCTGACGCCCCTCGCAATGACACTGGCCGTTTCCCTGTTTTCCATCTTACCCACAACCATTTAGTGCTCCCGCGCGATCCGCAATCCCAAATCTAACCGAACTTTTGGGCAACTGGCGGTGGCATGTAGAGCCGATACTCAGGCGTTTGGCTTTGTGTCGCCTTGATTGTGGAATTGATTGATAAGATAAATGCCCGTCAGAGCGATCAGGCCGCCGATTCCCTGCCAAAAAGTGGGAATTTCATTCAGCAAGGGGATGGCCAGGAGGGTGGTCAAAATCGGTTGGGTAATCAGCGTGGGGGAGACGATGTGGGCCGGCAGATGACCAAGCGCATAGGTAATTGAAAGGTATCCGATGGTTTGGGAGACGAGCGCCGTGGCAAAAAAGACCAGCCAGGTGCGGGGATCGTAGCCGGTAAAAGGATTTTTCAAAACGAGATTCACCGCCCCAATGGCGAAGGTGGCAAAAAGTGTCGCCAGCCAGGTGTAACGGAAAGCATCCAGGTGCTGGCGGCCGCGTTGGGTAACCATCTGATACGAGGCGTAGAAAATTGCCGCTGCGCTGGCCATCAGGTCACCAATGCCGAAGCGGGGATGGAGGAGAAAATCGCTCCCCATCACCAGCGCCGCTCCGCCCAGGGCAATGATCAGGCCAAACCAGAATCGCCTTTGGAGCTTCTGCCGAAAGATCAGCCAGGTAGCCAAAGCGACCCACAGCGGGGCAGTGTTACCGAGTAGCGTAGCATTGGCGGCGGTGGTGAAGGCCAGTGATGAATTCCAGAAGGTGAAATCGAAGGCGGTGAACAACCCACCCAGGGCAGGGAAGAGGAGAATGGCCGGCGAGATGGCTGAATGTTTTCTTTGCTCTTGCAAGAAAAAGGGGGTCAAAATAAGCGTAGAAAACAACAAACGGTAGAAACCGGTCACCGGGCCGGGGGCTTTGGCCCAGCGTACGAACATCGCCGAAAGGCTCAGCGCCAGGACGCCTACACCTAGCGCCAGGTAGGGGAAAATTTTTCTGTTGGTGGTCATGGGGAAAAAGTTCCAAAAAAGATTGCCCCATTCTATCACGGCCTGCGGTGGATTGGAAAATTTTGGCTGAGTTGATTGAGCAGAGGGGGGATTTCTGCCAGGGAAGCCACGGTTGCATCGGGGACGATGCGGTTCATTTCTTCGACGGTGGGCCGGGCGCGGCGGGAAATCCAGATGGTGTACAGCCCCAGGCGCTGTGCCCCCTCAATATCGGCGGAGAGCGTGTCCCCAACCATAGCGACTTCGGCCGTGGGAAAATTCCAATGTGCCAGGGCGAGCTGAAAGATGCGCGGGTGGGGTTTGCGATAACTGCAACTGGCTGAGGTGAGGATAAAGTCAAAATAGGGTTCGATGCCAAACCGCTCGACGAGTTGATGTACATCCTGGTCATCGCCGGCGTTAGAGAGCAACCCAAGACGATAACCGGAAGCCTCCAGTGCTCTCAGAGTGGGGAGGGCATCGCTTTCCAGTAGCCAGTTGCTCTGTGTGATGGCAAAGAGCGCATCCAGCGCCGAGCGGATGATGCGGTGAGGGAGGCGCACAAACCCTTTTTCCTCCAGGAGTTCACGCACGACGGAAAAATAAGTGGTTTCAAACAAGCTTTGAGCCCGTTCGGTGTAATACGCTTGCAGGCGGGTGCGAAATTCGGCAGTGAACTCGTTGACTGAAATCTCAATTCCCTGGGCGCGCAGGCTCTCGGCCAGCGCCTGGTCAGCGCGGGCCTGAACCGGCTCCCACGCCTGTGGCGAATACATCAGCGTGTGGCCCAGATCGAAAATAACAGCACGGATGAAGCGATGAGCATTCATTTGTGCGGCCATGGCGAGAATGTAATCGGGATGACCGCCGATGTAAATGGTCAAATAGTACTTTTTCGACTGCTATTTTCTCAACGTTGCATACAATTTGATCAGCAGAAACCCCAGGAGTAGCCCAGGGATGAGAACCAGCCCTGCCTCCGGGCCAAAAGCCCCTCCCGTCCACAATTCTGGACCCGAAATTTGGTTCTGAACCAGCGAAGGGAACTTCAACCCGGAGACAGGGAAGCCGAACACCGTGCCCTCGAAAAAATTCCAGCCCAAATGCAGGCCGATGGGAAGCCACAACTGCCTGCTTTGCGTATATCCATAGGCCAGAAAAACGCCTGCCAGGAGAATCCCTGCCACACTCAGCCAGGTGGCGTGTGGATTGCCCAAATGGAGCAGGCCGAAAATCAGGGAGGAGAGCAACACCCCCCAAAAAAGGTTCAAGCCACTGGCAATCGTTTGCAGGTGATACCCGCGTGAGAGCAATTCCTCCGTCCAGGCGACCATCACAAACAGGACGAAGGCCAGCAAGGTCTGCCCTGCCACTTGAGCGGTTGGGTTGGTTTGCCAGGCGAAGCCAGCGAATTTCAACCAACCTGCTGACCATTCGATCCCGTAAATCAGGGCCATCATGCCGAAGGTAATGAGGAAGCCGGCGAGCACATCGCGCCAGGCATTGGCTCCCATTTGTAGCCCCAAGCTGACAAAGGACCGCCTATCCAGAAAATGCCGCACCAGGAAGACCGAAAGGGTCACCGCCACCAGGCTGATGAGCTGATTTAAAAGGACAAAAAGCGGTTGGGCCAGCAACTGTTCCAGGTTCGAAAAGTCTCCTACCCGTTGAGTTGCGACCCAAATCGTGAGCATAGGGAGGGCCAGGCAGTTGCTCAGCACAAACAACAAAATCATTTGCACCAGCAAGCGCCAGCCTGCCCGCAGACGCGGTTCAGTAGGCGAAAGAAAGATGCGCTTCAGCAACGGACGTGGGGTGGATGGGGCTTCCATCGGGCTTGTTTTCCTTATCCACCGCTCTTGAGATAAATCCCTTTCGGGTCAAGTTCGGTACGTAAAATCAACAGCTCCTTTTCGGTGGGCGGCTCGGTCGTGCGGAGCGTTTCGGCAACCTTCAAATCCCAACCCGTGTTGCTCTTTGCTTCCTCCACGGTGCGGCCAGGGTGCAGAGCGGTTAGAATCATTTCACCGTTTTCGTCTGGTTCCAGGATGCCAATATCGGTTACTACGGCCATCACACCGCCGCCGCGCACTCCGCTGGCCAGGCGAGAAGCACGCCCGTCCAGGAAGCCTGCCGAGGTCAGGAAATCCACTTTTTCGGGGAAGCGCCGTTTCTGGTGGGGTGTCATGATGTAGCAGCGGTTGGCCCAGGCGGCGATCTCCTGCGAGCCGCCGGAGCCGGGGAGACGGACCTTGGGGTGCGTATAGTCACCAATAACAGTGGCGTTGATGTTGCCGAATTTGTCAATTTGTGCGCCGCCCATAAACCCTACGTCCACATTGCCGCGCTGCAGGTAATTGGCGAAAATATCGTACATGCTGACTACCGAAAGCGCCCCGCTCACCAGGGTGGGGTCGCCGATGGAGAGGGGCAGACGGGCCGGCTCAGCGCCGATCACCCCGGCTTCGTAAATCATCACCAGGCTGGGGGCATGGGTGCGTTTTGCCAGGTTGCAGGCGAGGTTGGGCTGGCCCACGCCAACAAAGACGACATCGCCATCCCGCAACAGGCGAGCGGCGTTGATGATCATCAGTTCGGCTGCAGAATATTCGCTCATGAGATCTCCTTCACAAAGGATTGGATGAGTTCAAAGACTTCGCCCGGACGTTCCAGCGGCACCAGGTGGGTAGCCTGCTCCAACGTCTCAATACGGACTTTGGGCTGCTTCCGCTTTACCAGGTGAGCTGTCCGCTCGAGGAAGGTATCCGTCTCCGCGCCGCGGATAATGAGGGTGGGCACTTCCAGGCGAGGAAGATCGCGCCACACATCCAGGTCGCGCCAGACGCCGGTGTAGTAAATGTGGGCTTCCCATTCGGGCGGGAAGATCAGCTGATAGCCGCCCCCGGCCCTGGGTTGGATAATCCCTTGGATGTAGGCCTTCAGGCTTTCATCACTGAAATAGCGGAAGATGGGGCGACTGCGATAGCCCCGGAATACCGTCTCCAGGTCGTTGAATTCGCGACGACGTTTCAGCGCCAGCGGAATCAGCGGATGCAGGCGATGCCCCAGCCCCATCAGGCGGATGAGATTCCAGCCCAGGATGAAAGTGGGCGGGAAGAGCACCGGGTCGAGTAGAACGAGGGCGCGGAAGCGCTCCGGTTCACGCAAGGCGGCGCGCAGCGTGACCATGCCTCCGATGGAATGGCCAACTCCGATAACGGGACCCACCTGACGGTCCGACAGGAAGCGCAGGAGATCGGCGGTAAAAGGCAGCCAGTCCCGGATCCCATCGGGGGTGCTGTGCTCCCACAACGGGCGGAGCAACATTCCAAAAACATGGTATTGCCCGGCCAGCTGCTCGAGCAGGGGCTGGTAGCAGGCCGGAGGGTAACCGTTGGCGTGTAGAAAATGCAGAGGCAGGCCCTCGCCGCCAAATTCAAAGGATGGGATGGACATGGAGCGCTAGTACTCCCCGTAGTTGATCGGCTGGCTGAAGCGGCTTTTGACCTGCAGGCGCTGGTGGGTTTCGCTGCCCAGTTTTTGCCAATATTCGCTGCGATCTTTCACGCCGTACACCCATTCATCCAACCAGGCCTGGACGTTTTCCAGCGACTCGCTGATTTTGTCCCATTGCAGGTAGAACTCGTTATCGCGGTCGTAGTAGCCCTGGGCGTAGGAGGGGTGACAGGCGTAGGGGACATGGCAAACGGCATCCACGATGATGCCGGGGATCATGGTGCGGTTAGGGTCCGAACGGATGACGGCTTCGTCCACAATTTCTTCCGCGGTCAGAATCACTTTTTTGGCGGCGAAGGCGGCTTCTTTTTGCTCGCCGATGATGCCCCACAAATGGGCATTGCCGTTTTTGTCGGCGCGCTGCACGTGGACGATGGCCACATCGGGGTTGAGCGCCGGGACGACGATGACATCTTTGCCGCCGTAGGGGTCGGGGATGCGTTTGATGTTGGGGTTGGCTTTTTCCAGGTCGGTAGCGGCGGTCTGGTTCATGGGCAGGAAGGGCAGGCCGGAGGCGCCAGCTTGCAGGCGGGTGATCATGCCGAAGTGGGAGTATTCTTCCCATTCGAGTTTGCCTTGTTCGATGGCGGCGCGCACAATGCGCAGGCTGCCGACGCCAGGGTTGCCCATGTAGGAGAAGATGACTTTGCGGGCGCAGCCGGCGGCTACCATCTGGTCGTAGATCAGGTCAGGGGTAGCGCGCGCCAGGACGAGATCACGCTTCTTCTGGCGGATGATTTCATGGCCGGCGGCGAAGGGAATCAGGTGGGTGAATCCGGCGGCGTAAACGGTATCGCCGTCTTGCACGTACTGGGAGATGGCTTCGGAAAGGGAGATGAGTTTGTTCATGGGTTCATTTCTTGGATTGTTTTTTGGAGAGGTTCTCGCGCAGTTTGCGCAGGCTGCTGAAACGGCCACTCGGGGGTGGCGGCTGTCGGCGTCGCTGGAGCACCCAGCCGATGCCTATGGCTAGCACAGCCAGGAAGAGATAATCGAAATCTGTCATCTGGGCGAAATCGGAGGCGATGAAGAGCACCAGTAGATAAAACCCGATCAGGATAAAAAATGTGCCCACGCGAATGATTAATTCTTCCATGCGCTTATTTTACTCTCGACTTTGTCGCCAGGGCGTGAAAAAGCCGCAATTCCGAATCTAACCTGACGTCCATGCGGGATAAACTGAAAATTGGCCCGAATTGGGTTGTCATGGCGAGACGGCGTTCTTCCGTCGAAGCCATCTCCCCGCAGGCTAGCCTGACTTTTTGCCACTGGCGGACAAAGCGTGAACAACGACCTCCGTGAAGAGATTGGGCCAACACGTTGCTGTATCACGGCGAGGCGGCCAGAAAGGCCGCCGACTGCGCCGCGTGCCAGCCCTCCGCATGAGCGCGGAGATTGCTTACCCCTGCGGGGCACAGGTCGCCGCCTTCAACGGCTCGCAATGACACCAAAAAAAACAGGTTTCTTATGCTTGCAACAGCGCATTTTGCACGTACCATCTTCACGGCCCGCCTCCACCCCTGTCCTTTCCCCGCAAAAGGTGTATGTGCCCTAAGCATCGCCAGTTTGCGAGGAAGGGGGCGGGGGGATGGGGTGTTTGAAGCACCAGACGAGACAAGAGCAGGTCTGCTGGACTAGCCAAACTGCGTCCGGCGGGATAAATCCCTGCCTCAGTTCGTGAAAATCGGTTGAAAACGACTGCTTCAGATTTGGAATTGCTGAAAAGCCCCTTCCCATCTTCGGGGAAGGGGCTTTTGGGCTTGTCGAACCTTATTTGATGAGCGTGCGAATCTGTTCGTGCATGTAGAGCGGCAGGTAGTAGTGACCACCGGCGTTCTTGCCGCTGGAACCAGAGCCTTTCCATCCGCCAAACGGCTGGAAGCCAGGCCAGGCACCGGTTGTGGCACCTTGCGGACGGTTGGCATAGGTGACGCCAGCCTGGATGTTATCGAAGAACCATTCGACTTCTTCCTCGTTGCCGTAGAAGCCAGCCGTGAGACCGTAGTTGACGCTGTTGGCGATGGTCATGGCCTCGTCCAGGTTTTTCACCTTGCCGATGGTGGTGATGGGCAGGAACATTTCGTATTGCCACAGGCGATGCTCGAAGGGCAGGTCGGTGACGAAGGTCGGTTCACAGAAGTAACCCTTGTCGAACATGCCGCCGGTCTTTACTTTGCCGCCGGTCAGGAATTTACCGCCGCCCTGCGAAATCTCCTCGCAGAAGTTCTTGAAGTCGTTGTAGGAGTTCTGGTTGATGACCGGGCCGAGATAGACGTTGCGTTCTGTCGGATCGCCAATGACCAGCTTTTCGGTGGCGGCTTTCAGCCGGGCGACGAGTTCATCATATACCGGCTCTTCCACCAGCACACGGGAGGCTGCTGAGCATTTTTGCCCTTGCAGGCCAAATGCTGAGCGGACGATGCCAATGGTGGCGCGCTCCAGGTCGGCATGGCGAGAGACGATGGCCGGATTCTTGCCGCCCAGTTCCAGAATGACCGGGCGCACGTAGTTGCGTTGGGCGAAATCGCGGTAGAGCTTCATGCCCACATCGAAGGAGCCAGTGAAGGTCACCCCATCTACTTCGGGGCTATCTACCAGCGCCTGCCCCAGGGTGCGCCCTGGGCCGGTGACGAAGTTCACCACACCATCCGGCAAGCCGGCGTCGCGGAAGCAGTCCACCAGCAGGCGGACGATCCAGGGGGTGTCGGAGGCCGGTTTGATCACCACCGTGTTGCCGGTCACCAGGGCCGCGCCTGCCGGACCACCGGTCAGCGCGAAGGGGAAGTTGAACGGGGAAATGACCAGCCAAACGCCGTAAGGCCGCAGCACCGAGATGTTTTTGGCCTCATAGCCCACCAGCGGATCTTTGCCCATTTCTTTGATGAAACCATTGTTCAGTTCCATCTGGTAGCAGGCGTAGTAAATCAGGTCGGCGGTTTCCTGCACGTCGCCGAGGGCCTCCATGCGGTTTTTGCCCACTTCCAGCGCCATGGCCGCGCCGAGGTCGAAAATACGCTCTTCGATCAACGCCGCGGCTTTGCGCAGCAGTTTGACGCGTTCCTGCCATGGGGTGTGGCTCCAGGCCGGGAAGGCCTTGCGCGCTGCGGCCAGCGCCGCCTGCGCGTGTTTTTCGTTGCCTTTTTGCATTCTCGCCAGCACCCAATCGGTATTGATCGGTGAGCGATCTTCAAATTGCTCATCGGCAAACACGTCTTTGTTGTTGATCAACATGCCGTATTCTTTGCCCAGGTTTTGGCGTACGCGGGCAACCGCCGCATCGAAACCCTGGTGCAGTTCTTCCGGCGGATTGAACATGGTGGCGTACGTAAGTTTAAAATCTGCCATCGGGGAGCCTCCTGTAACTCAAATGGGGAATAGGATAGCCTGTTTCCGGAACAGGCAAAAAGACAAGCGGCCTGCATAGTATAGCGCGGGATTTCGGCGGCGTCAAAAGTGAACATCCATATTTTGCATGACGATTGTCCCGATTTGTAAGAGACTTCCTCGCAACTGCATCTGAGAAATACAACCCAATCTCAGGAGAGAGAAATGCTGCGCTTCATTTTCTGGACGATCAGCCTGCTGGCCGTTATTTTGGCCGTATCCTGCGCCCCGGCCGCTTCCGTTTCCCCGCCGCCGGCGACGACGCCGTTCCCCCCGTCAGCGGTGGAAACGGCTACTTTAACGGCGACCCGCCCCACCGTCCCGCCCGATGCGCCGACTGCCTCCCCGGCAGCCGTCGCCACCTCGCGCGGTCCCAACCTGGAAGCGACCGACCCGGCCACCGTTCAACTGGCTTCGGGTGGCCTGCAACTGGTGGAATTTTTCCGCTTTACCTGAGCTACCTGCCGTGCTATGGCGCCCATGGTTCATGGGCTGGAAGCAAAGTATTTTGGCCAGATCAGATTTACTTACCTGGATGCAGATGACCCGGCCACATTCGACTTTCAACGCGCTCTGGGTTTTATCTATCAGCCGGAGTTCTATTTGCTAGACGGGAAGGGAAATGTGTTGAAGAAGTGGATTGGCTTTGTGAGCCAGGAAGATTTCGAGCGTGTCTTTGCGCAGGCGCTGGGACAATAGTCATGATTTGCAATAGCCAACTCCGCATCGAATGACACGACTACGGCAAATTTTCTTCGTGAAAATTTGATGCAAAAGAGAACTGAGCCTTATTGCAGAGAAAGTCTAATAAAAACAACAACGGCTACCTGTTTTGAAAGGGTAGCCGTTGTTGTTTTGTAGGGCAATAGCCCTTATCGTATCGCTCTTACACGACCGCGAAGATACGGGGCGGGACAACTCATTGATCTGTCCCGCCTTGCTTGCGGCTTACCGTGCTATGGGACGTAATATTTGATGATCAACACCGGTTGACCGGATGCAGCGTTGCCGCTGTAGAATTTGATTTGGTCAGCGGAGAGGTCATCGTTGTCGCCTATGGCGAAGCGCAGACGGAATTGGGTGGTGCCGGTCAGGTTGATGAACGGCAGGGCGATGCCTTTTACCGTTGCACTATACCAGCCGCTGACCGGGGTCACGCCAAAGGCGGCGGCAGCGGGTTTGCTCGCCGGGGCTTCGAAATCGCCGATTTCCAGATCGGCCAGGCTGCCAAAGTAGGGAGTGCTCAGATCTACTTGCAGGGCGCCATGGGTGCTGAAGGGATTGGTTCCGACGATCGCGGCTTGTTTGATTTTGATGACCGCGGAGGTGATCACGGCGGTATCGGGCAGGGAGGAAGTATCGAAGGAAAACACGGCACGATACTGGCGATCGGCAGCATTATCTCCCAGGGTAAAGGTGGATTCCAGGTTGCCCATGCTGCCGCCGGTTTCGCTGGTTTCGCTGGCTTCCAGGATTTGGCCATCTTCCACGCCGCTGGAGGTGAATGTGCTGCTTTGAATGGGGACGCACTTGTAGATGCGCACATCATCCAGCCACCAGCCAGCGTAATAAACGCTGCTATCTAACCCCATGCGCCAACGGAAGCGGACGCTTTGCCCGGCCAGGCTGGAGAGATTGGCACGGGTGGAGATATAGCCATGGCTCACGGAAGCGAAGGCAGAGCGCCCGCCCAAGGGGTTACCAAAACTGTTTGAAAGGACATGGTCATAGCCATTCCAGTCGAGCAGGCTGCCGGCGTCATTCCAGGTTGTGCCGCCATCGGTGCTGTATTCGAGCACACCGCCATCGTAATAGGTGCTTGTGCCATGATCGAAGCCGTAGGCGTGATCAAAGCGCAGATAGGCATTGGTCAGGGCCGGGATGGCGACATCGGCGTTCATGGCAACGTATGTGTCGGTTGGCGCTGCGGGGTAATCATCCGCATAGAGTTCGTGGATGCCAGAATGAGCAAAGGGGCCATACGGCGAATCGTAGTACCAGTGGTTACTACCAACGATGGCGCCGCTCGTCCAGTTTCCAGAGCCGCTTTCCAGGTTATCGAAGAACAGATTGACGGCTGCTTTTCCCGCCGGGCAGACCGGTGCCTCGGTGTTGAAGCCAGCCGCCGGCTGCTTGTTCATTTCCACGGCGAGGGTGGCATTGCGCACCTGGGTACAGTTGGCTTTGGTGATGCCAGCCGTGCCGACCAGGCTGTTGCAGGCCTGGTAGAGGGCGTTGTAAAGGTCCATGTAATCGGCACCGGAGGTGAGCAAATTGCTTTGGGCGTAGTAGTAGATTTTGGCGACTTTGTTGATACCCAGGCCAACGATGGTTTTGCCGTTGAAGGTTCCGCCATCGGTCATCAAATAAGCGGCTTTGTTGTTCACGCCGCTATTGAAATGAACTCCGCCGTTATCTGCCTCGCCCTTATAGTAATTTGGGCTGGTCATCTTATCGGGGTCACCCTTTGCTGGGGGGTTCTTCATATCGCGGATGAAGCCGATGGATGTGTCTTCTCCCATTTTCCAGCGAACGGCGGCGCTATCGTTGCCGGTGGCGTTGGTCAGGTCCATGAATTCGCCCCACACATCCGAGAAGGATTCGTTGATGGCGCCAGACTGATACCAGTAGAACAGCCCGGATTCGTATTCCGTCACGCCGTGGGTCAATTCGTGAGCGACGACATCATCGACGACCAGGAAACAACCATCACCATAAACCATTTGGGCGCCATTCCAGAAGGCATTGCAGTAGCCGGTGGAGTAATGGACGCTGGATACCAGTGTCATGCCGGCGTTGTCAATGCTGTCCCGGCCGTGGCGCGTCAAGTAGAAGTTGTAGGTTTGGCCGGCAAACTTGTGAGCGTTTTTGGCTGAGGTATCGCCGCCGAGACAGGTTGGATTGGCCTCGTCGCAGACGAATGTACCGGGCAGAGTGGTGGTGTGGTTGGCAGTGTATGTCATGCGATTCAGGGCAGTGTCCACCTGGTTGAAGTGAAGTGCCACACTGCCGCGCTGTGCATCGATCAGCACCAGCTCGCGGATGGGCGCCAGCTGGCGCGGGGTGACTTCCATGCGCCAGACCAGGCGGCTTTCACCGCTGAATGGGCTGATCAGCGCCGGGTTGTAAATCCATAACTCTGGCTCGCTGACCTGCAAATCCTCCACGTTGACCTGTTGATATTTGGCAACGAGGGCCAGGGCCTCCTGTTGTGCCGTGGCTGCCTCGATGCGCGGGGTTGGATCCACTTTGATTTCTGGCAGTGTTTCGCCGCCAACGGAGAGGATGTTCTTCTGCGCGTTCAAAGTGACGACGATCTCGCCGCCCAGCACGGGGATACCCTGATAGATCTGTTGGAAGCGAACCGCCGAACCGCCGATTTCGGTCGCTTTCTCGCGTTTGAGCATCAGTTCGTTGTTGGCGTCTTTGAGGCCAAACAGCGATCCACACACACTCAAATAGCCGCGAGCGACCTGCTCGGCGCTGGCGTCAGCGGGCAGAGCGGCCGGGTTGGCGATGAATTGGCCGGCCTCACTGCCGATGAAATTCATCTTACCCGTCAGGGCGTGGAAGCCGGTGATAGCCTGCCCATTATTCAGACACAGCGCCAGAGCGCGGCTATCGGCCGGGCTTTGGGCGCGAGCCAACACAGGGGACGGGTTGGCGGGTAAGAGCAAAGCCACTAAGAGGAAGATCGCCAAAAATGCGCTGAAAAATTTCCGGCGACCGGATGATGGATGAGCCTTCATGACATTCTCCTGAAAAAAGTTGAGTAAATTGAGATGAGCTTTTTTGGGATAAAAGTTTTTTGTAATCGCTCTCCTTTCCGGTTTCTCGTTCCCGGTGGCGACCAGCTCTATATCCCCCAATATAGATTACCGGTGGCAACTGCACTGAGGACGAGCCCTGAAAAATGTGCTTCTACAAGCCAATGCCTATATCATAAAACAGTTTTGGGGTAAAAACAATCCATCTTTGGTCATAATTGTATTTTTTTTGCTCTCCTGCAAAAAGGTCAGACCCACCGCGGAGTTCGCAGAGATCACTGAGATTTTTGAAGTTCGCTTTCAGATTGTGCAAATTGCGCCACAAAATCTTGAATTCTTATGAACTTTACCTTAAGTTTTTCTCTGCGTACTCTGTGATCTCTGCGGTGATTTCGTTTTTGCAGTGGACTCGCAAATAAGAATTGCTTTTGAGAATCTATCGCAAGCGCGAAGTGAGGACAACCGATTGAGTTGTCATCACAGAATCTTTGGCTGCGACTGACAAAGCTCAGACATCCGAACTCTGCAAGACTTCGGATGTCTGGAAAGGGAACTTCTCAGTCATGATTTGCAATAGCCAACTCCGCATCGAATGACACGACTACGGCAAATTTTCTTCGTGAAAATTCGATGCAAAAGAGACCTGAGCCTTATTGCAGAGAAAGTCTATTGTTTATTCCACTGTGACGCTTTTGGCCAGATTGCGGGGTTGATCGACATCCAGGCCGCGCAAGGTGGCGATGTGATAGGCCAGCAATTGCAAGGGGATGACTGTCACCACCGGCGAGAGCATCCAGGGCGTTTCGGGCACCCACAGCACGTGATCGGCCATGGAGGCCACCAGTTCATCGCCATCGGTTGCCACGGCAATGACGGTTCCCCCGCGCGCTTTGGCCTGCTGAATCTGCGAGATCATCTTCTCATGCCAGGGATCTTTGGGGGCCAGGCAGAGCACCGGCATATTTTCGTCAATCAGGGCGATTGGACCATGCTTCATCTCGCCGGCGGGGTAGCCTTCGGCATGGATGTAAGAGATTTCTTTGAGCTTCAGGGCGCCTTCGTAGGCAATGGGCATGTTGATGCCCCGCCCCAGGTAGAGACAGTTGCGGATGTCTTTCAGCGCGTAGGCCACCTTTTCCACTTCTGGCTCGCGATCCAGCACGCGGCTGACCAGGTCAGGAATCAACCGCAGGTCAGCGACCAACTTACGGCGTTGCTCCGCGTTGAGTGTGCCGCGCAAATCGGCCAGAAAGATGGCCAGCATATACTGATCTACCAGCGGGGCGGTGAAGGCTTTGGTGGAAGCCACGCCAATCTCAGGTCCGGTTTGCATGGCGATATAGCCATCGGCAATGCGCATGGCTTGCGAGCCAATGGCGTTGACGATGCTCCACAAAATCGCCCCTTTGCGCCGGCCTTCTTCCATCGCGGCGAGCGTATCGGCCGTCTCGCCCGATTGCGAGATGGCCAGCACCACTGTGTTTTGGTCCACAATCGGGTCGCTATAGCGGAATTCCGAGCCGATGACCACCTCCACCGGAATGCGGGCGATTTTTTCAATGAGATACTTGCCCACCATGCCGGCATAAGCCGCCGTCCCACAGGCGGTGATGTAGATGCGCTGAATGCGTTGGGCTGCTTCGGCGCTCAGGTGGAGATCCGGCAGGCGAATGCGTCCTTCTTTGAAGTCCACCCGACCGGCCAGGGTATCGGTCAAGGCGCGCACCTGCTCGTGAATTTCTTTCTGCATGAAGTGGCGGTATTCACCCTTTTCGGCAGAGACCGCATCCCAGGCAATGGTGTGCACCTGTGGTTGGACACCCTCGCCTTCCAGCGTTTGCACCACCACCGAGTCGCGCTGGACGATAGCCATTTGCCGCGATTCCAGGAAGATCATCCGCCGGGTGTGCTCCAGGATAGCGGGAATATCGGAGGCGATGAAGTTTTCCCCTTCGCCCAGGCCGATCACCACCCCGCCGGCGTTACCGATGCGCGCGGTGACGATTTTGTCCGGTTCATCTGCCGACATGAGCACTACCACGTTGGCCCCTTCGATCTGCTGGAAGGTGCGGCGAGCGGCTTCCACCAGGCCGATGCCGGTGGCCTGATGATGCTCGGCCAGGTGGACGATGGTCTCGGTATCTGTCTCGGATTGAAAGGCAACGCCCTCGGCGCTCAATTCATCTTTGAGTTCCAGAAAGTTTTCAACGATGCCGTTGTGTACTACGACGACGCGGCCATTGTTGCTCAGGTGCGGATGGGCGTTCCGCGCCGAGGGGGCGCCGTGCGTGGCCCAGCGGGTGTGACCGATTCCCGGTGCCCCGCTGACCGGTGATTTGCTGACCAGGTCGATCAACTGCGATAATTTGCCCGCATCACGGCGGACCTCGATGCGGCTTCCGTTTAAGACGGCTAATCCAGCCGAATCGTAGCCGCGATATTCCAGCCGTTTCAGGCCGTTCAAGATAATCGGCGTCGCATCCCGCGGGCCGATATAACCGACAATTCCACACATGGTTGGTTCCTCCAGATTTTTTGTTTCGTCGCTGAGAGAGCCGGGCACAGCAAGGCGGGACGTGCCTTGCTTTTGCCTGGCTTCTCGCTCACGTTTTTTTGCCAATTCCTGTGCTTTTGTCCTGCTGATCACCCAGGGGCGTTGAACACAGGATTGTTACTGGAGGGAAAGGAACGGGTGTTGGCGCACCCGCAGGGCTTCCGCTGATCTTTCGATTTTCTCCCTCGCCTGTCAGGGCGAGAGATTGGCTCCACCGCGCGGTGGAGAACCCTGCTCCTCGTCAACTTTTCGTCCCTAAGCGATCCTGCGATCCCTGGACGAAAAGTCCATGCGCTGTCTTTCCCTGCGTGAAAGGATAAACTTTTTGATTTTAAGGCGTGTCACCTCCTGAGAAGGGTTTTCTCTCCAGTTGCCGAAGAGAAATGCCGCGGGCTCCGCTGGCTTTTTGACGGGATTCGTTGCAGCGGCGGATTATACCCGATTAAACGGCGACCCGCCGCGGCCGGGGGGCGAATCGGCGGGGAATCGTCTAAATTTCGTGAAGAATCGGTCCAAATCTCAGAACAATTCCAATGGGTTGGTTGACTCGCTTTTCTGGCTTTGTTATGATTGAAAAAAATATGTTTTTGCTGATAGGCCTATGAGAAAAATTTTTCCTTTCAAAAGAAAAAGAAGAAAAGCCGGGCAAAGCATGGTGGAATTTGCCATTTTTTTGCCCATCTTGTTGATGCTTCTCACCGGCGTGGTGGAATTTGGTTTCATGCTCAATCAATATGTAAGTTTGGTGCATGGCACCCGGCAGGCGGCGCGCTATTATAGCGTCTTCACACCGTTCAACACCGATGGGAGCGATAACCCCGATTTTTATAATGGCGCCATTAGTGAACTGCAAAATTCCATCCTGCCCCTAAAGCTGGATGAAAACGCGGATGATGTTGTTGTGACCGTTTTTAGCATCTCTGACAATGGGACGTTTGAGCGTTTTCCCAAGCCGGGCGGTATGGGAGGAGGCTGGCACTGGCGAAATAATGACGCTTCTCGTTTTACGAATGAAATGCTAAAAAGCCGTCTCACTGCTGGCGCACCCCCTACTGGCGCTTTGTTGGTTGAAGTTTTTTATGATTATCATCATTTGCTCGGCTTGCCGTGGCTGACGGCTTTTGTCCCCAACCCAACCACACTTTACGCGTATACGTTTATGCCTCTTTCGGCTGCGGAGCCAACGCCGGCACCGTCTTCATTCCTTCCTGGAAATTTCCCTGCAAATTTTCTGCTCAGTTTTGATTTGGGAGGGTCGAAATGACACGATTTTTCTCTCGCTTGCGAAAAGAGATCGGCCGAAAAAGCGAAAGCGGGCAAGCGCTCGTTATTATTGTGGCTGCGATGATTGGTTTAATCGCGATTGTTGGCCTGGCGGTGGATGGGGGGATTTTGTATATTGCGCACGGGAAGCTGCGCCGGGCGGTGGATGCCGCAGCGGTTTCGGCGGCCAATCAAATTCGCGAAGGATATCATATTGAGGATCTGACCAACGCGGCACAAGAGTTTTTGCACCTGAATCAGGTGGATGTGACCAATGTGGTCATTGAAACGTGCGATACTTCCCCGAATGATCCAGAGTTGTGTCCTGCCCCTGGCCAATTGGCCAGGAAGTTGGTGCGCGTGACGGCTTCCTTGAAGGTGAATTTCGGGTTTTTGCCGGTGATTGGCATCCGCAGTACTGTCATCACGGCTTCGGCGATCGGCGAAGCGGCCTCGATAGATGCCGTGCTGGTGCTGGATAACTCGGCCTCGATGGCTTTTGAAGGCGATGGTGATCCTTCGAACGATTCGGATTTATCCAATTGCCCCGATGGCAACAACAACCCGAATCAGGCCGATTGCAAGGAGGATGATCCTCATAAGTGTAATGTGAACGACAACTGCGAACCTTTCCGCAGCATCAAGAATGTGGCCATAGAGTTTATTAATCGCTTGTATTACCCCTATGATCGCGTGGCGTTGGTGACCTTCGATCGCAATCCTGCTAATCCTTTGCCGTTGACCGCAGATCCAAAGGCTATCCGTCAAAACATTGAGAATTTGAGAGTCTTTGATCCGCCGGAGTGCCCTACCGCTCAGGGGCCATGCCGAAATTATGATGCCAATAAAAACTACCTGGGCCTGGAATGCCCCATTTATCGTCAGACGGGCGATCCGACCACGTGTACCTCGAGCAACATCGGTGGTGGTTTGCAAATGGGTGGCTTCGCTTTTTCCCACCCTGGCGACATGCGGGAAGATTCTCTCTGGGTGCTCATTTTGTTGGCCGGTGGTCCAGCCAATACAGGCTATGATTTGCAGACCGATCAGGCGGCCAAGTTCCGTTTTTGCCCTTCCACAACGTGGGTCTCTCCTTTCTGCCGGGATAATGATGCTTCTGGGGATACCCGTCATGCCAGTGGCAGCCCATACTATGATGCCGATGACTATGCTTACGATATGGCTGATTTTGTTGCTGACCCGGATAACGGCCAGGGTGGCGTTATCTTTACGATTGGCTTGGGCAACCTGGTCCGCAATGCCCCCATTGGCGATCCGCTAGATGGCGAAGAGTTGCTGAAATACGCTGCAGAACAGGCAGGTGGCCCCCATGCCAATCATGGTATGTACTACTATGCTCCCGATGCGGCTGCCCTGAGGGAAATCTTCAGGCAAATTGCTGAAAATATTGCAACCCGCCTGTCGCGTTAATTTGGGACGGAGTGGAATCCTATGTTTTCTATTTTTCTGCCTTTGAAAAAGAAACGGCAAGGCCAGAGCCTGGTGGAGTTTGCGCTGGTACTGCCTGTCTTGCTGATCGTGGTCTTTGGGATTATCGAATTTGCCAATCTGTTTCGCACCTGGCTGGCCATCGAAAATGCAGCTCGCTGGGGCGCCCGTTATGCTTCTGTGGGTCAGTACAATCCGAATTATTGTGTTGACGGCCCAGATCAGGGAAAGCAGGCTTGTGATGGCGATGGGAAAAACGATGAAATTGACGCGGCCCGTCTGCCCTCCATTCGTGATGAAGCTCGTCATGGGGCAATTGCCATTCCTGTGAACACCTCCGCCACGAAGGCCGATCCACTTTACTTTAACGTCACAATCTGTTCCACGCGTCCCAATACGGATGGTTCATCTCGTGTCTTTGTGCCCCCAAAGATGGGCGCTCCACCCGATGCAGGCACTCAATATAGTGAGTGTAAACTCACCGAAGATGCTGGCGGACCGAATGATCGCGTTGTCGTCTCTGTAGATTACAACTACCAGTTTATTACGCCATTTTTGCAGGATATCTGGCCTATTATGCACCTGGCCTCCTGGAAAGAGGCTACCGTGGAGCAATTCCGCGTTTCGCGCGTGGTGAATATTCCACCCACCATCGCTTTTCCAACCGTTCCAACAAATACCCCCTTGCCTTCGGCCACCCCTACCATTACGGATACTCCTACGATCACCCCCACTCCTACCATCACTTTCACCCCCACTCCCACCGCCACACCCGATTGTTCACTCTTCAAATTCCAGAGCGGCTTTTCTCAGACTACCTGGTCTTCCCGTGGTAACACTTTGCCCCGGGTGAGCATCTCATTGATCAATGGTAGTAAGACCGACACCTACATTCAGAGCATTGTCTTTGTTTGGGATGCTTACGATTATACTAACCCCGCCCAGACTCTGGATCGCTGGCGCTTTGATGGAAATACGATTGTCAGTACGGATTCTACCTCTTCTCCCACTACCTGGACGTTGAGTGGTTCACCCACCAGGGCCCACATGCTCAACGCGGGCGAAATTGACAAATTCGATTTCGACTACAAATATGTTGAGTTTGACTGGCCGAACATTGTGCCGG
The DNA here is from genome assembly GCA_034433385.1 of Anaerolineales bacterium. Classification (GTDB taxonomy): domain Bacteria; phylum Chloroflexota; class Anaerolineae; order Anaerolineales; family Villigracilaceae; genus DAOUAN01. The sequence continues at coordinate 157 of DAOUAN010000041.1, read as the reverse complement.
CGAGTTCCTTTGGCCTCACGGTCACTTTGGGCAATGGTTGTGTGGTGAGCATCGCGCCGCAAGCGACGCCTACCCCTTCCAATACCCCCACCATCACCAACACCCCCACCATCACCCGCACGCCGACGATCACCCGCACGCCGACCATCACGCTTAC
>DAOUAN010000040.1:0-6165 GCA_034433385.1 Anaerolineales bacterium | reverse complement strand
CCAGGAATGGTGTAATGATTGTTCGATTTTGTGCTATCCTTTGTCATGGAGACGTTACCTTTTAGATTGGATTTTCGCAAACCCTTTTCTATCAGGTTTCGTCTCCGCTTTCAATTATTTTTCGGATAGGTTCTTAGTATTAATTCGATGCCAAGCGGGTTGGGGCAAAGATGTGTGAGCACGTGAGCGCGCAAAGATTGTCAGAGGATGACTTGGAGTGAAAGAACTGTTTCGGTTTTTCTCTGCGCCCTTTGCGTTCTCTGCGGTGAATTCGTTTTTGCAGTGAAGTCATCAATAAAAAACGCAGCGACCGCACTGTGGACGATCGCTGCGTGAGCCTCAAGCAAAGAGTACCCCAGGTAGAAAATTCATCCCCTTTCTTTCAGCGCCCTTTTGAAATTTTCCAGGGCGGTTACAGGCGTCGGATCCACCCCATACGCCATGGCCAGATAATACGCCATGTAATCGCCGAACAGGATGAGCGTCCACATATGGGCCAGGGGCGAATCGCCGCGACCGTCAATGACATCAGTATTTAACCCTTCCAGCATAAACGCTTGACGGGTCAAATCGCTGCGCAGGCGGTTGCGCGGATGATCGGACGGGGCGCGCAGAAAAAGCGTCATTGTGCGCGGCATCAGCAAATCTTCCGGGTTGAGCGTGCCGGCCAGGGTGTTGTGATCGGCCTCTGGCAGGAATTCGAAGCTAGCGGCAGCCTTGGCCACTTCATTGATTTGCCCTTTCCAACGACGCGCCACCGGAGCGAGCAAACCGGCTCCCATTACCGTTACCCAGCGCCCCATCAGCTGGCCAGCGTAACGCTTGGCCGGGTTCTGAACTGTTGGTGCCTCGGGGCGCAGTTGTTCTTGCCAGGCTTTCATCGCTGTCACCGCATCAGCAACGGCGCTGGCCTGATCCGCTATCAGGCCCAAACGGCTAAAAAGTGCCAGCAATAGCCCGAAGGAGTAACCCACTGCAGCGCGCGGCTGTCCAGCGTGAGGAAACGTCCATACGGGCAAGCCGCGTTCGCCAGCGCGGCGGGCCAGTTCTCCGCCGGTACAAATCGCCAGCAAGCGGCAGCCATTTTTCAGCGCCGCATCGAAGGCATCCAGAGTCTCTTCTGTGTTCCCCGAATGTGAAGAAGCGACGACCAGCGTTTCTTCGCCCTGCGCCCAGCGCGGCAACCCATAATCGCGATGAACAACGATTGGCACGGGAGCCAGCGAAAAAACATACGCTGCAAGCAGATCAGCTCCAATTGCCGAACCGCCCATGCCAGCAATCACCACCTGACGAATGTCCTTCCATTCCGGCAAGGGCAGGCTCTGTCCCAATTGCCAGGCCTGATTCAATTGATCGGGTAGGCCGTTAATCTGCCCCAACATATCCTGCGGATCCAATTCCTTGAAACGAGCGAGATCATCCAGATTCATTTTTACTCCCAGGTCTGTTTTATCTTGAAAACTGTTCAAAAGCAGAACGAGATTCACCTTGCGCTGCTTTTACCAACAGCGCCGATTTTACAGCAAAATCATCTGCCAGATGCGAGAGAATGTCCTAAAAGTGTCCACGCAAGGTTTGATTCTGTTGGCGAAGGATTGCTGAGAGACACGCCTGACCGCCGAGGCAATTGCACGGAAAATGCAAGCCGATTTTTAATGTAAGGCGCTTTCCGCTACAGTATTATTGAATTGAACCGATTCAACCTTTTTGGCTGCTGAGATCATTCAAGAACGTGAAGGCAGCGAATTTCACGAATAACACCAACCCTGTTCGCAAAATTCGCGCCGTTCGATGCCAAAACTTACAAACATTCAGTAGCGGAGGCAAGATGCTCCTCAAAAAAATGCTCTTGGCCTTTTTGGTCGTGAGTTTTCTGGTAGCCCAAACTTTATCGGTCGCTAGCGCGCAGACATCCTGCGATCAGGCTCAATTCGTAGCCGATCTCACCATCCCGGATGGGACAACGCTTTCCCCCGGTGCAGCGTTCACCAAAACCTGGCGACTGATGAACGTCGGTACCTGCACCTGGACGACTTATTACCGTCTGGTGCTTGTGGGAGGCGATTCGCTCGGCGCCCCTGCTTATGTGCGTCTTCCTGTCTCGGTCGCTCCCGGGCAGATGGTGGATCTTTCCGTCAACCTGATCGCGCCCAAGACGATCGGCCATTACCGCGGCCTGTGGAAGCTGAGCAACGCTTCGGGCGTCAAATTCGGGGTAGGTTCTTCTGGGAGTGACGCCTTCTGGGTGGACATCAATGTCGCCGATAGCAGCGCCGTGATTTTTGATTTCGTCGCCAATGCCCCCTATGCTCTGTGGAAAAGCGGCGCCGGCCCCTTGCCTTTCCCCGGAACTGCCGGGGATTATCGCGGCTATGCCCTGCGCCTGGATAACCCTCACCTCGAGGGCGATACCGTGGACATCGAACCCGGCCTGCTTACCGTTCCCCAAAATCGGTATTATGGCTACATCCAGGCCATTTACCCCGAATTTTCCGTTCAGGCCGGGGACTATTTCCAAAGCCTGGTCAATTGCGAGTTTGGCGCCACCGGTTGCTATGTGACCTTTCGCCTGGAATACATGACCAGCAGCGGGGTGGTGCGCTCTCTGTGGTCATGGACGGAAAGATACGAAGGCCGTTTTTACCGCGCCAACGTGAATTTAACTCCCCTGGCCGGACAAAAAGTCCGTTTCATCCTTACCTTGCTCTCCAGCGGCTCGGCCAGCGGTGACCGCGCCATTTGGGGCGCGCCACGCATTGTCCGCCTGGGAAGTGGAACACCGCCAGCGCCCCCGCCTACCCTCACCCCCCTCCCGCCCCTGACCGCAACAGCGACCCCCTTCGATACCCCGCCGCCCACCATCGCGCCTGCTGGCTGTGATAAAGCCACTTTCGTCAGCGATGTGACCATTCCAGATGGCACGCTCCTGGCCCCCGGCGCCGGCTTCACCAAAACCTGGCGGTTGCGTAACTCCGGCCGCTGCACGTGGACAACCGCCTATCGCCTGGTCTTCTACAGCGGTGAGCAGATGAGCGCGCCGACCACCGCGAACCTGCCCTGGTCGGTCGCGCCCGGCCAAACGGTCGATCTGAGCGTGAATATGATCGCCCCACCCTCGGCCGGCGAATATCGCGGCTTTTGGATTCTGCAAAACGCCGCCGGGGCGCTCTTCGGCATCGGCCCAAACGCCGATATGCCCTTCTGGTTGACTATCCGCGTCGCGGGTGAAGCCCCGGCCAGCGGTTACGATTTCCTGGCTAACGTCTGTGCCGCCCAATGGAAAAGCGCAGCAGGTGTGCTTCCCTGCCCTGGCAGCGAGGGGGACTCGAACGGTTTTGTTCTCAGCCTGGAATCGGCCAAACTAGAAGATGGCAGCCTGGCGCCCGCCCTGCTGACCTTCCCCCAAAATCGCTACAATGGCTACATCCAGGGAATCTATCCCTTCTTCCTGGTTCAGCCCGGCGATCGCTTCCAGGCTACGGTGGGCTGCGAAGATCGTACTCCCTGCTACGTGACCTTCCGCCTGGATTACATGACCCTCAACGGTCTGATCAACAACTTCTGGACGTGGCGCGAGTACAACGAGGGCCGTCCGCACAGCGTGGATGTCAGCCTTACCCCTCTGGTCGGGCAGAACGTGCGCTTCATCCTCACCATCCTGGCAACCGGCTCAGCCAACAATGACCGCGCCCTATGGCCTCGCCGCGCATCTTCCGCACCGCGCCGATCACCCCGCCGCCCACCTATACCCCGACCATCACACCCACCCCCATCACCAACGATTGGCCTATCTACACCAACACTCGCTACAACTTCCTCTTCCGCTACCCGCCGGGAGCCGAAATTACCAACGAAATGGACAACTACCTGTACATGAACCTGCCGTTTGTTCCCGGCACCACCCTCAGCCGAAAATACCTGGAAGTGTACGTCGCTGAAAATACGGATGTCTGTCAAAGCCCGCTGGCGACCGTCTCTATTGTGCGCGGCTCAGAAAACGTCATCCTTAACGGCATTCCCTTCCTCAAACAATTTGGAGAAGAAGGTGTAACCGGCCATATCTATAAGTGGACAGCCTACTCCACCCAGCAAGGCAACACCTGTGTTAGCCTGGATTTCGTCATGAAAATTGTCAACCCCGGCGTTTTCCTCACCCCACCGCCCAATTTCGATGAAGTCCTGGAAAGCGCCGTCTTCGCCCAAATGGCAGCCACCTTTGCCTGGATCCCGGCCACAGCGACGCCCACCGAAACGCCCCCTGAACCCCCTACCGAAACGGCCACCATCCCGCCCAGTGAAACGCCATCTGCCACCCCCATACCGCTCAGCCTGCTGGGCCCCTATGCCGTGCGCCTGCTCAGGGCTGAAGAAGTGCTCAACATCCGCGCCGCCCCGGGCAGCGATCAACCCATCGTGGCTTCCTTCCCGGCCAATGCCACCAATGTGATGCGCACCGGCCCAACCGCCTTGCTCGGCGGAAGCCAATGGGCGGAAGTCCTTCGCCCCGATGGCGGCACCGGCTGGGTCGAAGCTCGTTACCTGACCGAGTACCTCACCCAGGAAGCCTTTTGTGCTGACCCGCGCCCGCAGCAGATCATCGCCCAGCTCACCCAGGCGATGAACACTTCCAACGGCGATCTGTTTGCCCCGTTGGTCAGCCCGGCCTACGGCCTGGATGTGCGTCTGTGGGCCTACGCCAGCCCGGTCAACTTTGATCAGACCGCCGCCCGTGGCGTCTTCACCAGCACTCAGGTCTACAACTGGGGCAGCGGGCCGCGCGGCGAACCCGACCTGGGTACCTTCAAAGACATCATCCAACCCAAAATGCTTGAAGTCCTCAACGCTCCCAACCTGGAAACTTATTGTGACTCCCTTACCGGGGTCTTCCCGCTGGCCCGCCCCTGGCCATACGAGAACGTTCACTTCTACCATCTCTACAAACCCGGCACCCCCGGCGTGGAGCTGGACTTCCGCTCCTGGTTAATTGGCTTTGAATACATCGATCACCAACCCTATCTGTTCGCCCTCGTCACCATTGTGTGGGAGCCGTAAGCCGAAAAGAAAAAGTGGGGCGGAATGATCTTCCGCCCCAGCGTGTTTTCAAGAAAGGATCATCTTGTAGATCTCGCGGCGCTTCCAGCCGGATTCCTTTGCCAGGCGCGCCGCCAGGGCAGCCGGTGATTCCCCCGCTTCTTTCCCGGACCGAATAGCGGCGGCCAGCTTTTCGACGCTCCACACCTCCCCGGCCTTTTCCCGCCGCCCCTCGATCACCAGCACAAATTCACCGCGCGGCTCCGTGAAATATTGAATGGCCTCAGAAATGCGCCCTCGCCAAATCTCCTCGTGCAATTTGGTCAACTCGCGCCCTACGGCAATCTGCCGATCCCCCAGCACGGTCAGCAAATCTGCCAGTGCATCTTTCAGGCGATGCGGCGTTTCCAGAAAAACGAGCGTATAGGGCAGAGGGACGATCTGCTGCAACGCCTGGCGCCGCTCTGCCGATTTACGTGGCAGATACCCCAGGTAGAGAAAAGCATCGCTGGGCAACCCCGAAGCGGTCAACGCAGCGATCGGCGCCGATGGCCCCGGCACCGGACTGACGCGATGACCCGCCTCCAGCGCCGCCCGCACCAGCTCATAGCCCGGATCATTCAAGGCCGGCGTGCCTGCATCGGAGACCAGAGCCACATCGCCCTGGGCCAATGCCGAGAGGATCACCTCCAGTTTGGTCAGTTTGTTGTGCTCAAAGTAACTGGTTAACGGCGTCTCTATGCCAAAGTGCTTGAGCAATTTGCCCGTATGACGGGTATCCTCGGCGGCAATGAGCCGGACTTCGCGCAAAATGCGCACTGCCCGCGGCGAGAGATCTTCCAGGTTGCCGATTGGGGTTGCGACCAGATAGAGAGTTCCCATTGCAAAGCCCTATGAATTGAAAAATGGATAAAAGAGATTGTATCACCACATCCCCCACTTTGATTTCGTTGGCCAAGAGGAGCCATCTGCGGGAGCACTAAAAGGTTGTGGATAAGATGGAAAACAGGGAAACGGCTAGTGTCATTGCGAGGGGCGTCAGCCCCGAAGCAATCCATCCATTCCTTGCCGACCAGGAGATTGCTTACCCCTGCGGGGCACAGGTCGCCGCCTTTGGCGGCTCGCAATGAC
>DAOUAN010000039.1:0-60326 GCA_034433385.1 Anaerolineales bacterium | reverse complement strand
GTCATTGCGAGGGGCGTCAGCCCCGAAGCAATCCATCCATTCCTTGCCGACCAGGAGATTGCTTACCCCTGCGGGGCACAGGTCGCCGCCTTTGGCGGCTCGCAATGACACAAAACGGCGTTTTTCGCCCACAGCGTGATCTCTCAAGGCACTGGCCAAATGAGCATCCATCCACCGCTCACACCTGACTAACAACTTTTTCGCGCACCCGGCATGGCGGGCGATTAAGATCGATCCCAAAATCATGGTACACTTGTTCTACCATGACATCCTTTGTTGCCATAGATATTGAAACCACAGGGCTGGACGAAAATCGCGAAGCCATTATCGAGATCGGCGCGGTCCGCTTTCGCGGTCGCCGCGTAGAAGATGAATTTTCCACCCTCGTCAACCCCCGTCGGCACATCCCCGAATTCATCACCGGCCTGACCGGCATTGACGACGCCATGGTACGCCAGGCACCTACCTTGCCTGAAATCCTGCCTGCCCTGGAAAACTTTGCTGGCGATGCGATCATCGTCGGGCACAATATCGGCTTCGATCTCGGCTTTCTGACGAGAGGGGGGCTGCGCCAGGCAAGTTTTGCCCTGGATACTTACGAACTCGCCTCGGTATTACTTCCCTCCGCCAGCCGCTACAACCTCGGCGCGCTGGGGCAGCAATTGGGCATCCCCTTGCCGGCAACTCATCGCGCCCTGGATGATGCCCGTGTCACCATGCACGTCTTTCTCCGCCTGTCCGACATGGCAGGCGAATTGCCCATTGAATTGCTGGCCGAAATCGTCCGCCTGAGCGAACCACTCGATTGGAAGGCGACCTGGGTTTTCCAGCAAGCGCTTCAAAGACGCGCCAGAGAGGGCGTTCGCCCCAAAGCCGCGCGGCACGCTTCGTTTTCCGGACCCCTGTTTGCGCCCGCAGCCGAGGAGGCGCCTCCGCTCGAACGAAGTGAATCGCCGACTCCCCTTGATCCCGACGAAGTCGCCTCCATTCTCGAATACGGAGGGCCGTTTTCGCGTTATTTCCAGGCCTATGAGCACCGACCAGAGCAGGTAGAAATGCTTCGGGCGGTGACTCAAGCCCTTTCGCACGGCAACCACCTCCTCGTCGAGGCGGGAACCGGCGTAGGGAAATCGTTTGCTTACCTGATTCCCGCCGCTCTGTTTGCCACGCAGAACAACACCCGCGTGGTCATCTCCACCAACACGATTAACCTGCAAGATCAGCTCATCAAAAAGGACATCCCCGATTTATGCGCCGCCCTGGGCCTGGACGTGCGCGCAGCGGTACTCAAAGGACGTAGCAATTACCTCTGCCCGCGCCGGCTGGAATCACTGCGCAACCACGGGCCCCGCACCGTAGAAGAGATGCGCGTGCTGGCCAAAGTGCTGGTCTGGTTACAACAAAATCAGAGCGGCGATCGAAACGAAATCACCCTCAATGGCCCCAACGAGCGAGAGGTGTGGGTGCGGCTCTCGGCCGAAGACGATGCCTGCACCGCCGAAACCTGTCTGGGCCGCATGGGAGGCGCCTGTCCTTTCTACCGGGCGCGGCAGGCGGCTCAATCAGCACATTTACTGGTGGTCAACCACGCTCTGTTGCTTTCCGATGTGGCCACCGGCAGTAAGGTGTTGCCTGAATACGATTATCTGATTGTGGACGAAGCCCACCACCTGGAAACGGCTACAACGAACGCTTTGAGCTTCCACTTTTCAGAATTCGACATGGAACGCTTGCTGAAGGAAGTGGGCGGCTCATCCACGGGCGTGCTCGGCAGCATGTTGAGTGAAACCAGCGGAGCGTTGCGTCCCTCCGATTTCGGCTTGCTCCAGCAAAAGGTCAAGCGCGCCACCGATCAGGCTTTTCGCCTGGAGCAATTCGCCAAACAGTTCTTCTATATTCTGGGGCAATTTGTGGATTCTCAGCGCGAGGAAAATTCGTACAACAACTATGCCTGGCAAATGCGCATCCAGCCAGCCACCCGCACCCTGCCCGGCTGGGACGACGTTGAAATGGCCTGGGGGCAAGTAGATGAAACCATGTCATTGCTGGTCAACACATTGAACGAGCTGTACCAGGATGCTGCCTCGCTGTTCGATAGCGGTATTGACTCCATGGAAGACGTGATGGGCAACCTGAGCACCCTGATCCGCCGCATGAGCGAAACCGAAGCGACGCTGGCCAGCATGATGAGCAAGCCTTCCAGCGAGATGATTTACTGGATCGAAGTCAACCCCAAAGGCGATCGCCTCTCGCTGAATGCCGCCCCGTTACGGGTAGGGCCATTGGTCGAGAAATATCTCTGGCACGAAAAAGCCAGCGTCATCCTGACCTCGGCCACCCTCACTGCTCATGGTGAGTTCCAATACATTCGTAACGTGCTTTCGGCCGACGAGGCAAACGAGCTGCTCCTCGGTTCGCCGTTTGATTACGAATCCAGTACACTGCTCTACATCGCCAACGACATCCCGGAACCCAATGCACCCGGCTACCAGCAAGCCATTGACCGCAGCATTGTTCAACTGGCAAAGGCCACCGGCGGAAGAATGCTGGTGCTGTTCACCTCGTATGCCCAGCTCAAGCGCACTGCCCAGTCCATTACCGCCCCGCTGGCGGGCGAGGACATTTTCGTCCTCGAACAAGGCGAAGGCGCCTCTCCAAATGCCTTGTTGGACACGTTCAAATCGTCGGAGCGCGCCGTTTTGCTGGGCACTCGCTCGTTTTGGGAGGGCGTAGATGTCCCCGGCGAGGCGCTGTCGGTCGTTGTCATCACCAAACTGCCCTTCGATGTGCCCAACGATCCGATCATCGCGGCGCGTTCCGAACTTTATGAAGACCCGTTCAACGAATATTATCTGCCCGAGGCGATTCTCAAATTCCGCCAGGGCTTTGGCCGCCTGATCCGCACCGCATCGGATCGCGGCGTGGTCGCCATCTTCGACCGGCGGGTGCTGACCAAGCAATATGGTCGCCTGTTCCTGGAATCTTTGCCCCCGTGCACTGCGCGGCAAGGGACAGCCCAGCAATTACCGCGCCTCGCCGCGCAGTGGTTGGGACTGTAGAGCGGCTACTCTTCTTTTTGCCAATCTGTCATCTGGTCTAACATTTGCTTTTCCTCGGCGCTCAATTTGACCTTCAATGCGCCGAGGTTGTCTTTTAATTGCTCAATCGAGGTCGCTCCAATGATCGGGCTGGTGATCACCGGGTCGGCCAGCAACCAGGCCAGGGCTACCTGCGCCGGAGTCGCCTCGTGAGCAGCAGCGATAGCATCCATTTTTTCCAGCAGGGCAAAATTTTTCTCCGTCATTGCTCGTTTGCGGCCCTCGGCGCGCCTGCTCGGCGGCAACGGCTGGCCAGGACGATATTTTCCGGTCAAGAAACCACCCGCAAGTGGGCTGTAGGGAATCACGCCCAGACCATACGTCTGGCATACGGCGCGCAATTCGCGCTCAAATTCTGCTCGCCAGAGCAAGTTGTAATGGGGTTGCAGGCAATCGTAGCGCACCAGATTGTGTTTATCCGAAGTCCACAACGCCTGCATCAACTGCCAGGCCGCGTAGTTGGAAGCGCCAATGTAACGGACTTTTCCCTGGCGAACGAGGTCATCAAAAGCTCGCAATGTCTCTTCGATGGGTGTGTCTTCATCTGGCCAGTGGGCCTGATAAAGATCAATGTAATCTGTTTGCAATCGGCGCAGGGAGGCCTCCACCGCGTTCATGATGTGGACCCGGCTCAATCCTTGATCGTTTGGGCCTTTGCCCATCTCGCCCCGCACTTTGGTGGCCAGCACCACCTGGTCGCGTGGGATTTTGCTTTGCTTCAGCCAATTGCCCAAATAGGTCTCGGCCACACCGCCTGGGTTGCCTTCCACCCATCTTGAGTAAATATCGGCGGTATCGAAAAAATTGATTCCGGCCTCAAACGTCGCCGAAAGGACGCGGTGAGAATCCGCCTCGTCAAGCGACCAGCCAAATTGCATGGTGCCCATGCACAAACGTGAAACCTTCAATCCCGTTTTGCCAAGATGTACATATTCCATAAGTTGCCTCCTGCCGCAATGATACTGTAAAAAAACCGAGTTCGGGATAAGTCGTTATCTGCAATAAGGCTCAATTCTCTTTTGCATCGAATGCTCACGAATTTCCCGAAGAAATTTTGCCGTATTCGTGTCATTCGATGCGGAGGTTGGTTATTGCAAATGCAGTTTGGCTAGTCCAGCAGACCTGCTCTTGTCCCGTCCGGTGCTTCAAACACCCCATCCCCCTCCCCCGTCCGAGCGATGAACGTTGCGCTGCATGGGTTCACGGACGGGGGAGGGGCAGGGGTGGGGGCAAGCAGGAAGATGGTGCGTGCCAAATCTCGTCCCGGAGGTCGTTTTTCATACTTTGTCCGTCCGTTGCACAAAGGTCAGGCTAGCCTGCCGGGAGATGGCTTCGACGGAAGAACGCCGTCTCGCCATGACAACCCAATTCGGGCCAATGTTCAGATGGATTTTATCCCGCATGGACGTCAGGTTAGATTTGGAATTGCTGGGGCTTTAATTTTTCTCTACCCATGCCATTTAGACTATGGTATAAGAAAAGTAGCCCTGCGGTGTTCGTGCTGTTGCAACTCCGGTTTTGAGCCAACACCCACCAAAAGGACTCCAATCTCACGGAAATAACGCGATAGGCCCGAGCCAAGGCGGAATTTCTGGGGCGGGGTCCACCTGCGAAAGCAGGTTCAAAACTTGGCAGCACACGGCACCTGCGGGGTTTCTTTAAATGCTCAAAAACTTTTCCTTGACGATCTTGCTTGTCACAGGTACAATCAGCGCCAATTCCTTTCAAGGCAAGTTTAACAACCGAAAAGCGGAGAATCAGCGGCTGGGTCTGCAGTGCATTTTGCAAGGCAGATTACGAGGTGGAGGTTCCCCCGTGCGAACGGGGCGCTAACGCCAATCCATCCCTCACCGAGGGAAATGGCGGAACATCGGATAGATCAGCGGATGCCTCCGGAGCCCGATCACAGGCTCCTTTCTCCCTTCCGAAACAAGCGTTTTGCCGAAAACCACGCGGTGACGGGTGAGACAGGGCAAACGCAGTGATGCAGGCAAGATGATTCCTTGCCGGCGCGTGTTTGGAAGGGCTGCTTTGTTTAATGGCTTACTGCATTTAAACAGCACGCCCGCGCGTGCTGTTTTTATTTTGTGGAGGCTCTCATGAAGGTCAAGACCTGGGTTGCTTTGCTGGCACTTTATCTCGTTTGGGGGTCAACCTATCTGGCGATTCGCTACGCCGTCGAAACGATTCCACCTTTCCTGGCAGCCGGCGCTCGCTTTCTGGTCGCTGGGCTGATTCTTTATACCTGGCGCCGCCTTGCCGGAGACGCCTCTCCCACCCCTCGTCAGTGGCGCTCCACCGCCATCGTGGGTACTCTGCTCTTGCTAGGGGGCAATGGCCTGGTCTCCTGGGCCGAGCAACGCGTCGCTTCGGGCATTGCCGCGCTGATCGTTGGTTCGGTGCCGCTGTGGATGGCGTTATTTGAGGCGCTGCGTCCGCGGGGAATTCGCCCGGGTTGGCAGACCATCATTGGCTTGCTGATCGGATTCGGTGGAATCGCCCTGCTGGTGGGGCCGACCGAGTTGATTGGCCGGAATCAACCCCTGGATCCGGGCGGCGTAGCGGCCCTTTTGCTGGCCGCCTTCCTCTGGTCGCTTGGCTCCATTTATAGTCGCAGCGCCGATTTGCCGCCCTCTTCCTTGATGACCACTGCTGCTGAAATGCTTACCGGTAGCCTGGGGCTGTTTCTCTTTGGTACCCTGGTGGGGGATTGGAGCCACCTGCACTTGAGCGCGATTTCGCTTCGCTCGCTCTTTGGCCTGGCCTATCTCATCCTGGCCGGCTCGCTGATCGGTTTTGTGGCTTATGCCTGGCTCTTGCGTAACGTTTCTGTTTCGCTGGCCTCGACGTATGCCTACGTCAATCCGCTGATTGCCATCCTGTTAGGTGCCTGGTTGGCTGACGAAGTGCTCACCGCCCGCACCTGGCTGGCTGCCCTGATCATTATCGGTTCAGTAATCATCATCAACACGGCTCGGCCGAAAGCCCCCAAAGTCATCCCTGAAGCCACGCCCTCGCTGAGCGATTGAGACCAACGGATGTTTTTCAGGAGAGGTGCCTTATGAATGAAGTTGACCAGTGTTAGCCATTCTTCCAATTCGTAATCCATTTCAAATTCAAAAGAGGTGAACATGAACTCCCAAGATTTGCTCGTTCGTGTCCGTGAGGACAATGTCAAATTCATTTCCCTTCAGTTTTCCGATGTGACCGGCGCGGTCAAAAGTGTGGACATGCCGGTGAGTGGGCTGGAAACAGCCCTGGAAGATGGCGTTTGGTTCGATGGCTCATCGGTAGAGGGATTTGCCCGCATTCAGGAAAGCGATATGCGCCTGCGCCTCGATCCCGACACCTATGCGGTCCTCCCCTGGACTTCGTTAGAACGCCGCCGTGCCCGCCTATTTTGTGACATTTACATGCCCGATGGCCAACCCTTCGCCGGCGATCCGCGCGGGACTTTGAAGCGGCTACTGGCCAAACTGGCTGAACGCGGTTGGGTGTACAACGTTGGCCCCGAACCGGAATTTTTCCTCTTCCGTCGCAATGGCGAGAGCGTTCACCCCGTCCCTCACGATGTGGGTGGATATTTTGACTTTTCGCCAAGCGATGAGGCCGTGCGCGTCCGCACAGAATTGATGGAGGCGCTCAACAACATGGGGCTGGAAGTGGAAGTTGGGCACCATGAAGTGGCTTTGGGCCAGCATGAAATTGACTTCCGCTTTGCCAATGCCCTACGTGCTGCCGATAATGTGCTCACCCTCAAATACACCGTCAAAGCCATTGCCGCCAAACATGACCTGGTGGCCTCCTTCATGCCCAAACCGGTCTTCGGTATCAATGGCTCTGGGATGCACTGCCACCAGTCACTCTTCAATACCAAAGGCGAAAACCTGTTCTTCGATCCCAACGACGAATATAAACTCTCCAAGGTTGCTTATGCCTTCATCGCCGGTCAACTGGCGCATGCTCGCGCCCTGGCGGCTGTAGTTGCCCCCACGGTCAACTCTTACAAGCGCCTTGTCCCCGGTTACGAGGCCCCCGTTTACATCGGTTGGGCGCAGATCAATCGTTCGGCCCTGATTCGCATCCCGCGTTACACCGAAGGACGGCACAAAGCCACCCGCGCCGAATTACGCTTCCCTGACCCCTCGGCCAATCCTTACCTGGCCTTTACCGTGATGCTGGCTGCTGCCCTGGATGGCATTGATCGCCAGATGACCCCACCCCCCGCGCTCAACAACGTTAATCTCTATCACCTCGATAAAGAAGAACGCACCGCCCTCGGTGTTCAGGAGCTCCCTGGCTCGCTGGCCGAAGCCCTCGAAGAACTGGAACAAGACCAGGTGCTCAAAGATGCCCTCGGCCCGGTTACCTATGAAGCCTTCATTCGTGCCAAATGGGCCGAGTGGGATGAATACCGCCTGCGCGTCACCGATTACGAGATCGAGCGCTACCTGGAAACCGCCTGATTAATTTCCTTCACCGATTTACAGGCTCCCGCAGTAGGCGCTGTGGGAGCCTGTTTTTTTCCCCGAAAGCAACATCATCAAGTAGAATTGCTCTATGCTTCACAGAATTCGCCATCTCTATCGAGAATACCCTGCTCAGTTCTGGCTGATGATCGCGGGAATCGTCATCAGCACTGCTGGCGGCAGCATGGTCTGGCCTTTCTTGCTCATCTATGCCAGCAACAGGCTGCATCTTCCCCTCAGCGCCGTAGCCACCCTCATTTCCATCAACGCTGGCACGGGCCTGGCTGCTTCCTTTCTGGCCGGCACTCTGGCCGATAAAGTAGGCCGCAAAGTGGTCATGAACGCCAGCCTGACCATTAACGGGCTGGCTTACTTCCTGCTGTTGCGTGCCGAAACCTACTCCCAATTCGTCGGCCTGATGATCCTCATTGGCATCTCCAACCCCCTCTACCAGGTCGGTGCCGATGCCATGCTGGCCGATATGATCCCCTCCGAAAAACGTACCGATGCCTACGCCATCAATCGCATCGCCAACAATGCCGCTTTCGCCCTCGGCCCGGCCATTGGTGGCTTCCTGGCGTCCACCTCCTATAGCCTGGCCTTTTATAGCGCAACCGCCGGCTTTCTTACCTATAGCTTGCTCTTATTCCTGCTCGCTCGCGAGACGCTTGTCAAAACCGCCCCTGAACAGCCCACCCCCCAACTCTCTGAGATCTCTCTGGCTTCTGGGTATGGCCGCGTCTTGCGTGACAAAAATTACCTGACCTTTGTCCTGCTCATCAGCCTGGGGCTGATCGCCCCCTCCATGCTCTGGATTCTGCTGCCGGTTTATACCCACAACAACTTCGGCATGCCCGAAAACCTGTACGGCTGGATTCCGACCACCAACGCCCTGATGTGCGTCTTCATCCAGTATCCCGTCACCCAAATTACCCGGCGGCACAAGGCCCTCCCCGTTACCGCCATCGGCATGTTGATCTATGCCCTGGGCGCGGGCAGTGTAGCCCTGATGAGTCACTTTTGGGGCTTCTGGCTCAGCATGGTCATCTTGACCTTCGGCGAGCTCACCCTGGTTCCCACCGCCAGCAAATACGTAGCCGACCTGGCCCCCGGCGAAATGCGCGGTCGCTACATGAGCATCTACTGGCTGGGCTGGGGGTTGGCGCGCACCATTGCCCCTCTGCTCGGCGGATTTCTAAACGACGCCCTCACCCCCCGCGCCATCTGGATTGGCGGCCTCATCCTGGGATTGATCAGCACCACCGGGCTTTTCTGGCTGGCTCGCAGCGAATCGGCCCCCCAGGCCGAAGCGCTTCCCACCGGACCCTGGGCCTGATCCCGTCTCGACAGGCATCTTCCGCCCCCCCCAGGCCGCGGCGACATGGCCACATCGTTGACTATTGCGCACGTCCCAATAGTTTATAAGCGATTTCGCCTAGCATTCGACCGGCATTTCCCGCCGGAGCAGCCTCATCCAGTGCTTGCAGGGCTTTTTGCGTCAGTTCCTCTGCCTGAGCCTGAGCGTATTCCTGCCCGCCCTCGCTGGCAAGCAAAGCCGCCATGTGCTCCACTTCTTCGGGGCGAATGGGACCTTGCTGCCAGCGCTCGGCAAATTTTTTTTGCTGGCTCAAACCGAACAGCACCGGCAAAGATTTTTTCCCTTCCACCAGATCGCTGGCAGCAGATTTGCCTGTGCGGCTTTCGTCACCCCAAATGCCCAAAATATCGTCCTGAACCTGAAACGCCAGCCCCAAATACCAGCCAAACTGACGGTAGGCTTCTTGCTTTGATTCCGACGCCCCGCCCAGGATGGCGCCAATTTGCGTGCAAACAGAGAGCAGGGCCGCAGTTTTGCCACCGATCATCGGCCAGTAATCGGCTAACTTCAAGTCATTGCGCTCTTCGTAGTACATATCCAGGAACTGACCACGAGTTAATTCAAGACAGGCGTTTTGGAAGACCTCAGCTGCCTGCAAGACAATTTCTGCGGAGTAACTTTTCTTTAAATCCAGCATGGCCTCGTTGGCGATCACAAACAAAGCATCCCCTGCATTGATGGCCATGGGCACCCCCCACTTCTTCCACACGGTAGGACGCCCACGACGCTTCTCGGAGTTATCCTGAACATCATCGTGAACCAGGGAAAAGTTGTGGATCAGCTCAATCGCTGCGGCGGCAGGCAGGGCCGGGGGCCAGTTCGCTCCGCAGGAGGCCGTGCTCAAAAGCGTGAGCAATGGACGAATCCGTTTGCCGGTGGCCTCCGCACCGGCCCCCTCTCCGCTCCACCCCATGTGATAGGTGAGCATTTCATAAAACGGCAGAGTGAGCGGTTGGTCCAGGCGCGCAACCTGGCGCTGAAGTTCATCTTCGATGGCTTGCAGAAAAATTTGAGGAGATTCATTCATGGTATTTACCTGGCAGGAAGGGGATGGAGTTTGGCGGATAAATCACCCAACGTCCGCGAGGCTGTCGCGAACAGGACGATTTCCATTTGTTTTTTGGTGATGGCCATTCGCTCGATCACCGCCTCGGTGGAGATCGCCGCGCTTTTCAGAAATGGGCCAGCCATTCCGCCCAGCGTGGCGCCCAGGGCAATACATTTGGCAATGTCCAGGCCGTCTTTCAGGCCGCCGCTGGCGAAGATCAACATCTCCGGAGCAGCCTTTTTGACGTTCAGGATCGATTCGGCCGTGGGGATGCCCCAGCCAATGAAGGTGGCGGCGATCTGACGGGCAGCTTCGCTGGGGGCGCGATGCATTTCCACCTGTGACCACGAAGTCCCGCCGGCTCCGGCAACGTCAATAGCGGCTACCCCACAATCTGCCAGCAGCCGCGCCGTCCGTTCTGAAATTCCCCATCCCACCTCTTTGGCGATGACCGGGACGCTTATGGTTTTACAAATAGCCTCAATTTTCTTGGCCAGGCCAGCAAAATGGGTATCTCCTCCCTCTTGCACGGCCTCTTGCAGCGGGTTGAGATGCAAAATCAGGGCGTCAGCTTCGATCATTTCCACGGCTCGCTGGCAATGAACGAGGTCGTAACCGTAGTTCAGCTGAATGGCTCCCAGGTTGGCAAATAAAAGGATGTGGGGAGCAACCCGCCGGGTCACTGCAAAGGTGGAAATCAACCCGGGGTCTTCCAGGGCAGCGCGCTGACTGCCCACTCCCATAGCCACTCCAATGGCCTCGGCCGCTTCGGCGAGACGTTGGTTGATGCGGGCGGCCTCTTTCGTCCCTCCGGTCATTGAACTGACCAGAATCGGGGCACTGAGCGTTTTTCCAAACAGCATCAGGCTGGTATCCACGTCCTTCAGGTCTATTTCGGGTAAGGCTTCGTGGGTGAAATGATAGTTTTCCAACCCCGTGCTCAGGGAAGAACGTACGTCTTCTTCCAGATTGATGCGAATGTGATCGGCTTTTCGTTTCTCAATGGAGTTCGTTTGGGGCGCAACTTTTGGCATAAGGCAGTGTTCCTGTTCTTTGAAATCCCCTAAAGGGGTGAGCTGGCTGGCTTGACAGCCTATCTGGAAAGATTACAATAGGCCAGCCCAATTTGTAAATATCCAATTCAGGAGGAACCATGTCTGACACATTTTCTGAAATCAAGGCAATTATCGTAGACTTGCTGGGCGTTGACGAAAGCAAGGTCACGATGGAGGCACGCTTTCGCGAAGATTTGGAAGCGGATTCTCTCGACCTGGTCGAGCTGATCATGGCCTTTGAAGATAAGTTCGGCGCTGAAATTTCCGATGAAGATGCCCAAAAGATTACAACTGTTGGTGAAGCGGTAGCCTACATTGATGCTCATCGCTAACCGTTCGGCCTGATGGGGGGATTGCTTCTCCTCAACGGTTGATTTTCAGCCTCAGCCGATTATAACGTAGAGCCGCCTGCGAAAGGCGGCTCACGTGTTTATTTCAGTAGGGATGGAATTTCTTCAGGATGTTTGGCCACGCGCACCCCGGCCGCTTCCAGCGCCCGAATCTTGTCGGCGGCGGTGCCTGCTCCACCTTCAATGATGGCGCCGGCATGCCCCATGCGTTTGCCGGGGGGGGCGGTTTGACCGGCGATGAAGGAAACCACCGGTTTGGTCATGTTTGCCGCGATGAACTCAGCAGCCTTTTCTTCATCTGTGCCACCGATTTCACCGATCATCACGACTTTTTCGGTCTGTGCATCGTGCTCGAACATATCCAGCACGTCAATGAAGTTCGTGCCGTTGATCGGGTCACCGCCAATGCCCACACAGGTGGATGCGCCCATGTTGACTTGCTTCAGGGCGTACAGCACCTCGTACGTCAGCGTGCCGGAGCGAGAGACCACGCCAATGTTGCCGGGAATGGCGATGTTTCCAGGGATGATTCCTACTTTGGCCTGGCCGGGGGTGAGCAAGCCGGGACAGTTCGGGCCGATCAGCCGGACACGCTTTTGATCGAGATAGTTGCGCACCCGCATCATATCCTGAACGGGGACGCCCTCGGTGATGCAGACGATGAGGGGAATGCCGGCATCGGCGGCCTCGAACATGGCGTCTGGGGCGAAGCGAGCCGGGACGAAGATCACGGTCGCGTTGGCGCCGGTCGCTTCTACCGCCATTTTGACCGAATCGAAGACCGGGATTTTGCCATCCAGTACCCATTCGCCACCCTTGCCGGGGGTCACGCCGGCGACGACGTTGGTGCCATAGGCGACCATTTGGGTGGTGTGGAATAAACCTTCATTGCCTGTGATGCCCTGTACCAGCAGGCGAGTGTTCTTATCTACCAGAATGCTCATTTCAGGCTCCCTTAGCAGCCGCGACAGCTTTTTGAGCTGCCTCGGCCAGTGTTTCAGCAGTGATCATATTGGCATCAGCCAGCAATTTGCGCCCTTCCTCGGCGTTGGTGCCCACCAGACGGACGACCATCGGCACTTTGGGCTTCACTTCGGCCATGGCGGTGAGAATGCCCTTGGCCACTTCGTCGCAGCGAGTGATCCCGCCGAAGATGTTGAACAAAACTGCCTTGACGTTCGGGTCGGAAAGGATGATGCGCATCGCCGCGGCGACCTTTTCTGCGCCGGCTCCGCCGCCAATATCCAGGAAGTTGGCCGGTTCGCCACCGAAGAGCTTGACGATGTCCATGCTGGTCATGGCCAACCCAGCCCCGTTGACCATACAGCCAATGTTGCCATCCAGCTTGATGTAGGAGAGACCGTATTTGCGGGCTTCGGTTTCGGCGGGTGCTTCTTCGTCAATGTCGCGCATTTCGGCCAGGTCGGGGTGACGGAACAGGGCGTTGTCGTCAATCAGCATTTTGCCATCCAGGGCCACCAGGCGCTTGTCTTTGGTGATGACCAGTGGGTTGATCTCGGCCAGGGTGGCATCGTTCATCGTGTAGGCCTGCCACAAGCCGCGCGCAATGGCGCCGAAGTCTTTCCACAATTCGCGTGGCAGGTCAATGGAAGCGGCGATGTCGCGGGCCTGATAGTCGCGCAGGCCGAGCAACGGGTCAATGTGTACTTTGACGATTTTCTCCGGCGTGGTGGCGGCCACTTCTTCGATGTCCACACCGCCAGCGGCGGAGGCCATCATCACCGGTTTTCGGGCGGCGCGGTCATTGGTAATGGCGAAGTATATTTCCTGCTCAATGGCCGCGGCTTCGTCCACCAAAACTTTGCGGACGGGCAGCCCCTTGATTTCCATGCCAAGAATTTGAGTGGCAAGCAGTTCGGCCTCCGCCGGGTCTTTGGCTAACTTGACGCCGCCGGCTTTGCCGCGCCCACCTACCAGCACCTGCGCTTTAATAACAACGCGGCCACCGAGTTCTTCTGCGATTTGCCTTGCTTCGCTGGCGGTAGCCGCTACCCGTCCCCGAGGGATCGGGATTCCGTACTTTGAGAAAATTTGTTTGGATTGATATTCGTGAAGTTTCATTCCATCCTCAAGATTCAGGCAGTATGCCCGGAGTAAATGCAGCGCGGATTATACCACCGTAAACCGTGGCAGTCACTTTGGCTGACTGCCACGGGTGCTTCCAACACCCCATCTCCCCGCCCTCCCCCGTCCGAGAGATGAAAGTGGCAGACGGGGGAGGGGCACACAAAGCTCAGGCTAGGGGGCGCTGGTAGGTGAACTTTCGGTGGTGATCTCTGTGGGGGCCGTTTCGGTGGGAGAGACCTCCGTGGGGGGCTGCTCGCCCGCCGCCTCCGGGAGGGTGAAGCGCAGAATTCGCCCAAAGGCCGAATCGGTGACCCAGATATGTCCTTCAGCATCTACGGCAATGCCGGAGGCCAACCCAAAGGCTTGGGCGCTGTTGCCATATTCGCCCCAAACACGGATCAGATCCCCCTGATCGCTAAATTCCATCACCCGGTAACCTTCGGGATCGGTGATGAAGACGTGTTTTTGGGCATTTACCGCGATGAATGGTTTGTTGTCCAGCGATTGACCAAACCAGCCATAGACATCCCATTGGCGCAACGGCGTATAGGCCAACCCGCCCTCGCTCGGCTGGAAAGTTTGCACTCGTTGATTCCACGTATCGGTGACGTAAACATTCCCTTCGCTATCCAGAGCGATGCCAACCGGCTCGTCAAATTGGCCAACATCTACGCCGGCGGAGCCAAACTCGGTGATGAAATTCCCGTTCGAATCAAAGATGACGATGCGCTTGTTCCCGGTGTCGACGACGTACACCCGCCCCTGGGCGTCTGTCGCCAGCCCGCGCGGGCCGTAGAAGGCATCCGGCGCTTCGGCCTGACCGAAGTAGCCCCAGGTTTTGAGAAACTCACCATCGGGTGAAAACTTTTGAATGCGGTGATTCCAGGTGTCGCTCACGAAGAGCGAACCATCGGGGGCAACGGCCACGCCCCATGGCTCGCAGAAGGTGCCTGCAGGTTGATTGGGCGGCGGGCTGCCGGGGTAGGGACAACCCGGCGAGGCCGAGCCGATTACCTTGAGAATTTGTCCGTTTTGATCCAGGTGTAGGACGCGGTGATTGTACGCGTCGGCCACATAGAGAGTGCCATCCGGCGCAAACGCCAACGAGCGCGGACCGTTCAGACCCAACGAGTCAAAAATGCGATCGGCGCTCAAGGTCACCGTCTTGCCCTCGGTTGGGTCCTGGATTTGCACGCCGGTGGAAGGAGGCACGCCGTAATTCCAGATTTGTTCCACCACATCCTTGCGAATGTAGAGCCGCATCCGATCGGCCGGTTGCCAGGTTGCCAGCGTCAGGTCGGTATGACCGGTGGCCTGGGCGTAGCGGGTGTAATCGCGATTCAGCCAGATATCCAGGATGCCGGCGCGAATTTGGGGGTTCAAAATCGCATTGCACAGCCGCGAGAAATCTTGCCCGCGGAACAGGCGGAAGAAAGTGAGGATTCCTTTACAAGCATACCCCTCGTCGAAGGGCTGATTCCGGTCGCGCGGTGTCACCAGGCTAAAGTAATCCTGCATGGGCCACCACATGCGAATGTAATCCGTGCGGTAATAGCCGGGTCCCAGGGCGCTTTCGATCTTGTCGAAGTTTTTCTCATCTACGATCACCAGCACCGCGTCGCGCAGGGAGCGGCTGGGAATATCGAAAGAACGTTGATTGGTGTAATCGCGCAAATACCACACAAATGGCCAGGAGACACCTGTGTCTGGCGCGCTGGCATCATAAGCGATGGCTACTCCCATTCCTCCGGTGGTGCGACGAGAGATCTCCTCGGCCTGGGCCATCACTTCTTTGATGGGGGTAGCGCCGTGGGCATAGACCAGAAATTCGGTGGCGTTGTCATATTCGATATACGCGGCGCGGAAAGCAGCACGTGCTGTCAAAACCGCCAGCAAAGCGAAGGATACCAGCGCAAAGGTGCGGCGAATGTGGTGCCCATTCCAGTCGCGCAACAGAGTATTCAGTCCATAACCGCTGGCAATGGCCACTCCAAAAGGTAACAGGAAATTCGCTGTTGCCTGAAGCTGATCCAGGTCTTTTCCCTGGAAGGGAGGCAGTGGCCCCAGCAAAGCCAGCAACGCGTTGGCAGCACTGGTCAAGAAGACGACTGTCAGCCCAAGCACCAGGAACAGGCGACGTTGGCGAAGCTCTTGCCAGTTGGTGGTGTCGATCAGGTAGCCAATGGCCCAACCGGTGAACAGAATCATCGGCCAGGTGATGTGCACAGTGAGCCAGGGCATGCGCTCACCCGCATACGTGAAAGCCACCAGGCTGCCAATGCTCCACCAGGCGAGTAGATTGAAGAGCAAGAAGGTCATGTTCTCGCTCTCGCCGGCCTGGCGCGGCGTGGATGGCTCTTCCTGCGTTTCGACGGAAGCGGTTGTTTCTGCCGTGGCGGCAGTTTCTTCCCCGGCTGGATCGCCCTGTCGGGTAAAGTGTCTCAGCCCCAGGCCGAAGGCCAGCAGGGCGCCGAGGGCGGGCAAAAATTCATACATGGGGATTTGCACCAGCAGGTAGTAATACCAGGGTTGGCTACCGCGCTGAACTCCTTGCTGGACAATCCAGTAGCCCAGGGAGCCAATCACGCCGGTGAAAAATCCACCGCTGTTGGTGAAAAAGGTGGTGTAGAGCACGGTAAAAGGCACCCAGAAGGTGAGCGCCAGTTTCCACCACAGCTGACGATTCCAAAGCAAGCCCACCGCGGCCGAAAGCGCAAACATCAGGACGGTTAAGATTCCCATGACGAAAATATCGCGCGAAGACAGCGTGCTCAGCGAGGCGGCATCGGTAGGGATGGTGGCATGGAGCCAGGGTTCAAGGAATTTAATGGCGAAGGCGGTCAACAACGGCAATACCAGCATCCCGCTGAGCATGAGCAAGTCAAATACGCGCAGCGCACGAATCCGTTCCCACCCGTAACCGCGAATGAGAAAGTAGGCGGCCGCGGCGAGTGCCAGCAACCCCACCAGGACCAGGATCAACGCCGGGGAGGGGCCGCTGGCCAAAGTCGGAGAAAGAGGCGAGGTGGCTGCCGATGGATTGGCTGGAGAGGCCGTTTCGGTGGCGCTGAGCACGTCACCCCGACGCTGGTACATCAGCATCCCGCCGCCTAACACAAAAAGCAGCAGGCCAATCGCCAGGGCAAGGACAAATTTGCGGTACTCGTCGGCGCGCCCTTCCCAGACCTGCCGGGTGACCTGCGCCAGGAAGAGAATGGACAGGAAAAGCAAAGCCAGCGCGGCGTAGATGTAAGAGGTCTCTTTGCTGGCGAAATGCAGCATCAGCGCAGCCGTATACAGGTAGAGATGTCGGCTTTGTCCCTCTTCCAGGTAGCGCAACAGAGCATAGAGCATCAGCACGCCAGAAAAGGCCACGAACGCCTCGTTACGCACATAGCGCCCGTAATAGAGCATGTAGGGCGAAATGACCAGCAACAAACCGGCTACCAGTGCTCCGGCCTTGCCCAGGTAACGTCGCCAATACCAGACCAACCACACGGTAGCAATGCTGAACAACGCTGCCGGGATACGGGCGGTGAAGTCGCTCACCCCAAACAGAAAATACGTAAGCGCGATAATGTGAAACTGAAATGGCCCGTGCATCATGGGGGAATGCTGGTAGCCTTGCCCTCGATACAGTAGCCATGAGAAGTACGTGTGCAGACTTTCATCATGGCTCATGACGCGTGCGCCGAGATCGTAAAAGCGGGTGAAAATAGCTGCCAGGATGAGAACGGCAAAGAGCACAATTTCATGGGTCACCGCTGGCAACGCGGGATGAATGGGACGTTCGAGCCAGTGTTGTTTTTGTTCCATGTTTTTTCACCAGTGAGTAAAGTCACCTGACTATACTGCAAGAGGGATTTTCTGACAAGAAAAGGTCAAAATGGGATCGCTTCCTGGCGAGCGGCTGATCCTGCCAATTGGCCGCAACCGGCAGCGATATCGATTCCCCGCCGCATGCGGATCGTGCACGGGATCCCGGCCTGCTCCAGCGTTTCTTTGAATTTCTCCGCCCGTTCGCGATCGGCCCCCCGGCCGGCGTAGCCGGCCGTCGGGTTGAGCGGAATGGCGTTGACATGACACAACAACCCTTGCAGGCGGCGAGCGAGACGGCGCGCCACCTCCGGCGTGTCATTGACTCCGGCGATGAGTGCCCATTCAAAGGTCACGCGGCGATGCGTTTTTTCTACGTAGTAGCGGCAGGCATCCAGAATCTCGTCAATTTTGTAGCGTTTGGTGATCGGCATGATCTTCAGGCGTTCTTCATCCTCGGTGGCGTGCAGCGAGATGGCCAGGTTGACCTGACGACCTTCGTCGGCGAAGCGCCGAATTTGCGGCACCAGGCCCACAGTCGAGAGGGTGATGCGCCGGGCGCCGAAGTTGTATCCTTGCGGGTCGTTCAATCGGTCAATGGCTGCCATGGTGTTTTCGTAGTTGTGGAAAGGTTCGCCCATGCCCATCAGCACGATATTGGTCACGGCCTCGCCTTGCTGGTGCAATTGACGGGCGTAATACATCACCTGGGCAACGATTTCACCCTTGCTGAGATGGCGTTTGAAGCCCATCTGCCCGGTGGCGCAAAAGACGCAGCCCATGGCGCAGCCAGCCTGGGTGGAGATACACAGGGTGCGGCGTCGCTTCTTTTCGGGCGCCCTGATTTCGGAGGGCGCGTCGGCAGGGTCGCCGTAGCGCATGAGCACTGCTTCGATGACGCGTCCATCGTGGAGTTCAAACAGGGTTTTGCGCGTCTGCCCATCGGATGAATCCAGGTACTGGACGGGGCGCAGTGCCTGGAAGCGAAAAGCCTCGGCCAGTCTTTGTCGCAGGGGGCTGGGCAGGGTGGTGAATTGCTCCGGTTGTTCGTAGAAGTGTTTGTAAAGTCCTTCCCAAATCTGGCGGGCGCGGTAGGCTGGCTCGCCCCATTCTTGCAGAATGGCGGTGAGATCGGGGAGGGTCAGATCGTAAATCAGTGGGAGGGAGCTATCGGTTGGCATGATTGCACGAATTGAGCAGGCTGGCCAGATCATCAGCGATGAAATCCACGGTGGGCCGCCAGGCTTCGGCTTGCTCACGGGTCGAAACGCCGGAAAGGACAAGCGCCACGCGCATTCCGGCGGCCTGTCCGCCGGCAATGTCGGTTTCCAGGCGGTCGCCAACGACCAGGGTCTCTTCTTTGGTGGCGTTCATCCGTTGGCGAGCCAGTTCGAGCAGGTAGGGGGCGGGTTTTCCGGCATAGATCGGCTCCACACCGGTCGCGGTGACGATCACCGCAATCCAGGCGCCGGCACCGGGGATTTCTCCGCGTGGGGTGGGGAAGGTTTTGTCGGGGTTGGTGGCGTAGAAGGGGATGCCGCCTCGCACCAGCAGCGTGGCCTCCACAACTTTCTGAAAGGTGATCTGACGGTCAATGCCCATGACCACGGCCTGGGCTTCCTGGGCGCGTTCGATGGGCAACACCTGGAAGCCTTTTTCGTTGAGGGCTTCCAGCACACCCTGCTCGCCAATGGCAAAGACTTTGATGGCTTCGGGGTTGGGAGCAAACCGTTGCGCCAGCAATTCGGCCACTGCCTGAGCGGAAGTGACCACCTGCCAGGGTTCGACGTTCACGCCAAAACTGGCCAGTCGCTCCACATATTGCTGGGGAGTACGTGTGCCGTTGTTTGTAGCAAAGGTCACCTTCAGGCCGCGCTGACGAATGCGCGCAAAGGTGGCGCTCAGATCGCCGATGGGGGCATCGCCGCGCCAGAGCACACCGTCCATATCGAGGATGAGGGCTTGAATATCAGCAGGAATCATAACAAGAATTATATCAGGCAGGGAGCGCCGCGCAGCAAAAAGCAGCCCCCTGACACGTTCGCGCGCAGGAGGCTGCTTTTGATTGTTCTTGAGCCTGGCTTGTGTTTACTTTTTCTCCGGCGCTTCGAGCACCTGATCGACCAGACCATACTCTACCGCGCTGCGGGCATCGAGATAAAAGTCGCGGTCGGTGTCACGTTCAATGACTTCGAGCGGCTGGCCTGTGTGGTGGGACATAATCCGATTGAGCAGTTCTTTCAGGCGCAAAATTTGCTTGGCCTGAATTTCGATGTCGGTTGCCTGGCCCTGAGCGCCGCCCAGCGGCTGGTGCATGTGGATGGTGGCGTGTGGCAGGGCGTAGCGACGGCCTTTCGTCCCGGCAGCCAGCAGAACGGTCCCGAAAGAAGCGGTGACGCCAACGGCTACCGTGCTGATCGGGTTTGAAATCATCTGCATGGTGTCGTAAATGGCCAGGCCGGCGTAAATTTGTCCGCCAGGGGAGTTGATGTACATTTGAATTTCGCGTTCGGGGTCTTCATGATTGAGGAAAAGCAATTGCGCCACAATCAGGTTGGCAATTTGATCGTCAATGGGGGTGCCGAGGAAGACAATGCGCTCTTTGAGCAATAACGAGTAAATATCATAAGCGCGCTCGCCGCGACCGGACGATTCAATGACCATCGGGATGACATTTTTGAAATCGGGAATCATAGGGCCTCCAATTTTTGGCTAATCATACTCGCTCAATGTTTGAATTGTATTAATTTTATCAACAAAATACAGGTCGAGGCCTGGTGAGGCCTCGACCTGTAGGATTACTCTTCAGACTTTTTGGCCGCTTTCTTCACGGTTTTCTTTTCGGCCTCCTCAGGAGTGGCAGCTTTTTTCCTGGTGGCGGTTTTTTTCTTAGGTTTGGCGGCCTCTTCGGTTGTTTCGCTGCTGACTTCGGCGCCCTGATATTCGCCGGTGGCAATGGACTTCATCACATCCAGGGCGCGGCGGGTGAGCGCCCGGCTGTAGGCTTCGAAGGCCACTGCTTCGGCCAGGCGTTGCTGATCTTTGCGGGTGCGGAATTGCTCGAAGTTTAACCCCTGGCTTTGCAATTCATCCAGTGTCTGATTGAATTGAGCGTTGACCGCGGCATCGTCCACCTGGATATTTTCGCGGCGGATAATTTCATCCAGAATCAGCGAACGCTCCAGGCGTTTCTTTGCTACCGGGCGCACTTCTTCTTCGATGAACTGTTCGCGCGTCAGGTTGCGCATCTTCAGGTAAGTATCCAGGTCCAGTCCCTGCTGAGCCAGGCGCTGTTGTAGGTCGCTGAGCACGTGCTCGGTTTCGTGATCCAGCGAATAGGGTGCGTATTTGATGGTAGCGCCCTCTTTAATTTTCTCGATCAACTCTTCGAAATACTTGTCATCGTATTCGGCCTGTGAGCGGCTTTCCAAATCCTGGGTCACGAACTGGCGCAAGCCATCCAGGTTCTCGGCCACACCGGTCATTTTGGCGAATTCATCGTCTAGCTCGGGCAGGATCACCCCACGCACTGCCTTGACAGTGACCTCGAAGGTGATGGTCTCACCGCGCAAGGCCTCATCCTGATCATCTTTGGGATACTTGTGCTTGATGGTCTTGCTCTCACCGGCTTTCAGACCAATCAATTCCTTGCCAAAGCCAGGGAAAGGCCATTCGTCCTCTTTTTCTTCCTCGCGAATCACCAGGGCAAATCCCTGACGGGAGAGGGCGACGCTGCGATCCTGATCGCCTTCGCGCGGCTTGGAGTGGCTGGCTTTGATGTCTACCAGCACGTAGTCGCCGAGTTGAATTTCGCGCTCGACCGGCTCGGTTGTGGCGTACATCATCCGTAGGTTTTGCAGGGCGGCCTCCACTTCCTGATTGTCCGGTGCCGTCCACTGGTAGGGCAGGCGAATCGAGCGGTAATCACCGAGATCCACCTCGGGCATCAGCGGGACGCGAAAAGTCAGTTTGGGCGGTTCCAGGTTATCAATGGATTCCAGCGTGCCCGGGCCCACCGGTTCTACCTGGGCTTCTTCCAAGACCTTCGGGTAGATTTCGTCCACCAGCAGGTCAAGCGCCTCTTCCACAATCACCTGTTCACCGTAATGGCGAACCACAATAGGGTATGGAGCCTTCCCCGGACGAAAACCCGGGATCTTGCCACGCTCAGAAAGCCGCCGCGCCGCCCGGCGTTTGCTGGCTTCCATTTGCTCCGGTTCAACCTCGACGATCAGTTTTGCCTGATGGTCATCTTGAATGATTTTTTCGATTTTCAATTTGTCCTCTTTCTTTCCTGGCGCATTCCCTCTGCGGGCGCGCAAATGATTGAGTGAAATTTATAAAAATGGGGACGGCGGGACTTGAACCCGCACGCCTTTCGGCACATGATCCTAAGTCATGCCTGTCTGCCAGTTCCAGCACGTCCCCTTTCGGCGGTGCTTTGGCGGCAAGATTATAAGCGAGAGAAGAGTGAGCGTCAACAAGATTGCGGTATAATCGCTGCCCTTGCATTCTTTCACTGGAGAATTTTCTTGAGCCGCCTGATTCAACTTGACTCCGCGGGTAAAGATCGCACCCGCCTGACCAAAGCCATTGTCCTGGCGATGCGCGAACTGGCGCGTCAGACCGCCCCCGGGCCTGAATCCCGTGATTTAGCCGCTTTCATCGCCCTGGCCCTGCAATCTATAGCTGACCACATTGATTCCTCCGTGGCTGCCTGGGAAAAGCGCGGCTACTGGGTCAAAGCCGATCGCTTTCGGATGGAATGGCTGTGGGCCGGGCAGGTTGCCAGCAAGATGAAAACCGCGGTGTTGCAAGATGACTGGGCCACTGTGGCCACGCTCTTGCCCCAAATTGCTGCCAAACTGAGCAAAGTAGAAGTCCCCGCCGGTCATCGCCTGGGCCGTCCCTGGGTAGGCGCGTTTGAACAGCTCAAATCGAAACAAGGGGGCTAACCTAAGGTAGCGGCTCTTCGAGCAGTCCCAGCCATTCCAGCGAGGTCACGTTTACCAGCGACGAGCCATCCGCCCGCATCACCCAGGTGGAGGCATCCTCGCTGCTTTTTAGGATCAGCCAATCGTTTGCCAGCCAGGCAAGTGGTTCAAATAGAACCGGTGCGGGCGTCTGCGAATCGTGGACGGAATAAATATTTTGCAACTTCTGACTTTCTATCTCAACTCGCGTTAGATTGTGTGCTGACTCCATGCTCCCATTTGTGTTGAGATATTGATCGCTGCGTAGCAAGAGAGCCTTGCTATCGGGGGAGAAGGCAATCACCTCGGCGTTGCTCAACGGGGTGGAGAGGGGAATCTTACTCTCCCGCCCGTCGCTCAGATGGCGAATGTGCAGAGTCCAGTTCAGGTTGTACTCCTGATCCGGTTCGCCGCTATAGGTCAGATAGGCCAGGAGAGTCCCATCGCTGGAAACGACCGCCGAATAACCTGCATACATGCCAACGGGATTCAGCGCTACCAGTGGCGTGACCTGATCAGCCGCAATTTCAGCCAGGTAAAGGGAGGCAATCTGACGAAAACTCATTCCGCTATAGAACGTGTGGAGGGCGTATACCAGAAGGTGACGGCGATCGTCGTAATACAGCGGCAGCAAAGCATGTCCGCTGGCTTCGGGTGGCAAGGTGAGATGCCATAGTTCGTGGCTCTCGCCGCTTTCCAGCGAAGTGCTTAGCAAAATTTGGTCACCTCCCGCTGTCGGTCGGCTCCAGATCAGCATTTGTCCATCCGCCGAAAAAATGGGAGGGTGCCCCCACAAAGCGCTCCCTTCCAGGTTGCGCCCGGCATCCAGAGTGCCCAACTCGCGCTGACGAGGATAAAACTGGCTGAGCCTCAACGTGCCGTCACCAGGATCGCTGAGCAAAAAAGCGCGGCCGCCGTGGCTCAAGATAAAATTCGCCAGCAATGCCGGTGTGCGCTGAAAGGCGTATGCTGGCCTGTTCCCCGCCGGATCGAAGGAAACGAGGTTCATCTCGCCCTGCTTCATCAACCAGAGCCCAGCCCCCTCGATTTTGGCTAAGGGAAACAGGGCAGGATCAGGCGTCGTCGTGGCGCAGGTCGTGCCACAGCCGCCCGGACAGGTGCCGGGACAATGATAGGTTTCATCCCCCATGCAAAGCGGTGGGGTGCAAACGGCAAAAGGTGTTGCCGTCTCGCTGGCTGGGATCGTTTGGGTGAACGGTGTTTCTTGCTGTGGTAAGGATGGTGGCGTAAACACCATGCAACCCAGGGCGGCGAAAAGCAGGACCAGGAAAAAGATGGGGTGGCGGTTGGCGTTCATTGCGGTTTGAGCATTTCAACCAGGCCACGCAACCCTAGCGCGTACGATTGCCAGCCAAAGCCGACGACTTTTCCCTTGCAGACGCCTGAAAGCAGCGAGCGATGGCGGAACTCCTCGCGGGCATAAACATTCGAAAGATGCACCTCCACCACCGGGATACCAATCGCTGCCACCGCATCGCGTAGCGCCACGGAAGTATGCGTGTAACCACCAGGATTGAAGATAACCCCATCTGCCCACAACCGCGCCTCCTGTAACAGGTCAATCAGTGCTCCCTCGCCGTTTGACTGGCGGCAGGTGACTTCCACGCCGAGGGCTTTTCCCAGCTCGATCAGGCGGGCGTTGATTTCTTCCAGCGTCAACGAACCGTAGATTTCCGGCTCGCGTTGCCCCAACAAATTTAAATTTGGCCCGTGAAGCACAAGGATTTTCATCTCACCTCCTGCAAAACAATGTCCAGATTTTCAATCTCTACCAGATCCATTTGCCCGATTCGCCGCGGCAGAGCAAAACGGTAGACGCGCCCTTCTTTCTTTTTGTCAACCTGCATGGCCGCGAGAAGATCGGTCCTGTTCATCCCAGCCGGGAGGTGGACGGGCAGCCCAAGCGCCCGCAAGGCGCTTTCGATGCTCTCCGCTAGCCCACGCTCGGCTACCCTCAACCGTTCGGCCAGCCGCGCCTCCACAACCATGCCAATGGCCACTGCTTCGCCATGCCGCAGCCGGAAGCCACTGGCCTGCTCAATGGCATGCCCTACGGTGTGACCAAAATTCAAAAAGGCGCGTGGCCCTCGCTCGAAGGGATCTGTCTCGATGATTTCGATCTTCACGGCCATCGCCGCGCCAATGACCTTCGCCATTTGAGCGCGAACCGCTTCCAATCCCTGTTCGCAAAGCGCAAACAACTCAGCATCGGCGATGACACCATGTTTGACGATTTCCGCCAGGCCGGCGCGAAACTCACCCTCAGGCAGAGTCACCAGCACCTGCGGATCGGCCAGCACCAGCTTGGGCGGGTGAAAAGCGCCGATCAGGTTTTTCCCTTCGGGCAGGTCAAACCCGGTTTTTCCCCCCAGCGAGGCATCGGCCATGGCCAGCAAAGTGGTGGGCAGGTTGACCCAGGGCACGCCGCGCATGAAGGTTGCCGCGGCAAAACCTGCCAGATCGCCGATCACTCCTCCGCCCAGGGCCAGGACAGTGCTATGCCGATCTAAGCCGGCCTGCAAAAAGCCTTGCCACAGGCGTTGAACACTTTGTAACGTCTTGTATTCCTCGCCAGCTGGCAAGACCAGCATATGAGCCTCCAATCCCGCCCCCCGCAGGGACTGGGTCACACTTTCCGCGTAAAGCGGCGCCACATGGCCATCGCTGACAAGGAATGGCTGACGCAACCCCATTCTGCCGAATATTTCCCCAATCTGCTCCAGGCCGCCGGCTTCCACACGAACGTCGTACTCACCCATGCCATGCACTCGGAAGCGCCCTGTTGTCGCCTGCGCCTGGCGCACCAGCTGCTCCACGCTCTTCCCGTCCACCTCCAGGCGAAGCGGGAACGAGGCATAATGCTCGCTGCGGGCAGCAAGCAGTTGAGCCAGCTTTTCCCTCCCCTCCCCGGCAAGCAACGGTCGAGAATCGGTCTTGCCAGCCAGGTGGGCCTGCAACGTCTCAAACGAGGCGCTCAACAGCAGGATGACTCCGCTTTGCTCGGCCAGAGCGCGATTTGCCGCTCGCAGCAACGCCCCACCGCCCAGGGCAATGACTCGTTCCTCGCCGCGCACCACCTCGTTCAGCGCAGCCGATTCTCGCTCGCGAAACACCTCTTCCCCCTCCTGCGCAAACATTTGAGCGATTGTGCGCCCGGCGCTGGCCTCGATGAATGCGTCCAGGTCGGTAAAGGGCAGGCCCAAACGATCTGCCAAAGCCTTTCCCACCATCGTTTTCCCGGCGCCGGGGGGACCATACAAAAAAATGTGTTTCATGCTACGGCCAGAAGACATGGGGGTGAGCGTCCAGGGCTAAATCGGCGAGGGTGGCCTGGCGCAAGGCAGCAAAGCGCGGCTGCATTTCCGCCAGGGAGTCCCCGCCCAGCTTTTCCAGCAGCGCCTCAGCCAGCACAAAGGCCAGCATCGCCTCCAGGATCGGTACCGCCCGGGGCACCGGGCAAAAATCGGAACGCTCATAGCGGGTAGGTGCTTCCCTTCCGCTGGCCAGATCCACCGTCGTCTGAGGGAGAAGCGTGGTGGCAATTGGCTTCATCGCCGCGCGCACCACGATCGCCTCCCCGTTGCTGATCCCACCTTCGATCCCGCCAGCCCGATTCGAGCCACGTACCAGGCGGCCCTCCTGCACCAGAATCGCATCCTGAGCCTGCGTGCCGCGCAGCCGGGCATTCTCAAACGCCTCGCCGATTTCCACACCCTTGATGGCTGGCACCGAGAGCATCGCCTGAGCAATGCGCGCTTCCAGCCGTCGATCCCATTGGGTGAAAGAACCCAGGCCTGGCGGCACGCCCAGGGCCACGACTTCGAGGATGCCGCCCAGGGTATCCTTTTCCTGCATGATTTGGCGGATGTGGGCACGCATTTTTTCGGCGGCCTCTGCATCAGGGCAGCGCAGGTCGTTTTGCTCGGCCGCTTCCAGCCGGACCTCGAGCGGGATTCCGTCAAATTGGCCTTTGATCTCCCCGATCGCACTCACGTACCCGCCAAGACGAATGCCGAATTGCGCCAGCAAGTGTCTGCAAATCGCCCCCACGGCCACGCGCATGGTCGTCTCGCGGGCGGAGGCGCGCTCCAGTGCCGGACGCAAATCCTTGTAACCGAATTTGATTGCCCCGCTCAAATCGGCATGGCCTGGCCGGGGAGCGGTCATCGCCGCAATGGCCTTGCCCTTCCAGTGGGGGTGATCCAGGTTTTCTACCACCAGCGCGATCGGGGCACCGCTGGTCTGCCCTTCCAGCACGCCGCTGAGGATGCGCACCCGATCTTGTTCGATTTTCATCCGCCCGCCTGCCCCAAAGCCGCGCTGACGCCGCTTCAGCTCACGGTCAATCATCTCTGCCGTCAGGGGTAAACCGGCGGGGATTCCTTCCAGTATCGCCACCAACGCCGGGCCGTGCGATTCCCCGGCTGTCAGAAAACGCAACATATTTACTCCTTCTGCTTCACCGCACCAAGCAACGTTTCATAGGTCGGGCGAAACCCCGTCCACATCTCGAAGGCGAGGGCAGCCTGCTGGATCAACATTCCCAACCCGCCACAGGCTGGCACACCAGCCGCGCGAGCGGTTTGGATCAATTTCGTCTCGGCTGGGTTGTAGACCAAATCGTACACCAGGGCTTGTTTTGGAAAAGACAAGTGCGCTGGCCAGGGAGATTGTTCGATTTGTGGAGCCATGCCGAGTGGAGTGGCGTTGACGATCAATCGTACTGCCCTCAGCTCTGTTTCTGCAAGCGCCTGCAACTGAAGGGGGCGGCCTTCGGGGGCGATCTGTTCCACCAATTGTTGAGCCTGTTCGCTGCGGCGAGCCGCCACCCAAACCTGCCAGCCGCTCTGATGGAGGGCAAAGGTCACTGCCCGCGCCGCTCCGCCCGCTCCCAACACCAGGGCAATGCCCGCTGGCATAGCGCAAACGCGTTGCAGGTCTGCCAGAAAACCGGCGGCATCGGTGTTGTGCCCGATGAGTACTTTCCCGCGGCGGGCGATGGTATTCACCGCACCAATGGCCTGGGCGGTTGGGGTGAGTTCGTCCAGCAGGGCAAGGACGCTTTGCTTGTGAGGAATGGTGACGTTGAGGCCATCTATCTCGCCATCTCGCATTTGCTGGAGCAGGAGGTGCAGGCGATCCGTTTCGTGCGGGGGGATGGGAAAAAGCCGGTATTCGCCTTGCAGGCCAGCCTCGTTCAGCGCGGCGCGATGGAGTGCCGGGGACAGGCTGTGTGCCAGCGGATATCCCACCAGGCCGAGGTGGAAAAAGGGTGGCTGCGCAGGGGAATTTGCAGACATGTTCACAAGGAGGCGCGTACTTTCTCCAAAACCTTGAAAAAATCAGGGAAGGTTTTGGACACACAGCCTGGGTTTTCAATCACGATGCCCGGCACGCGCAGGCCGATCAGGGCAAAGGACATGGCCATGCGGTGGTCATTGTAGGTTTGGACGGTGGCGGGCGCGATGTCCCGGCAGGGATAAATGGTCATGCCGTCGGGATGTTCTTCCACTTTTACACCCAGGCGGGTCAGTTCAGTGCAGGTAGCGTGGATGCGGTCGGTCTCTTTGAAGCGCGCCGAGGCGATACCGCGGATGCGGGTTGGGCTTTCGGCGAAAGGGGCAATCGCCGCCAACGTTTGGGCGGTATCGGGGATGTCGCTCATGTCTACGTCCGCGCCGCGCAGCGTTGCCCCAGCGGATACCTCGATGTAGTGGTCTCCTTCTCGAATTTCACAGCCCATTTGGGCGAGCACATCCAGAAAGGCAATATCTCCCTGCAGCGAGTGGCGGCTGATGTTTTCCACACGTACCGTACCGCCACAAATAGCCGGTGCCGCAAAGAAGTAGGAGGCCGCCGAGGCGTCTGATTCGATGGTGTACTGCCCCGGCGAACAATATCTGGCAGGGCGAATGCGAAAAACATGGTTGTCTGTCTCGATTTCGATGCCGAAATCTCGCATCACAGAGAGAGTCATGGCAACGTAGGGCTTGGAGCTCAGGGCGGTGGTGAGCCAGATTTCCACCGTTGATTGTGCGTAGGGAGCGGTCATCAGCAGGGCGGAGAGAAATTGGCTGGAGATATTCCCGCCGACGCTGGCTCTGCCGCCAGCAAGGTGTTGAGCATAAATTTTGAGCGGCAAAGCGAGAAACGATCTGGAGGTGGCCGGGACAAGCGGTTCGATGCGCGCGCCCAATTGTTGCAACGCCACCACCAGGTCGCCGATGGGGCGTTCGCGCATTCGAGCGTCTCCATCCAGGGTGAATTCGCCCTCGCCCAGGGTCAGGAACGCGGTCAGGAAGCGGGCGGCGGTGCCGGCATTGCCGATGAAAAGATCGGCGTGGCGGGCGGGAATGTTCCCTCCCAGGCCGGTGACGCTCATTTCATTTTTGGTCTCGTGCAGGTGCACGTCGAAGCCCAGGGCTTGCAGGGCCTGGGCAAAGTAACGGGTGTCGTCGGAAAATAGCGCATTGCTCAGTCGGGTAGTGCCCTCAGCCAGGGCGGCGAGCAGCAAGGCTCGATTGGTCAGAGATTTGGAACCGGGCACGCGGACGGTGGCATGAAGCGACATGGCCTTATTTTATCCGCTATAATGGTGATTATGAACACCTTTTTTGGCGAAAAACTGCGGTTGGACTGGAAGGTCACGACCATCACCATCCTTAGCACGTTACTGTTGATGGTGGATTATTATCATCGCCTGACGCCTTACAAATGGCTGGATCGCACGATTTTGTATTTGCTGATTCCGCTATTCGTGGTGATTTTCATCTTCCGCCAAAATCCGGCTGAAGCGGGCTTTACCTTGGGCGATTGGAAAGCAGGCATTCCTTTGACTTTGCTGGCCATTGCATTGATCGCTCCGCTCCTATGGTGGGTAGCTCGAAGTGCGGTATCCATGCAAACTTATTACCAGTCTCAAGTCAGTGGTTTGCCCTGGAACACCGCGCTGGATTTATTTGGCTGGGAGTTTTTGTTCCGCGGTTGGATTTTGTTCGGCTATGCGCGGCGCTATGGGCCGGATGCGTTGTGGTTACATGCTGTTCCGTTTGCGTTAGCCCATGTGGGCAAGCCAGAAGTGGAGACGCTCTCGACCATTTTTGGCGGCTTTGCCTTCGGCTGGATTGCCTGGCGTACGCGTTCGTTTTTGTATCCCTTCCTGATCCACTGGTTTGTGGCTTCCTTCACCATTTTAGCGGCGGCAGGCGCTCTTGGCTGAGATCATCCTTCGTCCCGCGGTGGAGACGGATTCCGCCGCAATTGTGGAATTAATCCACATGGTCAGGATCAATCCCACCGGTCTGGATTGGAGGCGCTTTTGGGTGGCGGTAAGCGCGGCGGGGGAGGTGATCGGTTGTGGGCAGATCAAGCCTCACGGGGCGGGAGTCTTCGAATTGGCCTCCATTGCCGTGCACCCCGCCTTTCGTCAACAGGGTGTTGCCCGTGCCATCATTGAACGCTTGCTGGCCGAGGGGCCGCGCCCGCTTTATTTAATGTGTCGTTCGTCGCTGACACCGTTTTATGAGAAGTTCGGCTTTCGGGTTTTGTCCGTGGCTGAAATGCCCCCTTATTTTCAGCGCATGGTTCGCCTGGCCGGCCTGTTTCGGAGGCTGGCACATTCCGCGGAAGGGCTGGCAGTCATGAAAAAGGAATCATGAGAATTTGCTCTCATTTTTCACAGAACCGTTGCTTTTTGAGGGGCAGGCGTTAAAATAAGAATATGCGACCTGTGGCATATGTTTTGATTGGTCTTTTAGCGGGCTTTGTGCTCTCCGGCGCTTTGTTGCTGACGACGCGCCCGCCGCAGGGCGAAGCGGTGGTTTTACAGCCTGCCCCCACGCGCCCCCCCATCGTTGTCCACGTGGTAGGCGCGGTGCCCAAGCCGGGCGTGTACGAATTTCCCCAGGGGAGCCGCGTGCGCGATGCGGTCGCCGCAGCAGGCGGATTGCTGGCGGAGGCTGACCCGGCGGCCCTCAACCTGGCAGCCATGCTGGAAGATGGTCAGCGCCTGGAGATTCCCTACCAGGCCGGCGCCGAACCGGCCTCGGCTTCAGCGCAAGGGATCAATTCGGAATCGACGCCTTCGGCGGATTTGATCAATATCAATACCGCCACGCTCGAAGAACTGGATTCACTGCCCGGCATTGGTCCGACCACGGCCCAAAAAATCATAGAATATCGCCAGCAGCACGGCCCCTTTCAGACCATTGAAGACATCATGAACGTATCGGGGATCGGCCCGGCGACGTTTGACAAAATTAAAGATTTGATTACCGTCTGAACAGGGGGATTTTTTTACCCCAGGTGCCTATGCCCTTTGACCATTTTGCGCTTATCGCTCCCCTTTACGAGCGAGTTGGCTCGTATTCTTCGTTGAACGAGATGCTGAAACATGCCCAACTTCCCGTCCGAGGACGTTTACTTGATGCAGGCGGAGGCACGGGAAGAGTCGCCGCGGCCCTGCGCGATGCAGCCGATGAACTGGTGGTCGCGGATGTCTCGCTCCAGATGCTTTCCTACGCCGCTTCCAAGCCCGGACTTTGGACGGTCGCGGCCGCCTCGGAGCGATTGCCCTTCCCCGATGCTTCCTTCGCCCGCGTGATCATGGTGGATGCCCTGCACCATGTTGCCGACCAGGGAAATACAGCCAGCGAACTCTGGCGCGTCCTCCAACCGGGCGGGCGGGTTGTCATCGAAGAGCCGGATATTCGCAATGTTTGGGTCAAAGGGATTGCTCTTGCCGAGAAATTATTGCTCATGCGCAGCCACTTTCTGCCCCCCGATCGCATTGCTGCGCTGTTTCCGGGAGTGCAGGTGCAGGTGATTTGCAATCAGGCCACTGCCTGGGTGGTGATTGAAAAGCCCCAATAATTTACTAGAAAAATATCATAAATATTGACATATTTTGTCCGATCTGCTATAATGCGCCCGTCCGGGCGAAGCCCACAAAAAGCAAAGATTCAGGAGAATTTATGTCTGATTTAGTCATTAACAACCTGCACGTCAGTGTAGATGGCAAGGAAATCCTTAAAGGTGTCACGCTGACGGTGAAGCAAGGCGAAGTTCATGCCATTATGGGCCCGAATGGAACGGGGAAATCCACCCTGGCTTATACCCTGATGGGCCACCCGAACTACACAGTCACAGAAGGGGAGGTGCTCTTCAAAGGTCAAAATATCCTTGACCTGGAACCCGATGAGCGCTCCCGACTGGGGCTGTTCCTGGCGTTTCAGTATCCGGTGGCCATTCCGGGTGTGACGGTGGCGAATTTCCTCCGCTCGGCGATCAATGCCCGCCGCCGCGCCGAAAATCCCGAAGACAAGGGCATTCCCATTCCTGAGTTCCGCAAATTGCTGAAAGAAAAGATGGAAATGCTCAAGATGGATCCAGCCTTTGCCGGGCGTTACCTGAATGATGGCTTTTCGGGTGGCGAAAAGAAACGAGCGGAGATCCTGCAAATGGCCATCCTTAAACCAGAAATTGCCATTCTGGATGAAACCGATTCGGGTCTGGATATTGATGCCTTGCGCATTGTCTCGGAGGGTGTCAACGCCCTGATGGGGCCTGAAATGGGGGTGCTGGTCATCACCCACTATCAACGTTTGCTCAACTACATCAAGCCGCATGTGGTTCACGTCATGATGGGTGGACGCATCGTCGAGAGTGGAGGCCCGGATCTGGCGCTGCACCTCGAGGAGCATGGTTATGACTGGATTCGTGAACGAGCAGAAGAATCGGCTGAATCTGCCTGATTAGTGGTAAATGGAGTAACCATGAGCGACGATTCTAAAATCTTAGAAGAATTTGGCCAGTACAAATATGGCTTTCACGATCCCGAAAATTATGTCTTTAAGTCTCGTAAAGGGCTGGATCGTGAAGTTGTGGAACAAATTTCGTACATGAAGGGCGAACCCAAATGGATGCTGGAGTTTCGCCTGAAGGCGTTGGAACATTTTCTCAAGCGCCCCATGCCCAATTGGGGGCCTGATCTTTCCGGGCTAAACCTGGACGATATTTACTATTATGTGCGCCCTACAGAAAAACAGGGTCGCACCTGGGATGAAGTCCCGGAGACGATCAAGAACACCTTTGACAAACTGGGTATTCCCGAAGCCGAGCGCAAATTCCTGGCCGGGGTGGGGGCGCAGTATGAGTCCGAGATGGTGTACCACTCCATCCAGGAACACCTGGAAAAGCAGGGTGTCATCTTCCTCTCGATCGAGGATGGGCTGAAGCAACACCCTGACTTGTTCCGCGAGTACTTTGGGACGGTTATCCCGCCGGAAGACAACAAATTCGCCGCGCTCAACAGCGCCGTGTGGTCGGGCGGTTCGTTCGTCTATGTGCCCAAAGGCGTGAAAGTGGATTTGCCCCTACAGGCCTACTTCCGCCTGAACATCGCGAACGTCGGTCAGTTCGAGCGCACGTTGATCATCGTGGATGAGGGCGCATCCGTGCATTATGTGGAAGGTTGTTTCCTCGAGGGAGCGCGCGTCCGCACCCGCAACGGCGAGAAGCCGATCGAAGAGATTCGAGTTGGTGATGAGGTGATGACTCACCAAGGTCGTTATCGCCGGGTCTATCACACGCAGGTTCGCCCCTATCATGGCAAGATTTACAACATTCGCTTTTATGGCGATAGCGGGCGTGAATTGAAAGTGACGGCTGACCATCCTTTGCTGATTGTCCGCCGCGAAAAGCAATCCATGCGGAACAAGTCGTTCGAGTTATCCTGGGCGCGGGCGGATAGCGTCAAGGAAGGCGATTATCTCGTTGTGCCTGTCCCGCAGCCTGTCATGGAACCTGTGTTTGCTCATTCTGTCACCGTTCCGTTGGGTCGCGGTCGTCACGCGCCTGTGGATCGCGAAGTGAATTTGCCTTACGAACCAGATTTCTTCCGCTTGCTTGGCTATTACTTCGCCGAAGGTCATGTGGACAATGAACATTATTTGACCTTGTCCTTCCATGCGGATGAAAAAGAATACCTCGCCGATGCGAAAGAACTCATCGAGCGCTATTTTGGCAAAGCGCCCATTGAAAACAAACCGCGTCAGAACGGACAAACGCTTGTGCTTTCGTCCACGGAAATTGCTCGCACTTTCGCCCGTGAGTTTGGAGCGAATGTGTACGAGAAGCGGATTCCCGAATGGGTTTCCAGCGCCGATACCGAATTGCTTGCCGAGTTGGTCAAGGGCATGTGGCGCGGCGATGGAAGTTACGATCCGAAGAAAAATATGTTCCGCTACAACACCGTGTCGGCGCAACTGGCGTACGCCTTCCGTGATGCGTGTTTGCGCCTGGGGATTGCGGCTTCTGTAAACTTGCAGGAACGCCTCTCCCCGCGACAGAACATGTATGCGGTTGTGATTGCCGCGCCGTTCAATCCTCGATTCGGCGAAATCGTTGGCGTGAACGCTCCCGCAGGTGACTTCAGCGGTTCCCCCTTTGCGCTCGATGAAAACTTCATGTACCTGCCCATCAAGGAGATCGCGGTCGAGGAGATGGAGACCGAAGTTTATAACTTCTCGGTTGAAGAAGACGAGTCGTACGTTGCCGAAGGCGTTGTCTCTCACAACTGCACCGCGCCCCAATACACCACCGACTCCTTCCACAGCGGCGTCATCGAGATCATCGTCAAGAAGGGCGCGCGCTCGCGCTACACCACTATTCAAAACTGGTCGCACAACGTTTATAACCTGGTCACGCAGCGCGCCAAAGTCTATGCTGATGCCACCCACGAATGGGTGGATGCCAATATGGGCTGTCTGGCCGAAGGTTCGACCGTCACCACCCCGCAAGGGATCAAGAAAATCGAAGACCTGCAGGTGGGTGACCAGGTGCTTTCTTACGATGAAAACAGTGGCAAGTTATGCTTCCGCACCGTGACAGCCAAGCGCTACTCCGGCAAGCAATATGTTCACACCGTTTCGGTGGGCGAGCGCAAATTGACCGTGACGGCCAATCACCCCTTCTACTCGTACCTCTATGACGCCGCGGCGGCCAAAAAGCGCGGGCGCTACCGCTTCGCCTACGTTCGCGCCGACGAACTGAAGGAAGCTATCGTGCCGCGCGTTTCGCTGGAGTACGGCGCACCGTACTACTTGGAAATGCCCGAACTCCAAACCACCTTCCGCTCGAAAAAACAATATGCCAAAGACCTGACCATGACTCGCCAGCGCGATTCCCGCCTGAAGATCGGTCAGTACACCACCGATGAGATCATGTGGCTGTTTGGCTATTGGGTGGGCGATGGCAACGTGGATGTCAAACCGGCAAAAACCGAAGGCGTCGTCCGCTTTGCGCGGATTGGCTTTTCCACCCCTAGAGAAGACCGCGCCCGCGAAAAATTGCTGAGCGTGATGACGGCCGTTGCCGAGGTCGAGCCGATCGAACGCGCCGACGGTCGCCACCTGACCTGGAACAGCAAAGAACTGGTGGAATTCTTCGCCGCCAACGGCTTTTATGGAAAAGCCACTTCCAAGCGCGTGCCTGCATGGGTGTGGTCGCTGCCGCAATCGCAGCGGCTGG
Source organism: Anaerolineales bacterium (assembly GCA_034433385.1). GTDB lineage: Bacteria > Chloroflexota > Anaerolineae > Anaerolineales > Villigracilaceae > DAOUAN01. The sequence continues at coordinate 25,502 of DAOUAN010000039.1, read as the reverse complement.
CCTTCATTGCCGGTTACGTGGACGCGGATGGCTTTGCCAACGCTGGCGGTATTCACATCAAATCTGCCAATCGCGCTCTGCTGGAAGATATTGCCTCCCTGCTCGTGACACTTGGCATCACTGCCCGTCTGTACACCGAATTCGATGAACCCCGGCAGGTGAATATCCTGGGCGCCGAATGCGTGGCGCACGGCGCCTATCGCCTGACCTTTGCGCCCGACGAGCGCCTGGTGCCCTACCTCAGTTCGTCCCTTCGCGAAAAAATCCAGCGGGAATATGTCCGCAAGAACGTTATGCGCCGCACCGTAGGCCGTTCTCAACTGACCCTGGGCGAGGACGTGGAAATCGTCAAGGTGGATGTTTCGCCCGCCTCCAGCGAGCCGGTCCCCACCTGGGATATCGAGGTCGAAGGGACGGGCAACTTCGTGGCGCAGGGTTTCATCGTTCACAATTCCAAATTGACCATGAAATACCCCTCCTGCTACCTCATGGAACCCGGCGCGCACGGCGAGATGCTCTCGATGGCCTTTGCTGGTCCCGGTCAGATTCAGGACGCCGGCTCCAAGATGGTCCACTTTGCCCCGCACACCACCAGCAAAATTACCTCCAAATCCATCAGCAAAGGGGGTGGACGGGCCTCCTATCGTGGCCTGCTCAAGGTCTATAAAGGCGCTCAGGGTGTCAAGTCCAATGTAGTGTGCGATGCCCTGCTGCTCGATCCGCAATCTCGCTCGGATACTTATCCGTACATCGAAATTGACGAAGACGATGTCACCATCGGTCACGAGGCCTCGGTCAGCAAAGTGGGCGAAGAGCAACTCTTCTACCTGATGAGCCGCGGCCTGAGCGAGGAAGAAGCCACCACCATGGTCGTCTCCGGCTTCATCGAACCGCTCGTCAAGGAGCTGCCGATGGAATACGCCGTCGAAATGAACCGTCTCATCCAACTCCAAATGGAAGGGAGCATCGGTTAGCATTCTCTTCTTTCGCAGAAAGAAGCATGCAACTCGAAGAGTGGCTTATGCAAGAGAAACCTAAAGTTATCGTATCCCGCGGTAGACGAACCGAGATCGCAGCAAGAGACTTTGCCTTTACCCAGGCCGATATTCCCTCCTTCCCTGGGTTGGAAACCTATCGCACCCAGGCCTGGCAGGCGTTTCAGCGTCTTTCGCTGCCCGATACCACCCAGGAGGCCTGGCGCCGCACGGACATTCACAACATGCCTGCCGACGCCCTCGTCTTCCCCAAAGACGGCGCTTACCAGGACCTGCCGCCCGTCCGCCCCGACTTGCTTTTACCCCTCACCGGCGAACAGCATGGTGGACAAATTGTCCTGCTTCCTGGCGGTGCCACCGTCAGTCTGGATGACAAACTGGCCCAAAAAGGTGTGATTTTCACCGACTTGCGCACCGCCGCCGAGAAACATCCCGATCTGCTGGCAAAGATGGTCGGCAAAACCGTCAACGTCGAAGAAAGCAAATTTGCTGCTCTCGTTGGTGCTTTTGCGCAATCGGGTGTGGTGCTTTACGTACCAAAGGGCGTAATCGTCGAAGACCCTCTCCATTCTATCCTGTGGGGGCCGGGCGCCAACTTTGCTCATCTTTCGCACATCCTCGTTCTGGTAGACGAAGGCGCCTCGGTGACCTACGTCCATGAATCTGCCTCCCCCGATGAGCTGGCCAGTCACGCTATGCATGCTGGCATTGTTGAAATTCAGGTCATGCCAGGGGCATCGCTGCGCTTTGTGGAACTGCAATCCTGGGGACGCCACGTGTGGAACTTCTCTCACGAACGCGTCCGCGTGGAACGCGATGGCAATCTGGATTGGATCTTCGGCGCCATCGGTTCTCGCCTGACCAAGAACTTTTCCGAGCTTGATCTGGTGGGCGAAGGTGCCCAGGGACGCATGTCGGGCTTCTATTTCACCGATGACAATCAACATCTCGATCACGATACCCAACAGAATCACCTCGCCCCGCACACCACCAGCGACCTGCTCTTCAAGGGCGCGCTCAAAGGCAAGAGTCGCTCTGTCTGGCAAGGCATGATTTACGTCGCCCCCGGCGCCCAAAAAACCGATGGCTACCAGGCCAACCGCAACCTGATCCTGAGCGATGAAGCCCGCGCCGATTCCATCCCCGGCCTCGAAATCCTGGCCGACGACGTGCGTTGCACTCATGGCGCAACCGTCGGGAAAATGGAACAAGAACCCCTTTTCTACCTGAAATCGCGCGGCATCCCCCAGGCCGAAGCCGAAAAGCTCATCGTGGAAGGCTTTTTCGACCCAATCTTTCAACGCATCCCTTTTGAAGGTGTACGCGAACGCTTTCAGCAATACATTGCCGAGAAGATGAGCGAATAATTTTTATGTCATGGAGCGTGGCGGCTTTGATGCCGCGGGTGGAAAATTCACCCACACTCCAGATTTATGAAGGAGAACTATGACCAATCGCATCAATCGTGCCAACGTCAAAGTGGAGCCTCGCAATCCACGGGCAGGGCGGGTGAATCAATTTTCGTACATGAAGCCCCCCGATAGCCACTATTCCTTTGAAGTCGGCGACACCGTGGAAGTCTTTTGTGACCACGAGAAAAACAACGATCGCGTCCGCGGTTGGATTAAAGGCATCGTGGTCCAGGTGGATAACAAAATGGTCGCTGTTCAATTTCGCTCCAATGTCTTCCTCACCGATGGCTGGATGGTGCCTGACCGCATTCTCTGGTATCCGCTCAACTCCGAACACATTCGGCCAGTGAGCAAAAAATCCAGCAAAAAAGAAATCCCCGATTACTGATTGACGAGGATGATGCCGCTTACTGGCATCATCCTTCTCCCTTTACCTTATGGCCCTGAACATTTCCCAAATCCGGCAAGATTTTCCCATCCTCCAGCGAGAAGTGCGCCCCGGCGTCCCGCTGGTTTACCTCGATTCCACCGCCACCAGCCAGAAGCCGCTGCCTGTGATCGAGGCCATGGATACCTTCTATCGCCACACGAACGCCAACATCCACCGCGGCGTTCACACGCTGGCCGAAGAAGCCACCGCCCAATACGAGCAAGCGCGTGAAAAAGTGGCGAAATTCATCAACGCTCCCGCTCCTCGCCAGGTCATTTTTACGCGCAACACTACTGAAGCCATTAACCTGGTCGCTTACACCTGGGCACGCGCTCATCTCAAACGGGGTGATCGGATCCTCCTCACCGAGATGGAACACCATTCCAATCTTGTCCCCTGGATCATGCTTCAGGAGGAGCGCGGCATCGAGCTGGATTTCATCCCTGTGACCGAGGACGGCCTCCTCGATTTGGATGCCTACCAGGCGCTTCTTTCCCGGACCCCGAAGCTGGTTGCCTTTACCCACATGTCCAACGTTCTCGGGACGGTGAATCCGGCTGCCGAGATCATCCGTCTTGCCCATCAGGCCGGCGCAGTGACCTTAGTAGACGGGGCGCAATCCGTGCCCCATCTTGCCGTTGATGTGCAGGCCTTAGACGCCGACTTCCTGGCCTTCTCGGCCCACAAGATGTGTGGTCCTACCGGCATTGGCGCCTTATATGGCAAACTGGAATTGCTTGAAGCCATGCCTCCTTTCCTCGGCGGCGGGGATATGATCAAAGAAGTCCATCTCCGTTCCTTCCGCCCCAATTCTCTTCCCCAAAAATTTGAAGCGGGCACGCCGGCGATTGCCGAAGCCATTGGCTTTGGCGCCGCGGTGGACTACCTGTTGCAAATCGGCATGGACAACATCGCTGCCCACGAACACGCCATCATCGAATACGCCCTGGAACGCCTGGAAGAGATACCGGGCGTCAAAGTCTTTGGCCCCTCAGCTGAAAAGAAAGGGGGGGTCGCAGCCTTTATCCTGTCTGGCGTTCACCCTCACGACGTAGCCCAAATTTTGGATCGCGAGGGCATCGCCGTCCGCGCTGGCCACCACTGTGCTCAACCCCTGCACGAAAAATTCGGCATTCCGGCTACCAGTCGCGCCTCGTTCTACCTGTACAACACCAAAGAAGAAGTGGACTTGCTCGTGAATGGAATTTACAAGGTCAAGAAAATGTTTGGGTAGAGTGCCTTATAATTGTCACCTGTTCATACTCGTTTCATCATCCGCCTGCCAGCTCGCCCACGCCACTATCTGACTTATCCGACTACCTGACTACCAGACCATTCAACTATCGGACGAAAACAATGGACGACCTCTATCGTGAAATTATCATTGAGCATTACAAAAACCCTTCCTATCGTGGTCGGCTTGACCCCCATGACATTTCCTTTGCCGATAATAACCCACTCTGTGGCGATCACATTCAAATCGACCTGCGGGTCAGCGAAGATGGAAAAGTGACCGATGCCCGCTTTGATGGTCACGGTTGTGCCATTTCGCAGGCCTCCGCCGACTTGTTGCTCGAATCTATCATTGGCAAGTCTTTAGAAGATATCAAAAAACTTACCAAACAGGATATTCTCGATATGCTGGGCATTGACCTCGGACCGGTTCGCCTGAAGTGTGCACTTCTTTCGCTGAAGGTATTGAAAGCCGGCGTGTATGGTCTGGGTTCTGCTAGCGACGACCTGGTTGACTAACAAACCCGCTTGCTCTTTACGGGGTCAGCAATGTTTAACTACACTCAACTTGACGAAACCAAAATCGAATATGTGGAAATTGCTCCTGCCAGCGAAGTGCCCAATGGCGAGCGATTGTTTGTGGAAATTGAAGGCCGTCCGATTGTGATCTTCAACATCGCGGGACAACTTTTTGCCATTGGAGATGTCTGCACCCATGACGATGGCCCGCTTGGCGATGGCGACCTGGAGGGATATAACATCGTCTGCCCACGTCACGGCGCGGAATTTGATGTGCGTACTGGCAAAGTGATGCAAATGCCCGCGGTGGTGGATATTCCTGCCTACCCTGTGCGTGTAGTAGAAGGAATGATTCAGGTCGGCGTGCCCAAAGAGGAGTAGGGCGAAATCTGGTGTAAGACAGGCTTCCTGGCCTGGCGCGTTTCGGCGCAGGGCTCAAAGTCCGCTCAAGCGGGAGAGGCGGCTTTTGGCCACCTTCGTGCCGCGAGCCACTGAGGTAGTCTGGAAATTCATCGGTCGGCGAGCGCGGCTACTCTGCTGGCATTTGCAGCCCCGCCAGCAGGATTTGCGCCGCGCTGAGCAGGCTTTTCTCCAGGTCGAGCGGTTCGGGGGAGATCACCCAGAGCAGCATCAGCCCCTCATAGGTCCCCAACAAGGTATTGGCAGCGCTGGCGGCCTCCAGCCGGCGGAATTTGCCGCTGGCAAAGCCCTGTTCAAGGATCGCTTGCAGCCGCGCCCGATACCCCGTCCCGATCCTTTCCATGATGGCGCGCGTGGCCGGCTCCGCCGAGAGCATGGCATGATATTTCGCCCGGTTCAGGTACAGGTGGGACAGGCTTTCGCTCTGTCCCACCATCAGCATTACCACTTGCTCTAACTTGTGGGTAGGGGGGAGGGGTGCGTTCAGAATTGCATCAATGCGGGCGAAATTTTCCTCTGCGATCTGCCACAACAACGCGGCGAGGATCTCCTCCTTGCTCTGGAAATACCAGTACACCCCGCCGGTGCTCAACCCGCTTTCGGCAATGATCTGGCGCATGGTCACGCGCTCGTAAGGATGTTCGGCGAATACCCGTCGCGCTGCAGCCAGAATGCGGGCTTTGCGCGCTTCAGAGACATCTGGCTTTGGCATGGCACGTCAGGGCTTCAACGTCAGGGTGTGTACCGCCGCCGCGCGCACCGCTTCCGCACTGAAGGGCAAGGGGTGATATTCCACTTTCAGCCAGGGCTGGAGCTGGTCATCGTAGTGCGGGCTGAAGGGCTGACCCGATTGCCCGGTGGGGATGATGGAGCGCGAGGCGTCCCAGTTGGCCGAGTCGGCGATGATGCGGTAGGCGGGACCAAGCGTCATGGCGTAGGGACGGTCGGGGTAGTAGCCGCCGCTGTCCACTGTGTTCCAGTTGCCGCCGGTCGGGAAGGGACCGCGATTGAAAATCGGGCGCAGGGGTCCGATGCTGCCGAGCGGGTGCGCCGCGGTGTACTGGTGGATGTCGCCCCAGGTCTTCTCGCCGAGTTCGCTCACGGCGTTGGCGAGGGCGGCGGTGAGCAGTTCGGCGCGGCGTCCGTGCCACCAGGGGTTGGCGGGGTCATCGAGCAGGGTTTGCAGGAACATGTAGGGGTAGCCTGCCAGGGTGAGGTAGGCGTCAATCGAAGCGGAATCCAGCTTCGGGTCCAGGGCGAGGCGGATGAGATGCCGCAGGGCGAGTTCGCTCAGGGCGGCGGCGCGGCTTTCGGGGGTCATGAATCCGTCCCAATCCTTCAAAAGAGCGAGCGCGGCTTTTTCGGCTTCGCTCTGCGGAGCGGCTTCGGCGGCGATGACCTGCGCCAGTTGGCGGTTGATGTCGCTGTACCAGCTGGCTTGCAGGCGGGCGAAGTCATCGGCGGTGGCGTTCTTCAGGTTGCGAATGGTCTGGCTGATGAGGACGACGCGGTAGGGCGGCTGGTAGTAGTGCGAGAGGAAATGGGGATAGTCGAGGCCTGCGGGGCGGTTGTTGGCGGAGGCGAAGAAATCACCCTTGGGATTTTGCGCCGAGGGGAGTTCCTCGAAGGGGACGAAGCCCAGCCACTCGTGTTCGCCATCGGACCCGGAAACGGGCAGCAGACCATAGAGGTCGTTCTTCGCCCGAACGGGGACCGCGCCGCTCATCTGGTAGCCGATGTTGCCGTCCACATCGGCATAGACGAAGTTCATGCCGGGCAGTTGCCAGCGGGAGAGTGCGGCGCGAAATTCGTCCCAGTTGCGGGCGCGGTTGAGTTCGAGGATGGCTTGCGCCAGCGGGCGTCCCTGGTCGAGACCCGTCCAGCGCAGGGCGAGATGCTGCGGGCTTTCGGGCGTGGCGTCGCTGACGAGCGGACCGTGATGGGTGGCGCGCACTTTCAGGGTGACGGGGTCGCTGCCTTTGACGGGGATGACCTCTTCGCGGATGGTCAACGGCTGCCATTCGCCTTTGAAGAGGTACTTTGCGCCGTCGTCGCTGAGGGTTTCGACGAACAGGTCTTGCACGTCGGGGCGGGCGTTGGTCACTGCCCAGGCGAGGCGGGCGTTGTGACCGATTTCCACGCCGGGCAATCCGGGCAGCGAGCCGCCGACGACATCATATTGCCCATCGGCGCTGTGCAGCCCGACTTCGTACCACAGCGTGGGCATGGAGAGCGCCTGATGCGGGTCGCCTGCCAGCAGGGGTTTGCCTGAGGCGGTGTGACTGCCGCCCACCACCCAGGCGTTGCTGCCCTGGTCGGGACGTAGCGCGACATTCATGTCGCTTTGCGCGGGCAAGAGCAATCTCGCGGTACGGAGCATGGAGTCAACCGTTTCAGGCAGCAGGGCGGCGTTGGCGTCGGGGATGACATCGGGGCCGGGGTAGTCGGGCAGGAGCGAGAGCGTTTCTTCCCAGGACAGGGTTTGGGTCAGTTTGCTGATGACCAGTTCATCCTGGTAGTTGTTGCTCAAGCCCCAGGCGACCAGTTTGCCGAAGACGAGCGAGTCAATCGGCGTCCAGGGTTGGGGCTGAATGCCGAGGATTTTGAACTCCAGCGGGAGTTTGCCGCCTGCCTGGGCGAGGAAGGCGTTGACGCCATCGGCATAGGCTTGCAGGGCGGCTTGGGTTTCGGCATCGAGGGTTTGCCAGTCGGCTTCGGCGGATTCGGTCATGCCGAGGATGCGCATCATCGTGTCGTTCTTCAGGCCGCGTTCGCCGATGACTTCGCTAAGCGTGCCGTGCGCGGCGCGGCGGGCGGATTCCATCGCCCACAGACGGTCCTGGGCGTGGACGAAGCCCTGGGCAAAGAACAGGTCGTGTTCGTTTTCGGCGAAGATGTGCGGGATGCCGCTGGCATCGCGATAGACGGTGACGGGCGCGGTCAGGCCTTCGAGAGCCAGTTCGCCGTCGGTTTGCGGCAGGGCGGGGTGGATGACGCCGAACCAGGCATAGGTCGGCGCGGCGAGGAGGAGGACGAGGAGGAAGATGAAGAGGTAGAGGAAGATTTTTTTGAGGGTGCGCATGGGGGAATCTCCTTTGGCGAATAAACGGCGCACGGTCAGCGCCAGGATACCCAAAATGGATACGCCCGCCAGCGTCCACTTGACGGCGGCGGCGAGGGAGGCGAGGAAGACCAGCGCGGCGGGGGTGGCGTGCAGGACTGCCAGCATGAGCAGGTGCAGGGAGTTTTCGACGTAATCCAGCAGGGCGGCGAGGAAGGGCGCGGCGAAGAGGGCAAGCGCCGGGCGAGAGGGGAGGTGGTCGGCGCGGCGGGTGAGGACGGCAAGCCATGCGCTCAATGCCAGGGCATAGGCGATGGGGTAGAGGTAGTCCAACCACATGCTGGTTACATAGGCAGTGATGTTGCGCTCGCCCCAGGCAGCGAGGACGGATTGGAATTTTTCGGCGCTGAACGCCAGTTGCAGGTCGAAGATGGAGGGCGCGCCGGGCGGCAGGTCGCCCAGTCCGCGCGCCAGCAGCCAGAAGAGCAATCCCGCCAGGGCGGTGAAGGTCAGCGCCAGGCGGGGGGAGGCGAGTCGGGAGTGGATGCGGGTGAGCATGGGCGCTCCGTTTTAAATAAAATAACCGAACGTTGTTCGGTTATTTTATTGCAGAGGGCAGGAGGTGTCAACCTGTCAGCGCGAAGGGCTGGAATTTTCAGGATTTAGCCTGACTTTTGTGTAACTGGCGGACAAAGCATGAAAAACAACCTCAGGGATGAGATTTTGCCCGTACTATCTTCACAACCCGCCCCCACCCCTGCCCCTCCCCCGTCCGGGAACCCATGCAGCGCAACGTTCCTCGCTCGGACGGGGGAGGGGAAAGCCCGGCGGAGGGAAGGGGCGCTATGCGCCCCTTCCCTCCGCAGCCTCCATCCCCCTTCCCCGCAAAAGGCATGTGCCGTACGCGTCACCAGTCTGCGGGGAAGGGGGCGGGGGGATGGGGTGTTGGAAGCACCAGACGGGACAAGAGCACATCTGCATCCCTCCCACGAAAGCGCATGGAGGCAACCTGTAACCCAACCGCTGAAAATTTTCACTTTCGAAGCGTTTTTCATGAAATCGCTCTTGATGGCACAAAGCTTAGGTTAGTTTTTGCCGTGTGGCCCGGCGCCGCTCGGCTTGGTGAGATGGCAGACAGTGCATTTTTCCAGGGGGCCGTTTGAGCCCTGCAATTGGCGGAATTTGATTCCATCAGCAGCCACACGGCTGGGTGCAATGGCATGGGTGCTGTCATGGCAGGCTTCACAATACAGGCCGCCATGGCCGGTGGAAAAACGATACAGGGCGTGATTTTGCGGGGTCTTTTTGTGACAATTGTCGCAACGGGGTTCATTGAGCCAGGGGTTGGGGTTTTGAGCCACTTGTTTCATGCCACCATGGCAGGAAATACAGGTCATGCCTTCTTCCGTGGACATCACATCGCGCAGACATTTTGTCTGTGGGCCTGGGTGGCAATTGTAGCAGCCGTTCAGGTTGTCGGGCACTTTCCCTGCATGTTTGCTGTGCATTGCCTTAGAAAGGTTGGGCACATTGGGTTTCCCTGGGGCGCCAAGAGCGTTGGAGGCATGACAGCTGGCGCACAACACGGGACGAGCCTGCATCAAGTTTGTGCCCTCTTTCTGGTCGTGCAGGGTCAAGATATTCGTGGCTACCCGACCGGTGCTGATGTTGGGGTTGGCCGAGCCTTTATCTTTATGACAATTATCACAGCGCATTTCAGAGGAAACCGGCGCTACGATCTGAGTCTGCGCCAGGATAGCACCGGTGGCCGCATTGCGCACAGTGATCGTGGCCACCTGATAGGGGTTGGGCGTGGTAGGAGCACTATCGGAAAATTCTGTGAGCGGAATGCCCTCAGCCACAAAGTGATCGCCATTTAGATTCATGACTCCGGAGAGACCTTTTCCCTTGAGCCCCACGTTGTTGGGTAAGTCCACGCCGAACAGCGCTTTGTCGTAGGTCCAAAAATTGGTTTTGCCAACGGAGTAGGTGTTATCGGCAAATTTGTAGGTGACGCGAATCCCCTGTGTCACCAGTTTCGGTGGATTGCCCTTCTTCAATACCTGCACCCAAAGGGTGTTATAGGGGGGAAGCACGGCCATATCGCGAAAATCGTTGTTGTAGCAATGCATTCCCAGGTCGTTCCAGCCGAGGATAATGTAGTTGCTGGTTGCCGCCGTTACCGAAGAGCGAAAGGTGAATGACAAGGCAACAACAAGAAGCAATACAGCAATCAGATAACCCAGTTTACGGTTCATGTTCACCTCCAAATGTGATTTGCCTTAAGGTCGCTTAATCCTGGATTAAGTTTTGCCCTCAGAAGGAAATCCCCCAAATGGGGGATGGTGGTGAAACTGGCATAGTTGATCCGGTAAAATTGGATTATGCTCACTGTTACCTCCCTCATTTACTATCCTATCAAAGCCTGCCGTGGCTTCGAGGTCAGCGCGGCGAAAATCGAGCGCATGGGACTGGAACATGATCGCCGCATGATGGTGATCACCCCGCAAGGACAGTTCCTGACACAGCGCGAGCACCCGCGCCTGGCGCTGGTCACGCCCACCCTGCAAGATGACCTGCTGGAACTTTCTGCGCCCGGATTCGATACCCTTCGGCTTTTCATTCGAAAACAGGGAACGCCCCTGGCCGTGAACATCTGGAAGAGCCGCGGCGTGCAGGCCGTGGATCAGGGCGAGGAGGCGGCTGAATGGTTCTCTGAATGGTTAGCCACGCCGGTACGCCTGGTTCATCTGGCCGCGGGATACATCCGCCGCATCCATGAAAAATATGCCGTCAACGCCGACGATCACACCGCCTTTGCCGATGGTTACCCGGTTTTACTCGCTTCGGAAGATTCGCTGGCCGACTTGAACGCTCGCCTCGCCTCCCCCATCCCAATGAATCGCTTTCGCCCCAACCTGGTGGTAGGCGGGGGAGATCCCTTCGCCGAAGACAACTGGAAGCGCATCCGCCTGGGTGACGTTGAGCTGGCTGTGGTCAAGCCCTGCGCACGCTGCGTGGTCACCACCCTGGATAAAGACACTCTGGCGCGCAGTCCCGAACCACTGCGCACGCTAAGCACCTATCGGCGCGGCAAAAGTGGCGTCCTGTTCGGAATGAACGCCATCCCGCTGAACGAAGGTTACCTCACCAGCGGAATGCCGGTGGAGATCCTGGCCTGACCTTCACTCGCCTGTTTTTTCCTCCCTGGAAGGCGCAAAAGCAGGTTTTACAGTCAGTCATCCCTTGCAAGCGGTGGCTTACCCCTGAACAATCGGCGCGGCGTATTTATCTGCAAACAGCGCCGGTTGGCCGCCCGTATGCCAGAAGAGCACCGTTTCCTCTTTGCGGAAAAATCCCTTGCGAATCAGGTCCACCAATCCCGCCGCGGCGCGACCGGTATACACCGGATCGAGCAACAGACCTTCCAGTCGGGCAAACAGATGGACGGCCTCCCGCTCCGCCCCGGTCAGCACACCATAACCAGCGCGGCAATAATCAGCATTGGCCAGCACATCCTGCCGCTCAAACGTGATTCGCTCGCCCAGTTTTTCCGCCGCCTGCGAGGCCAGCGCCGAGACGCGTTCTTGCAGCCAGTCTTCAGATTCATCAATGCTGATCCCCAACACCTTGCCCTGGAAGCCGAATAAGCGTTGACCCAACACCAGGCCGGCATGCGTACCGCCAGAAGAAGTAGCAAACACGATCCAATCCACCGGCACACCCTGCTGGAGAAATTCCTGCATGGCATAGGCATAACCCAAGGCCCCGGTCGGACTGGAACCGCCATAGGGGACGAGATACGGCTGCTTGCCTTGCGCCACCGCCTGAGCAAAGGTCTCCTGCAACACCCGGTCGCGATCTTTGCGATCTGCTACGTGGACGATCTGCGCCCCAAACAACTGATCCAACAGCAAATTGGCCGAAGGCTGAGCAGGCCATTCCCCGGTCAGAACCAGAATACACTCCAGACCAAAGCGCGCTGCTGCGGCCGCCGTTTGACGGCAATGATTGGACTGAATCGCCCCGGCGGAAATCAGCGTGCGCGCCCCCTGCGCCTGAGCCTCAGCCACCAAAAGCTCCAATTTACGGGTCTTATTCCCGCCGAAGGCCAGGCCGGTCTGATCGTCGCGTTTGACCAGCAAGCGCGGCCCGCCCAACGCTTGCGAAAGCCGCGGCAGATCCTCGATCGGCGTAGGTAAATGAGCAAAACGGAGACGTGGAATCATAAACACTCCTTTCGTGACTATTCCGCCAGCACCTGACGCGTCCGCGCCCGCCCGCGGGCACGCATCACTTCCAACAGGCGCGGCATTACTTCCGCATACAGCCGATACCACAAGCGCACGGGGACATAATCCCAGGCGCCCAAAGTCCGCACCACCTGGCCACCAAATCCTTCCTTGAAACGGAACACCCCCCACATCCGGTCACTTTCGGCAAACTCATCCGGCGCGCCCCACAGGTCATACACCCGGCAGCCGGCCGATTTCGCCAGCTTCATAGCCTCCCATTGCAAAAGGTGATTGGGCATCTTCTCGCGGTGTGCCTCACGGGACATGCCGTAAATATAATACGCTCGGCCGGCAAACAAGAACAAGAAAATCGCCGCAACCGGTTCGCCCTCCACCTCGGCAATCAAAGGCAGCGCGCAAGGGCGCTCGGCCTGAACTGCCGGGCCTCCCTCACCCACATTCGACAAAAACGTCCGCCAGACCGTTTGATAATACCCTTCCTCGCGGATGACAAAGCCATCGCGCAGGCTTGTTTCGGCGTACATTTTGTAGAGCGACGGCAAATCGGCCGCTGAACCAATGCGCACCGACACCCCTTTTCTGGTTGCCAGGCGGATGTTGTAGCGCGTCTTCTGTTTCATCCGCGCCAGGATTTCCTCCTCGCTGGGAGATAAATCCACCCAAACCGAATTGCGGAACTGAATCTGATCCCGCGAAAAAAGCCAGCCCCGGCGCATCAAATCGGACCTCACGGCCTGGCCGCCGTGATCGCGAGTCTCCGCCTCCCCCCCAGGGATTCCCGTGCCCAGCACCACATCGGGGTCGGCCTTCAAAAAGATCGCCCCCTGGCTGCGGGCAAAGGACTGCAAATCATCCAGCACTCGCCGACGCAACGGCTCATCGCTCCAATCCAGCACAGGTCCTTTCGGGATGTAAAGCAAAGAGAGCCTCGCCGCAAAAGCACGGTTGAGCACGGTCTTCTTCAAAATCAGCGCCGCAGCCACCACTGAAAAAGGCAAAGGGAACAGGCGGTTGACATCATGTTCCAGACGAAACTCGCCGCCCGCTCCCCACAGAGCATACAGCGGCGTCCAGCCATAGCGCGCTTTCACCTGCCCCCATTCCCAGGTTTGGAGGAGGTGAGCAGAAGGCAAGGTGGCAATCAAGGAATCCCAATTCATCGTTTTTACTGAGACTTCGGAGGTCAAGCCTCTCCTACAACATACTTCGGGCTTGCAGAAAGCGCAAATACAGGCGATACCAGAAAGGCTGAAAGACCCAATCCAGGGCCTGAGCGGCGCGTTTCACGGTTCCGCCGAAGCCGCGCTTGAAGCGATATACGCCCCACAGGCCGTCGCGGCGCTTTTCGAAACCGGCCTCCAGCGTGGCCTCGTCTTCATCGGGGATACCCCACAAATCGTATTCCAGGCAACCCCGCTCTCTGGCCCAGCGCATTGCCTCCCATTGGAGCAGATAAGTGGGCATCAGGTTACGCTGCTCATCGCTGGAAGCGCCATAAAAATACCAGGCGCGTTGCCCCCGTCTGAACACCATCAACGCAGCCAATGGAAGGGACTCATATTCGGCCACCAGCAGTTCGCCCATTCCGCCTGGCTGGAACAGTTGATAGGCACGGCGGTAATATTCCAGCGAGTGCACCCCAAAGCCATCGCGTCCACCGGTGGTTTGCATCAGGCGATAAAAAGCCTCCAAATCATCCCAGGGACGGACGCGCACCCCCTTCTTCTGCGCCAGGCGAATGTTATAGCGGGTCTTCTGTTTCATGCGCGCCAGAAGATCATCTTCCGAACCACGCAAATCAACCACAATCGTACGCGGCGGCTGAATGTTGTGGGGCGAGCGGATCAGCTGCGGCAGCGGTACAAGCGCTTCCTCTTCCCAGGCATCCGGCTCGATCTTGAGAAAAATCGCTCGCCGCCTGCGGCAGGAGAGCTCCACTTGCCGCCAGAAATCGGCATCCAGTTGCCTCCAATCGCTGCCGAGGGCGGGCTTGGGCAGGTAAGCCAGAGACCAGCCCAGGGGGAGGCGGCGAAACAAGATTTGCGCGCCCGCCCCCTCGTCCGAGATGATGCGAACAGGCTCCCAGCCGAACGCGGCTTTCAAATCGCCCCATTCGGCCGTCTGCAAAAGGTGAGCATCGGGTCGCTCTTCCAGCCAGTTCGTCCAGGCAGTCGCTGAGACTTCGGGCATAGGTCAAACCAGGGAGGTGATATCCGGCGGGGGCGCGGAACGCACCGCAGCGGAGGGGATGGATTCGTCGAGCAGGCGCAGCAGGCTTTCGGTCTCAGACTGACGCGCCAGATGGACCAATTCATCCACGGCACGCGCCAGGCGTTGGCCATCTACGTGTTCATCATCTTCCACGCGGAAGACTTCGGGGTGGGCAGTGGGTTGAAAGTGCATTCCCTCTTCCCACAAATCCTCGCTCAGTTTTTCGCCTGGGCGAATGCCGGTGAAAACGATTTCGATGTCGCGGCCGGGTTCCAGGCCCGAAAGGCGAATGAGGTCTTCGGCCAGGTCCAAAATGCGCACCGGCTGCCCCATGTTGAGCAGGAAGACTTCGCCGCCCTGCCCCATGGCCGCGGCCTGCAAGACCAGGTGGACGGCCTCCGGGATGGTCATGAAATAGCGGCGCATATCGGGATGGGTGACGGTGACCGGCCCGCCGCGGGCGATCTGCTGCTTGAAGAGAGGCACCACGCTGCCGCGGCTGCCCAGGACGTTGCCAAAGCGAACAACCGAAAAGGCACGCCCGCTACGATGGGCCGCATCGAGCACGATCATTTCGGCCAGGCGCTTGGTAGCGCCCATCACACTGACCGGACGAATAGCCTTGTCGGTGGAGATGAGCACCAGGCGCTCCACCCCATGGGCAATCGCCGCGTTGACCACGTTTTGCGTGCCTAACACGTTGTTGGTAACCGCTTCTTCGACGTTCATTTCCATCAGCGGCACATGTTTGTGGGCTGCGGCATGGAAAACAACCTCGGGGCGATGACGACGGAAGATTTCCTGGATGCGCCCGGCATCCCGCACGTCGGCGATGATCGGCTGCAACGAGAGGCCAGGAAAGCTTTCGTTCAGTTCCAGCAAGGCTTCGAAGATGCTGTTTTCGCCATGTCCCAGCAACACCAGTTCGGCCGGCCCCCAGCGCGCCACCTGTCGGCAGATTTCGCGGCCAATGGAGCCGCCCGCCCCCGTGACCAGCACGCGCTTACCGCTGAAACTGGCGCCGATCAGGCGGTCATCAATCTTGATCGGTTCGCGGCGCAGCAGGTCGGTGATATCCACTTCACGCAGCCGGTTGACGCTGACCTTGCCGCCGATCAACTCGTAGAGGCCGGGCATGGTGCGCGAGGGAATCCCTTTCAGCCGGCAAATATCATTGACCAGGCGCACTACCCGCCCCGGCGCCGAGGGGATGGCGATGATGACTTCATCCACCTGGTGGCTATCCAGCACATCCGGCAATGAGGCGA
This sequence comes from Anaerolineales bacterium, assembly GCA_034433385.1. Classification (GTDB taxonomy): domain Bacteria; phylum Chloroflexota; class Anaerolineae; order Anaerolineales; family Villigracilaceae; genus DAOUAN01. The sequence goes on along the minus strand of DAOUAN010000039.1, from coordinate 9,697 downwards.
TCTCGCCGATCACCGGCACGCCGTAAATTTCTTTGTGTTGCTTGGCCGGGTCATCATCCAGAAACCCCATGGGCAAAATGTTCAATTGCGAGGATTTCTGCAGCTCGCGGGCCACCAGGGCGCCCGCATCCCCTGCGCCGATGATGAGGGCGCGCCGGCTCTTCGCCTCGCGCGGGGTGGACATCTGTTCCGCCAGGATACGCAAGGCAAAGCGCGATCCGCCGATGAGCACCAGCGAGATCAGCCAATCAATCCCCAGGGCAGTGCGCGGCATCCCCGGCTGGACCAATCCCGCGCCCATCAACAACAACATCACCCCCGAAGTTAACACCGAGGCCGCGCTCACCGCAACCACGATCAGCCGCAGCTCGTTGGTGCTGGCATACACCCACAGGCGCCGATACAGCCCGAAGAAGTAAAAGGTGGGGATTTTCACCAGCAACGCCACCGCGCACATGATGAGCGCCGCCGGAAAGTAATAGGGCAATTGGGCCACATCCAGCCGCAGGGCAAAACTGCCCAAAACGGCCGTGATGATCAGGGCTATATCTCCGGCCAGCACAAAACGATTGCGCACGTGCAAGCGCGGGCGCGAACTCAACTGCGCATCCATGCTACCGTTTCCTTCAAACCTTCAGAGAGGGGCACTTCGGCGCGAAAACCCAATACCTGCTCTGCCTTTTGGGGGTTGCCTACCGAGCGGTAAATATCCCCAGGGCGCGGCGCCCCAAAAACAGGCCGGGGCGCGGCGGGGAACAGCGGCAACAGCACATCCAGCAGATCCAGCAGGCGCGTCTCCTGGCCGGTGCAGATATTAAAGACCTGGCCAGCCGCGGCAGGATGTTCCGCCGCGAGCAAATTGGCGCGCGCCACGTCACCCACATAAATCAAGTCGCGCGTCTGACCACCATCGCCAAAGATGGTCACCGGTTGAGAATCCAGCAGGCGGCGGATGAAGATCGGCACAGCCGCGGCATACATCGAATCCGGGCGTTGACGCGGCCCATATACGTTGAAGTACCGCAAAGCCACCACTTCCAGCCCTAAGGCCTGGGTATAGAGGACGGCATACATCTCATCCACCCGCTTGGAAACCGCATACGGCGAAAGGGGCGCCGGCGGCGTTTCCTCACCCAACGGCAGGGCAGCAGAATCCCCATACACCGCTGCGCTGGAGGCGAGCACCACCCGGCGCACCCCGGCCCGCCGCGCCGCTTCCAGTAAGATGGCGGTGCCGGTCACGTTGACCTCAAAACAAGTTTGTGGCTCCTGCAAAGATTGGGGAACTGAGACGAAGGCTGCCTGATGGAAGATGACTTCTACCCCCTGCACGGCCTCCGCTACCCGCCCCGCCTGGCGCACGTCTCCTTCCCAGACTTCCAGCCGGCCGCGCAAACCCTGAAGGTTCTCCCGCCGACCGGTGGAGAAATTGTCCAGCACGCGCACTTCAGCGCCGCGCGCCAGCAATGCCTGCACAATATGTGAGCCGATAAAACCGGCTCCGCCCGTTACCAGTGCTTTCATGTTAACGTCCGCTCCTTCGAAACACCGTGCCAATGGTACGCAAGACAATCATTAAATCCATCAACAAGGAACGGTGCTTGATATAGTAAAGATCGTATTCCAGTTTCACCGCCGTATCTTCCACCGTAGAGGCATAGCCGTAATTGATCTGCGCCCAACCGGTTAGCCCCGGTTTGACCAGCAAACGAGCGCGGTAAAAGGGAATGCGCTTTTGAAATTTATTTACCAATTCTGCTCGTTCGGCGCGCGGCCCCACCAGGCTCATCTCTCCGCGCAGAACATTCCAAAATTGAGGCAGCTCATCCAAACGGGTGCGGCGCAGAAAATTCCCCACGCGCGTCACGCGCGGGTCATCTTCCGTGGCCAGGCGAGCAGCACCATCCGCTTCGGCATCCTGCCACATGGTGCGGAACTTGTAAATTTTGAATTCATGCCCCCCCTTCCCCAGGCGCGATTGGGAATACAAAACCGGGAAACCACTATCAAGGATCGTCGCCAGGGCCACAAAGGGGAAAACGAGCATCAACACGGCCAGCCCCACCAGGGCACCCGCAATGTCCATCAAGCGTTTGGTCAATTCGTAAAACCCGCTGACGCGCATCTGATCCACAAACGATCGGATGATCCATTCGGTCTCCAGATGGTGAACCGGCACGCGACCCACCATTTCTTCGTAGAGAATGGGCATGCGGGTGATCTCAACCCCGCGCTCTTGCGCCTCCAGAATGGCTTGAAAGGTGGAACCGCGCATTTCTTTGGTGATGGCAATCACCAGGTCTGAGATGCGATAATCTTCTATCGTTTTCAGCAGGTTCTCGCTGTTGGCAATCACCGGATAGCCATAAAACGGTTTGCCCACCTTGCGCGGGTCATCGTCAATAAAGCCCACAATTTTAAATGGCGGAGGTTTCAGAGTCTGATACGTTTCCACCAGAGAGGCTGCCGCCTTGCCCGCGCCCACAATGAGCACGCGGCGCATCAGGCCGGTCGTGGTGTAGAAACGAATATAGAGGGCGCGCCAGCCCAAAGTCAGGAGCGAAGCGAAGAGCAAAAAGGCGCCAACCCCAATGCGCGGCAACGAAGTCGGGTTTTGACGGATGGTGAATAAGAGCGAGTAAGCCAGCAATCCCAAAAAAGCGGCGACGGCAATGCCGCGCACCGTCTTCCGCCAGCTGGCCGCGGTATGTGGCTCATAGAGTTCTACCATCAAAACCAGCCAGGCCAGGGGCAAGATGTAAAACCAAAACGGGACTTCAATCGCCAGGATGCGCTCGATACGGTTGGGGGGAAACCCCTGGGCGAGCAAAACAAAGCGGGAATACTCGCGCCAGACATATAGGGCGCCAAAGACAGCCGCAATGGCAGAGAGCAGGTCGCCAATCATCAAAATTGCCCGCTGCTCATTGGGGCGCAAGCGAATAGAAGGGCGTAAAGGGGTCGTATCAGCCATGTCGTGATTTACTAAACCAGCTTGAGAACATGCTCCATAAAAATCCGCTCCCCCAGGCCAGGTGCATGGTTGCAATGGCCAGGGGAACACCGATGAGAAAGAAGAATTTGCGCTGCCGAAATGACAGTTGCAAACTGGCCAGCAGCAAGGCGGTGAAATAGAAAATGACTTCCAACAACAGCGCCAGCCTGACCCCGGGAAACCATAGGCTCAAGAAAATCCCGCCGAACAGGCTGAGCACAAAAAGGGGCGGCAAGGCCTGTCTCCAGCGCAGGGTTTGCGGATAGCGGCGCAACATGCGCCATTTCCAGAAACCGTAGCGCCAGTATTGCTGTGCCAGTTGCGCCAGGGTAGCGCGCGCAAAATAGACCGAGCGAATGCCCGGCTCCAGCCAGACCGTTCCTCCCGAAAGCCGCACGCGGGCATTGAACTCATAGTCTTCATTCGATAGCAAAGTCTCGTCAAAGGCGCCGATTTTCTCGATGAGCGAGCGGTGGAAAGCGCCAAAGGGAACGGTATCCACCGCGCCGCGGCGAGCGTTGAGGCGATAAAGCGCATCGCCGACTCCCAGGGGATGGGACGCGGCCGCAGCGATCGCTTCGGCGACCCATGTTTGGGCGCCCGGCCGAATCTCCCACACCCCGCCGACGTTTTCGCCACGTCCTTCTTGCAGGGCTGCCACACAGCGGGCAAGGTAATCCGGGTAGGGCATGGAATGCGCATCCAGCCGAACGATGATTTCGCCGCGAGATGCTTGCAAGGCTCGATTCAGCCCCGCCGGGATGGTCCTGGCTACATTGTCCACGACCCGCAGGGCAAGGTCAGGGTGTTCTTGTTGAAAGGAGTGAATCACCTGACGGGTATTGTCGGTGGATAAGCCATCGGCAATGATCACTTCGATTTGCTGAAGCGGATAGGTTTGAGCATGAATCGCTTCGAGCAAATGACGAATGGTCGCCTGTTCATTGTAACATGGCACAATGATGGATACAAAAGGTCGCATTTTCATCCAGGTGGGCAGAGCGTTTCATCGGGCGCATCGGGTGCGCCGCTGGCCCCGCCCACGCGAAGGCTAATTCTACTACAGGTCAGGCTACTCACCGCGTAGAGGGGCCAGGAGGGCCACGCACTCAATTTCGACCAATGCGCCTTTAGGTAAAGCCGCAACCGCGACCGTGCTACGCGCCGGCGGATTCTCGCCAAAGAATTCGGCATAAATGGCGTTCATCGCGGCGAAATCAGCCATGTCTTTGAGAAATACCGTCGTTTTGACAACGTAATTCAGGCCAGAGCCGGCAGCTTCGAGCACATTCTTCAAGTTGGTCAACACCTGACGGGTTTGTGCCTCAATACCGCCCCCTACCAGTTCCATCGTGGCCGGGTCCAGACCAATTTGCCCGGCAGTGAAGACCAGATCTTCAATGCGCACGGCTTGAGAGTAAGGGCCAATAGCGCGGGGAGCATTTTCAGTGACCACAATTTTCTTTCCTTCGCTGGTGAACATATTTACCTCGTATGTTTCAAAATGTGAGAGCTGAATGCTCAAGCGGGCAGATAACGGAGGACGAGCATGGTCAAATCATCAGAGATGGAAGAGAGACCCAAAAATTCCAACAGCCGGTTTTCGATGGCATCCAGCAAACCTTCGGCTGTAGTTACGGAGGCAGAAGACACCGCTTCAATCAAACGCGCTTCGCCAAACATTTCATCCTCGGCCGAAAACGCCTCGGTCAGGCCATCGGTATAGAACAGAACACAATCTCCGGGTTGCAATTGGATGCTCCGCTCGGTGATGGGCACCTCGGTCGTTACGCCCAATACCATTGCTGTGCGCGTCAGGCGTTCAACGGAACCCTGATGAATCCACAACGGCGGGTTGTGGCCGGCGTTGGCATAGGTCAAGGTGCCGGCTTCCAGGTCAACGACAGCATACACTGCGCTGACAAACATGCCCTGATGCGTATCGGGGATGAGCAATTCGTTGACTTTCTGCAACGCCTGGGCGGGAGAGGCCGTCTCGAGCACCGCCGCCCGCACCAGGGTGCGCGTGAGCGCCATGAAAAGGGCCGCCGGGACGCCCTTGTCGGCCACATCGGCGATGAAAAGGCCCAGTCGGCGATTGGGGAGTTCGAAGACATCATAAAAATCGCCGCCCACCTGACGAGCCGTCTGCCAGCGAGCTGCCAATTGCCAGGCAGGATATTGAGGAAGCGTTTGGGGGATGAAGGTCTGCTGAATCTGACGCGCCAGTTGTACTTCTGTTTCGAGACGTTCGCGTAAGACCATTTCGCGTTGCAGGCGGTCGTTTTGAATCGCCAGGCCGATTTGCTGGGCAATGCCGGTGATGATCTCAATGCGACGGGCGCGGAAGCGCCGCCCGCCATCCGCTTCCTCGACCAGCAGAACACCGTACAGGTCGCTGCGGATGGAAACGGGCAGGGCCATCAGCAAACGGTCTCCGTCCGGCGGCGCTTCGTTCTCGACCAGGGGGCGGAGGCGCGGCCACGAACGCGGCCGGGTGCGCGGCTTGAGCGGATGCAGGATCAGGCGGTTCTGCTGGCGAGCGGCATCCAGCAAGGGGAAGCCACCAGCAGGGAATTCTTGCTGCCAGAGACGCGCCTCGTCCTGCCCTACCCCGTAATGATGCTGCGGCACATAGACCTGGCGCTCTTCGTCCCAGAGATAAAGCACAACACGTTCCACCCCTACCAGGATGGGCATAATGCGCACGATGGCGCCCAGAATTTCATCCAGGTCGTTGAGGCTGACCACTGCCTGGGCAACCTGTAACAAAGCCGCCGAGGCATAGGCCTGTTCCTGGGCAGTATCGTAAAGGCGGGCGTTTTCAATTGCTACCGCAGCATAACTGGCAAAGGTAGTGGCCATGGCCTGGGCTTCATGACCATACCGGCCAGGGGTGTGATGAGAAAGGACAATCACCCCAAGGGGGCGGTCACCAATGCGCAGGGGGGCGGCCAGGGAGGAGTAGTTCGCCGGGAAACCAGCAGCCAAACCTGAAGGCCCGATGGGATCGCCCGGTTTGCGAATCACGGGCGAATCGGCCAACATGGCGCTGGCCAACGAAATGGAGGCTTCGGCAGATTCCAGTCGCGCCTGCTCGATCTTGCGCGGGTCCGCACCGTGGACCGCGGCCAGGTACAGGCCCTCCTCGCCCACCAGCCAGATAGCGGCAACATCCACAGGCAAGTTACGCTCCAATTCATGCAAGACCGTATCCAGCACCTGTTCTACGCCAGCATTGGCCGAGACCAGACCTGCAACTTCGCGCAGGCTATCGGCTACCTGGCGGCGCCATTGTTCGGATTGATACAGGTCGGCATTACGAATGGCGGCGGCAATCGTTCCACCCACCGCTTCGAACATCAGGCGATCGTCCTCGGTGAAAACATGGGGCTGATCGGATTGAATATCCAGAATGCCGACGACGCGATGGTCGTATTGCAGCGGTACACACAATTCGGCACGGGTGTTTCGGGGAGGCAACGGCGAGGGACGATAGCGCGGATCGGCGTTGACATCGTTGGCCAGAATGGTTTGTCCATGCCGCGCCACCCAGGGAATAATGCCATGCTCATCGTCGAGAGAGAGGGTATATCCCTCCAGTTTTGCGCTTCGTTTGCCGCTGCCGGCCTGATATTCGATCAAACGACGATTGGGGTGAACCGTGAAAAGGTGTACATAGGGATAGCCAAATCGCTCATGAATCAGATCCGCGGTCTGGCGCATCAGCTGAGGCAAATCCAGGGTGGACGTCACACTTTTGCTGACTTCGGCAATCAGGGTCAATTGCTCGGCGCGACGTTGCAGATCGTGGTACAGGCGCGCCCCTTCAATGGCGCGGGCGATGTTATCGGCCAGGGCGCTGAGAATCAGCACATCGTTGGGATGAAACGCATCCAGCCGATTGCTTTGCACATCGAGCACGCCCAACAAACGATCTTCTACCTTGAGGGGCAAAACGATCTCAGAGCGGGTTTCTGGCAAGCTATCCACAAAGCGGAAGCGCGGCTCCGAGCGCACATCGGGGCAAAGGATTTGTTCACCGCTAGCCGCAGCGGCTCCGATCAACCCTTCCCCTAGCTCTACTTCCAGGGCTATGGAGGCTTTCTTGCGTCCCTTGCGGGGAGCAGAAGCACTCGAACGGAATTTCAAAGACTGCGATCCGGGTTCAAGGGTAAAAATGGCAACGTAATAGAAGTGAAAGGTCTTTTGAATCAGGTTCGTCACCCGGCGCGCCAGCTCGTCCACATCCATCACGTTGGCAATCTGCGCACTGACCTGACGCACCAGGTTCAATTGTCGTAAGCGAAAACGCTCCACCTCCAGGCGGTGCGAAGCGAGCAGCCCCACAGCGACAATGTGCGCCAGTCCTTCGAGGAGATTCACTTCCTCGCGGGTAAAGCGTGGCCCGGCATCGCGCGTGACTTGGATCACTCCCAGAATGAGACCCTGATCTTCTACCGGCACGGCGACAAAAGCGCGACCATCCGCTTTGCGCCGCCCTCGCGGGAACACACAGGTACGTTCGCTTTGTATGGCACAACGCATTCCTTCCAGCGGGGGTTGAGGCGGGAAAATTCGCTCTTCTTCCCAATCTGGTAAGCGAAACATGTTCTCATGTAACCAGACCTCCACACGACCCTCAATCAATTGACTGGTTACAGAGACAATGCGCTCGCGCTGGGCAACCAGCGAGTTTTCGCTCGCCAGTTTTTCTCCCAAATTCGTAATCTGTCGCCAATCGGCAGTGACGGGAGAACGCATCGCGGCATTCATGCCGTTATTTCCTCCGTTTAACCATGGTCAACAGATTGCCCCCATCGCTGGCAACCTCGAAACGCACTTCGTCCATCAAGCGGCGCATCAAATACAGGCCCAGGCCACCGATCTGCCGTTTGGACAGATCCGCCTTCAAATCGGGTACCCGAACTTTACGAGGATCAAAAGATTTGCCATGATCGCGCAAGAAAATGACCAGAGCATTATCCCGAAACTCACAAGAGATTTCAATCTTGCCATCGGGAATTCCCTGGTAGGCATGTTCAATCACATTCGATGCGGCCTCGTCAGTCGCCAGCTGAATGGAATAGATTTCTTTTTCGTCAAAACCTGCCCGGCGCGCCTCCTCGCCGACAAATTGACGGATCTCATCCAAAAATTCGAAGCGTGCCGGAAAAGTGATGCTTGGCATAGCAATTAAAAGCCGCCTCCTCTTCCATAAACGGAGACGGCATCCTTCCTGAAAGATTTCGTTCCTGATTCCGCAATATGAATCATCGCAAAGCGACGTTTGCCACTCCGCGATCCACGATCCTAAAACGCATTAGAAATAACCAACCGCGGTTAGAGGATCATCAAACGTTTTGAACAGCTCGTTGAAACCCGCCAGATCCAGGGCCTCGCGGATGCGCTCCGGCACAGCTGCCAAAACAACCTCGCCGCGATTGTAACGCCGGCAGGTACGCTGGCAGGCCAGCAAGGCACGAAAGCCCGCGCTGGACATGTATTCCAGCTCGCTCATATCTACCACGATTTTAAAGCGGCCATTGCTGGTAATTGCATCCAACGCTTGTGCAAATTGCGGAGCGGTAGCACTATCCACACGCCCTTTGACCGAGATCATATCGCAATGTTTAAACTGCTTGGTCGTTGTTTCCATCATGCAGATCCTCCATAAATCGGGTTGGCTGAAGAAATTATATCATGAGTGAAAGGATACAGCCCTCTTGCTGGATAGTACCTTGCTGGTTCTCTGGAAGTTGCTTCGAAATGGGCGCACGGACTGACATTGTGCCCTCCAGACAATTGACAGCCCACCCACCTTCGAGTATCCTTGCTGCGTCCGGGCAGGCCCGGCGCGGCAGAGCCTTGCGAACCCCGCCAGGGCCGAGAGGCAGCAACGGTAAGGAAGTGTCTCTGGGTGCCGCCGGTCTCCTGCCCGGATATTTTTTCACACGGAGCAAGAATGCCTCGCTGGTTGCTCATTTTGCTCGCCCTGTTGGTGGGGGTTGCCCTGGGTCTGCTCTACGGCTGGGTGATCGATCCAGTCCAATATGTAGATACTACCCCCGAAACCTTACGCGCAGATTACCGCACCGACTTTGTGCTGATGACCGCCGAGGTGTACCAGGCCGAGCAAAACCCTGAGCTGGCTGCCCGACGGCTAGCCTTGCTTGGCAGCCGCCCACCGGCCGAGATCGCCGCCGAGGCTCTCCAAAACGCCCGACAGATGGGCTATGCCCCCGCCGATCTCTCCCTGCTGCAAAACCTGACCCTGGCACTGCAAACCTGGCAACCCGCCTCCCCCCAAACGCAACCATGAAACGAACCTTTGGGCCGATTCTCCTGGCGCTTCTGGCCGGACTGGGGCTGGGGCTGCTCTACTCCTGGGTGATCTCTCCCGTCCGGTATGTGGACACCACCCCAGCCAGCTTGCGCGCCGACTTCAAGGATCGCTTCCGCACGCTGATCGCCGCCGCCTATGCCGCCAACGGAAACCTGGATCGCGCCCGGGCGCGGCTCGCCACGCTGGGCGATTCCGATCCGGTTGAGGCGCTGAGCGCTCAGGCGCAGCGCATGTTGGCCGCCGGCGAATCGTTCAACAGTATTCAACAGGTAGCCCGCCTGGCAACCGATTTGCAAAACGCGGCAAATAGCACGCCCCTCGTTTCACTGCCCCACCCCTCTCCGACATCCTCCTCT
>DAOUAN010000038.1:0-3226 GCA_034433385.1 Anaerolineales bacterium | reverse complement strand
GTTTCTGGCAGGATGTGTTCTTGTGGGCAGGATTATTGATGGTGGGCGGAGGCCTGGGGCTGGGTTGGGGGTTAAAGCAGTCCAGATAAGCATCGCTCTTGGCGGGCGAGATATTCACTTCCTGATGTATAATTTCGGAGGAAAAGATGATGGCGAACCTTTCATTGGAAAATCGTGTGGCAGTGGTGACCGGCGGCTCACGCGGCATCGGTCGCGCCATTGCCCTTGAATTAGCCGCTCGCGGGGCCGCGGTGGTGGTCAATTATCACCATTCGCCCCAGGCCGCTGAAGAAGTGGTGCAGAAAATTCAGGAAAATGGCGGTCGAGCCGCGGCATTCCAGGCAGATGTTTCGGATTTCAAAGCCGCCGAGGCGCTGATTAAGTTCGCCATTGAGACGTTCGGCGATCTGCACATCCTGGTCAACAATGCTGGCATCACCCGCGATATGGTCATCATGATGATGTCTGAAGCAGATTGGGATACAGTGATTGCCACCAATTTGAAATCTACGTTCAATTGCTCGAAGGCCGCTGTGCGCCATATGATGCGCAAGCGCTACGGGCGGATCATCAGCATTTCGTCGGTCGCCGGGCAGATGGGCAACCCCGGCCAGACGAATTACTCGGCCTCCAAAGCCGGGCAAATTGGCTTCACCAAAGCACTGGCGCGCGAGGTGGCTGCCCGCAACATCACGGTCAATGCCATTGCCCCCGGCTTCATTGATACCGAGATACTGAACGCCATGCCCCCCGAAACGCTGGAAGCGGCACTGAAGCTGGTACCGCTCGGCCGTAAAGGTCAACCCGAAGAAGTGGCCTATGCGGTGGCTTTCCTGGCTTCGGATCAGGCCGCTTACATCACTGGCCAGGTGTTGGGTGTGGATGGCGGTATGGCCATGATGTGACAGGAAGAGATACCGTGTTTATCAAAGGAGACGAAATGACTGCTTATCACACCACCCCTGGGAAGACGACGGTTTCTCCCGACGTGCTGGTCACCATTGCCCGTCTGGCCGCGCTGAGCGTCCCGGGCGTGAGCCGCATGGCCCCCATTCCGGGCGGGGTCAACCGCCTGTTCCGACGCGGGGCGAATGAGGGGGTGCGCCTGGAGGTCGAAGATCAGGTCGTATTTGCGGATCTTTACCTGGTGCTGAAACAAGATGTCAACATTCGTGAAGTGGGTCGCAACGTTCAACACCAGGTGGCCCGCGCCATTCAAGAAATGGTCGGCATGGAAGTCGGTCAGATTAATATTCACATTGAAGATATTGATTACGAGGAATCTCCTGAGGCATAATTTATGAAGCAACGAACCAGGGCGCGCAGCCTGGCCCTGCAAGCACTTTACGAAATCGATCTCACCAATCATCCTCCAGCCGAAGTATTGAAAAGTCGGCTGGAGGAAACTCCGCTTAGCGATGATCTGGCTGATTTCGCTCGCCAGATTATTTTTGGCGTTCTTCCCCTGACGCAAAAGCTGGATGCCTTAATTGCCAAATATGCGCCTGAATGGCCATTCGACCAGGTCGCGGCGATTGATCGCAACATTTTGCGCATGGCCTGCTGGGAATTCGCCGTTTACCGCCAAACCCCCCTCAAAGTCGCCATCAATGAAGCGGTAGAATTGGCCAAACAGTTCGGCTCTGAATCTACGCCGCGCTTTGTCAACGGTGTGTTGGGCGCGTTGGCCGATCATCAGCACGAAATTCAACAATATCTCAAAAATGCCCAGGCGGTATCTGCGGCAAAGACAACGGATTAACTTATGGAAATTTTTGGCGTTGGCATGTCGGAATTTATTTTTATTTTGGTCATCGCCCTGATCATTCTTGGCCCAAAGGACATGGAAAAAGCAGGGAAGACCATCGGAAAATGGTTGCGCGACCTGGTAACTTCAGATGCCTGGAAAGTCTTTCAACAAACCTCGCGCGAGATCCGCACCCTGCCTAACCGCTTGATGCGCGAGGCCAACGAAGAATTAAACAAAATTCAAGGGGACATCAACGCGAGCGCGCCTGCTCAGGGGCAATTCGGCGCGTGGGACATTCCGCCAGTGCGTAGCCGCCCGCTCTCGGCACCGCCGCCCGCTTCCTCTCCCGTGAACGAACCGCCTGCCGCCACCCCCAACGAAGATCAGGAGACGAATGCGTAAGTTTTTCAGCAATCTATGGCGGATCCTCACGTTTCCCTTCCGCCTGATTTTCAACATTCTGGCCTTCCCTTTTCGCCTCTTGCGGCGTTTTCAAAATTTTCTCAACGCCGAGCCAGATGAACACCCTCTGGCCGATGTACTGACCGGCGTTGTCACCGATCAATCGGTCCGTCAATTTCTGTGGGCCGAAATTGAGGCATTGCGCCGTCATCTTTTGCGGGCCATCCTGGCCCTGGTCGTCACGGTTGGCATTTCCTTCAACTTCACCCAACAAATCATCGAGTACCTGGCCCAGCCGGTTGGCGGCTTGAGCGCACTCAAAGCCATCGAGGTGACCGAATCCATCGGCGTATTCATGCGCATTGCGCTCATCAGCGGCATTGCGTTGGCCTTGCCCTACATCGCTTTCGAGCTCTGGCTGTTTGCCGCCCCTGGCTTACGGCCGCGCGAACGAAAATTTGGCCTGATCGGTATCCCTTTGGCAACGATCCTGTTCCTTGGGGGCATGGCGTTTACTTACTACATGCTTTTGCCTACCGCCTTGCCTTTCTTGCTCAGTTTCATGGGCATTCAGGCTGAATTGCGCCCGGCATCTTACTTCAGTTTCGTTACCGGTCTGATGTTCTGGATTGGCGTGGCGTTTGAATTTCCGCTAGTCATTTATGTGCTGACCGCGATGGGTTTCATCAAGCCGCGCATCTTAGCGCAACAATGGCGGCTGGCCGTGGTGTTGATCGCGATTATTGCCGCGGCCATCACCCCCACCGTGGACCCGATCAACATGTCGCTGGTTATGTTGCCGATGATTTTGCTCTATTTCGTGAGCATTGGCCTGAGTTTTATCGCATACGCTGGTCGCAAACAGCCCCAACCCGCTCCGGTTGCGGAGGAAAGATGAAGCATGCTTCTCGAGCTCGTCCGTTGCTCCTCTTCACCAGCCTGCTCACCCTGGTTAGCCTGGCCTGCACACTCTCCCTGATCCAGATCCCCTTTCCTACCCAACCAGCCACCTCCCCTGCCCCCTCCCTGCCTCCCTCACCCACTCCCCAACCACGCGCCCAAACCACCTTTATC
>DAOUAN010000037.1:0-16891 GCA_034433385.1 Anaerolineales bacterium | reverse complement strand
GTCATTGCGAGGGGCGTCAGCCCCGAAGCAATCCATCTATTCCTTGCCGACCAGGAGATTGCTTACCCCTGCGGGGCACAGGTCGCCGCCTTTGGCGGCTCGCAATGACACAAAACGGCGTTTTTCGCCCACAGCGTGATCTCTCAAGGCACTGGCGAAATGAGCATCCATCCACCGCTCACACCTGACTAACAACTTTTTAGCGCACCCATGACCACGGCTTGGTTGCGGCTGGAAACCATATTATGGTATATTCCCCTCAATGCCCGAATCGATTCTGATCGTCGAAGACGAACCCGCCTTGCAAGACACCCTGGCCTACAACCTGCGAAAAGAGGGGTTTAGCGTCGAAACCGCCAGCGATGGACGCACCGCCCTGACCAAAGCGCGTCAGCAGCAACCCGACCTGATCGTCCTCGACATCATGCTCCCCGAGCTGGACGGCTTCGAGGTATGCCGTATCTTGCGCCAGGAAATAAACACGCCAATCCTCATGCTCACTGCGCGCGATGACGAAATTGACCGCGTAGTGGGCCTGGAAGTCGGCGCGGATGACTACCTCACCAAACCCTTCTCCATGCGCGAATTCCTGGCACGGGTCAAGGCACAATTGCGCCGGGCGCGATGGCTACACGCCGAACTGAAAAAATCGCAACAGCCGGCCCCAGCCGAGAAACAGGATGTGCTGACCTTTGGCAACTTGCTCATCAACCGAGACCGCCGCGAGGTGACGCTCAACGGTCAGGTGCTGGCCCTCAAACCCAAAGAATACGAACTTCTCCTTTTCTTCGCCGAACACAAAGGCCGGGTCCTCTCACGCGAATTTATCCTCGAACGTCTGTGGGGCTGGGATTACATCGGCGACAGCCGTACCGTGGATGTCCATGTGCGCTGGCTACGGCAAAAAATCGAACCCGATCCCTCCCACCCACAACGGATTGTTACCGTGCGCGGCGGCGGCTACCGCTTCGAGGGGTGATTCTCCAGCCCAAATATGAACACCGTGCTCCTGCTCAGCATCGCTATCCTGCTCCTGCTGCTGGCAACCCTGGCCTGGCGCGAGTTCACCCTGCGCCGTCGGTTGGAGGCATACAGCCGCCTGGTGCGCCGCGCCGCTGAAGGCGATGCGCCCCCTTCAGCCTTACCCCTCGACGTCCCCTCCCTGGCCGATTTGAGCAACGCCGTTCAAGCCCTGGTCACCACTTTCGACGAGCAGTTGGCCAGCCTTGAAGCCGAGCGCGCCCGCCTGGCCGCTGTTTTGGAGCAACTCAGCGATGGTGTGCTGATCGCCGACCCCAACGGTTACATTCAATTTGCCAACCCGGCCGCCGAGCGTCTCTTCGGCGAAAACCTGGTGGGGCGCTCTGTCGTCGAGGCGCTGCGCCACCATCAGCTCGTCCGCGCCTGGCAGCGCGGCCAGGAGAGCGGCGAAATTCAGAGCGAAAGCATTGAGTTGCCCACCCAGCGCAAATTTTTACAGGCCATCATCGCCCCCGATCGCTTCACCGAAGGCGGCACGCTCCTCCTCATTCAGGATTTCACTCGCCTGCGCCACCTCGAAACCGTGCGCCGCGACTTCATCAGCAACCTCTCCCACGAATTGCGCACGCCGCTGGCTTCGTTACGCGCCCTGGTCGAGACGCTGCAAGAGGGCGCCCTGGAAGACCCCCCGGCAGCGCGCCATTTTCTGGATCAGATGCAAACCGAAGTGGACGCCCTGACGCAGATGGCCACCGAGCTGCTGGAGCTTTCGCGCATCGAGGCGGGGCGGGTCGCGCTGGACCTTGCGCCGGTCGCGGCTGGCGAGTTGCTTGATTCCGCCGCCCGGCGGATGCGCCTGCAAGCCGAGCGCGCTGCCCTGACCCTCAAGGTCGCTTGCCCAGACGATTTACCGCCTGTGCGCGGCGATCGGGCGCGCCTGGAACAGGTGCTGGTGAATCTGATTCACAACGCGGTCAAGTTCACCCGCCCGGGCGGAGAGATTGCCCTTTTGGCGGAATCCACCTCGGGCGGAGTCCGATTCGCTGTTCGAGATAGCGGGGTGGGCATCCCGGCTGAGGATCTGCCGCGCATCTTCGAGCGATTCTATAAATCCGATCGTTCACGTTCTGGGGGAGGCACCGGCTTGGGGCTGTCCATCGCCCGCCACATTGTCGAAGCCCATGGGGGCAAAATTTGGGCCGAAAGCGAAGAGGGGAAAGGCAGCACGTTCTATTTCGTTCTTCCCGTTGAGAAAACTTAACCTGTTTTAATCTACCCTTGCTATAATACGGGCTTTTGGTACGCCCAGCCAGCGCGCCGCTTCCTGTCTTAACAGGGCGGCGTTTTCCATTCGGGATTGAAGTTTACATCGTAAAGGAGAAGAGAATGATTGTGTTAAGAACGTTGCTAGAGATACTTTATGTGAGCGCCTTGCTTGGCCTGGCGCTGTATGGTCTGCACAATGCAGTGACTGTATTCCTGTATTGGAAGACCAAGGACCACCCCCTACAGCCAACGCCGATGGCTGATTGGCCGGTGGTGACTGTGCAATTGCCCATTTTTAACGAGCGTTACACGGTCGAACGTTTGTTGAGCGCGGTCGCCGCGCTGGATTATCCCCGCGAGAAGTTGCACATTCAGGTTTTGGATGACTCGACCGATGACACGGCCATTCTGGTGCGTCACCTGGTGGAGCAGTGGCGGGCACGCGGCTATGATATGGAGTTGATTCAGCGCAGCGATCGCTCCGGGTTCAAGGCCGGGGCGCTGGCCGAAGGGATGAAGACGGCAAAGGGTGATCTGCTGGCGATCTTCGATGCTGATTTCGTCCCGCCCGCCGATTGGTTGAAGAAAACGGTGATCTATTTTGGCGATCCGCAATTGGCGTGCCTGCAAACGCGTTGGGGGCATACCAATGCGAGCAATAATTTGCTCACCCGGGCACAATCGCTGGGCATTGATGGACATTTCATCATCGAACAGACGGCGCGCTCGCGCAACGGGTTGTTCCTCAATTTCAACGGCACGGCCGGGATCTGGCGAAAAAGCGCCATTGAAGATGCTGGCGGTTGGCAACCCGATACGCTCACGGAAGATCTCGACCTGAGCTACCGCGTGCAGTTGAAGGGCTGGCGGATTGATTATCTGCCCGATGTGGTCGTCCCGGCCGAGTTGCCGCCGCAGGTGGAGGCGTTCAAAAAGCAGCAATATCGCTGGGCGAAAGGTAGTTTTCAGGTGGTGCGCAAAATGTTCCTGCGCTTGCTCACGGCCGATCTACCCGAGGGCAAGCGGATTTTGGGCCTGCTCCACATCACAGGCTATTTTGTCCACCCGTTGATGCTGGCGATTCTGTTGTTGATCTTGCCCATCGGGCTGATGTCACCGTCGTTCTTGCGCATGTTCCCCTGGACCATGGTGACCGCCTTTGGGCCGCCACTGTTGTATCTGGTAGCACGAACGGAATATCATCCGCGCCTGACGGATCGCCTGCGCATTTTGCCTGTTTTGATTCTGGTAGGTTTCGGGCTTTCGCTGAACAATTCGCTGGCGGTGTTGGAAGGGTTGTTCACCAACAAAACAGGTACGTTCACCCGCACACCCAAGTTCAATGTGACCGATCAGCACCAGGGATGGGCGCAGTCTGCTTATGCCGTGCGAATCAGTCCTATGGTATGGGGTGAAATAGGGCTGGGTTGCTACGCGCTGGTTTCGCTGGTTGTTTTGTTGCCTCATCTGGGCTGGAAGGTGGCGCCCTGGTTGTTGATTTACGCTGCTGGTTATTTTTACCTGGCCGGGATGAACCTGGTGCAAAACTGGCAGACCGCTCATCTTCGCTCAGCCGAAGCGAGTATGGCCTAGACTGAGTTTTGTGCCATCAGGACGACTTAATGAAAAACGCTTCGTAAGTAAAAATTTTCATCGGGTGCGTTACAGGTCGCATCCATCCGCTTTCGGATGGATGTAGACCTGATCTTGTCCCGCCTGGCACTTCAAACACCCCATCCCCCGTCCCCTTCCCCGCAGGCTGGCGAGGCTTACGGCACATTCCTTTGCGGGGGAGGGGCAGGGGTGGGGGCAGGCAGTGAAGATGGTATGTGCAAAATCTCGTCTGCTTTGTCCGCCAGTTGCAAAAAACTCAGTCCAGGTGTTTTGGGCTTAAGAAAAATCAGCAGGGTCCAAAAGACCCTGCTGATTTTTCTTTCAGCGATGCGGCAGCGAACTAAGGCACGTAGTATTCAATCACCAACACCGGGCGGTTGGCGGCAACGGCATTGCCGCTGAAGAACTTGAGGTAATCAGCGCCCATGTCGTCGTTATCATCCAGGTTGAAGCGCAGACGGAATTGTGTAGTGCCGGTCAGGTTGATGAAGGAAGCGCCACTGGTGAGATCGGCGGTGTACCAGCCGCTGGCCGGGGTAGCGCCAAACGAAGCGATCTTGACGCTGCTCGCCGGGGCCGAGAAGTCAGCCAATTGCAGGGCGCGAGCGGTGCTGAAGAACGGATTGCGCACATCCACCCACAGATTGCCATGGGTCGTGAAGGGGTTGGTGCCTACAATCACGGCCTTCTTCACCTTGAGATAGGCGCTGAGGATCACTGCATTATCAGGCAACGTAGCAGTATTGAAGTCAACCACAGCCCTGTATTGCCTATCCTGGGCATTATCACCCACGAAGAGGTATGCGGAGGTCGCATCCAGTGTGCCACCCACATTGCTATTTTCACCCGATTCCAGAATCCAGCCATCGTAAGCCCCTTGGGAGACGAGCGTCGCGATGGTGAGATCAACAGTGAAATCGAAGGTGGCTGGGGTGGGATCAACGTTGCCAGAATTGTCCACAGCGCGGACTTCGAAGTGATGAGCACCAATGGCCAGGTTGTTGTACGTCAGCGGGCTGGTGCAGGAGGCAAAGGCGCTAGCATCCAGCGAGCATTCGAAGCCTGAGACAGTGGCGTTATCCGTGCCGGAGAAAGCAAAGGTCGCGCTGTGGCTATGGACCGTGCTGCCCGGGTTGCTGTCAATGGTGGTATCGGGCGGGGTGACATCGCCCGTGAGACAAGAGGCATTGTGGAACATCCCAATCCAGGTGTACCACTCAGCAGGCGTGGTGCCGCGCAGGTACTCATTGGTATAGACGAAGTAACAACCACCTGCCGCCTGCGGATAGACGCTCATCATGCTGTAGTCGCCCCAGCGAGCGCCCGTTCCCGTTTGCGCGCCACCGCCGGCAGAAACAATCGGTTTTTCGGCTCGTACCGTTCCGAGGGCATCGGTCACCAGGTGCACCGTGTACCACATACCGGGGTACATACTGGCGTTCGAGACGCTATAGCCAATGGCGATATTGCCGACATCGTCCATGGCAGCCGAGCCCATCCAGCGATTCTTACCATCGGCGAAGTCAACATTGCCCTGCTGGTAGATGCTCCAGCCGCTGCCGGTATCGCGCAATTCGTACCAGCGCACGCCGGCGCGACCATTGGTAGTGGTGGCATTGTCCACGTCAATGGTGTGATTGACCACCATCGCTTTGTAGCTGCCAAAGTCACGGAATTGCAGGCGATACATCAGGCGGTCAGAAATCGCATCCAGGCCCTGGGCAGTGCCCTGTTGGGGGATGCAGTTGCGCACATAGCCCGGACAGACTTCAGAATCAAAAGGAGCAGTCGGCAAATCTACAAGATGAGAGAAGGTAGCGGTACCGGCACCCCAATTCGGCACCAGAGTCCACAGCTGGAGTTGATCGGGAGAATAGCCCCAGGCATCATCATCGAACTGCATAAAGATTTCCGGCCCGCTGGGAGGAGTGGTGCCATCCGCATCGGCAGGTAACATGCCACCCAGGAAGCATTCGGGCTCGTTTCCATTGACACAGGCTGTGCTTGTATCAATGTAAATCATCGCAGCGCTGGGGTTGCCACTTTGCATGGCCACTTTATCAAAGACGACCACACCCTGACCAGCCCAGGCGGGGGTTTGCCACGGCTTGAACTGGTTAATGCTCATGTAATAGCCATCATGCCAGACGCCGAACTTGGGGTAGTCGTTCATGACCGGGAAGGAATACTGGTACAAATACCAGGCTCCCATCGGGTCACCAGTCTGGGAAACAGCAATGCACTCATAGAAAGGCCCATTGGGATAGCTGGGCAGCGCAAACTGGCTGACCAACCAGCGGTCGGCGTATTCATCGTACACCACGACAGGGTCACCGTCCTGGCTTTGTTTACACTCCGTCAAAGTGCTGCTTTGCCACAGGGTATTGATCGGGCCGACGAACAACGCTTTAGGCGTGTTAACGGCAGATAATTGGTTTAAGTCAAAGATCGCCATCTGGCTATTGACGACCTGGATGTAATGGTTGGGGCCTACATCACCCTGGGTATCGGGCGGGTACACACCGTAACCATACCAGACGCGATTGACGCCCTGACTGAGGCCAGCCCAGCCAACATCCAGCCCCGGCGCGGGCGGATCGATCACCTTAGCCCCAGGCTGAATCTGCGCACGAGACATATCCAACCCCGGGCGGTTGCTCTGCGCCCGATTGCCGATCACCTGGCGCGGAATGGGCAACCCCCCACGGAACTCCGCGACGGGACCACTCTGTTCGCCTTCAGGAGCGACCTCAACTTTATTTACCTGGATCGAGCGCAAGGGCTGTGAAACAGCAAACCCCACCGGCGCTTGAGCCGTACCCGTGATCGAACGAGTCACCTGCGGCGTGCTTGCCTGCACCTGCACCGGGCGAGCAGCGGTCAGCAGAATCACCAGCAAAGCCAGCAAAGAGACAATACGTTGCCAGTTTCTTGCGAACATGGTTTCTCCTCTTGAGTAATCTCGACTGTTCAAAAAAGGTATTGAATTTGGCAAAACACAGAATACACATCTGCACTACGCACTATGAAATACGACATCATCTCCTTTCCGCTTGTTTGCCTCCTTGTTCAAACCCAATAAAATTTTAGCGATTGTAATCATCGGGGTCAAGAAATTCAGAACTACAAGCCACCTATCATTTTTGCAAGGTCAGCCATTCCAGGGCAAAGCCCGGCTATCAGGTTCGTCGCGAAGGTCATAACTTTTCCCCCGCTTCAACGACTATTGAGAAAAGCAGCCATTTTACAAAACGTTAATTCATTCTTCCCCTTCTCATAACATCCGCCTGCTACACTGAAAACGGTTTCAAGCGCTTATCAAAATTGCAAATGAAACTCGGTAAGTTGTAAGGACGGCACGACGAGAAGTATTGTATGATGAAATCACTGAAGCGCATTTTTTGGTTTTGATTTGTTCACGAAAGAAAGGCTTTCCTATGTTGACCATTTGTTTTGGAATTTACCTGACCTTGGCACTCCCCCTGATGCTCTGGTTTGTTTTTGCCCTTAGGGGTGCAAAACGCATTGATCACTTCCGCTTTGGCGATGAGGAAGTTAAACTCTCCTATGCCAGAGAACCGCTCAAACCAGGAGGAGAGATCACGCGCCCCATCTCCTCGCCAGAGCACGTGTAGCCCTTTTGTCTGACCCAAAGCCTGCTCTCCCTGAGCAGGCTTTTTTTGTTTCCCCTTCGCTTTGGAGTATAAATATCCCCATATCCCTTCCTCTACTTGTTTCTGAAGAAATGGAGGCACGATGAACTACCGCAAAATCATCATGAAACCGAATAAAAAAATTGCCCTGGTGGCGCATGACAACAAAAAGCGCGACCTGTTGGAATGGGCCAAATTCAACCGTCAGCTGCTGGCTCACCATAAAATTTACGCCACCGGCACCACCGGCTCGCTACTGGAACGTGAGTTGGGCCTCACCATCCACAAATTGCAAAGCGGCCCTCTGGGTGGCGACCAGCAAATCGGGGCAAAAATTGTGGAAAATGAAATTGACTTCCTGATCTTCTTTTGGGATCCCCTCGAGCCCCTACCGCACGACCCCGACATCAAGGCATTGCTGCGCATGGCCGTGGTGTGGAATATCCCCGTCGCCTGCGATCGCTCCACTGCCGACTTCATGATCTCTTCTCCCTTGATGGACAGTGAATACGAGCGCCTGGTGCCCGATTACGAAAGTTATAGCAGTCGCCGCATCATTCAGGACTGAGTAAGCCTTGTTATCCACTCCACCCTCCGCGGTCTTTCCTACCGCGGAGGGTTTGTTTAACCAGATGTTAACCCATCCTTCTCTTGTCCTTAAAAGCAGGCTGATACGATACACAACGTAGAAAACACATCAAAGGAGAAAGAGAAAAATGTCCAAAACCATTCGTTCCCTTTTATTCGCCCTGGTGGTCATGAGCCTTTTGCTCGCTGCCTGTGGCACTCCCACCGCCGCCACGCCCGTCACCGTCGTTGAGACCAAAGTCGTCGAGAAAGTCATCACCCCCACCCCTGGTCCCGTCGAAGGCACCATCCTCGTGGACGGCTCCAGCACCGTTGCGCCCATCACCGCCGCCGTCGCCGAGGAATTCCAGGCGGAATTTCCCGAAGTGCGCGTGCCTGTCGGCATCTCCGGCACGGGCGGCGGATTCAAGAAGTTCTGCGCGGGCGAGACCGATATTTCCGACGCATCCCGCCCCATCAAGGAATCTGAGACCGAACTGTGCAAGCAGAACGGAATCGAGTACGTGGAACTGCCCGTCGCGTTTGACGGTCTGGCGGTGCTGGTCAACCCGCAAAATGACTTCGTCTCCTGCCTGACCGTGGACGAACTCAAGAAAATCTGGTCGCCTGAAGCGGAAGGCGTGATCACCAACTGGAATCAGGTGCGCGCGGGCTTCCCCGACCAGCCGCTCTCGCTCTACGGTCCTGGCACGGACTCCGGCACCTACGATTACTTCACCTCAGCCATTGTCGGCAAGGAAGGCTCCAGCCGCGGCGACTACCTCCCCAGCGAAGACGATAACGTCCTCGTGCAGGGCATCGCAGGAGACAAAAACGCCCTCGGCTTCTTCGGCCTGGCTTATTACGAAGAAAACAAGGACAAACTCAAACTGGTGGCCATTGACAACGGCGACGGCAACTGCGTCCTGCCGAATACCGAAACCGTTGCAGGCGGAACCTACCAGCCGCTCTCCCGCCCGCTGTTCATCTACGTCAACCGCGCCCGTATTGACCAGAAGGACGAAATCAGCGCCTTTGTCAAGTTCTACCTGGAGAACGCGGGCAAACTGTCTGCCGAAGTGGGCTACATCCCGCTGACCGATGAAATCTACGCCCTCGCCCAGCAGCGCTACGACAAGCGCGTGACAGGCTCCGTCTTCGAGGGTCTCGGCTCTACCGTTGGCGTCTCGCTGGCAGATTTGCTGGCAAAGGAAAAGTAAATTCAAAGGGCCTCGGAGGCCTCCGAGGCTTTAAAGCGACATTAAGAGAGCCTCGCCCGACTTTCACGAATAGCGTCAAGAATATCCGCCTTGGAAACCGGCAGTTTTACGCTTCGGACCTCGAAGGGCGAAGTTTTCGGAAGTCGTTCGGGGCGAATAATGAACACTCGACCCTCCCGGCTCCTTAACTTGACTTGTCCTTCAGTTAAGGCTCTCTCCAGCAAGGCAGCAAGCCGTTCGCGCGCTTCGGCAAAGGAATACACTGTCATAGTTTCACCTCAATCACTTCAACACCTTCCCGTCTGGCAAGATCCATCATTTTCTGGTCTAACGAAATGAGCGGCAGATTATATTCAACGGCGCACTGAAGAAAATAAGCGTCATAGGCATAAATATTATGCTTACCTGCCAGCCGCACTGCTTCTTTCAAATTTATGTCTACGATCTCCAGCGAGATCTCTTGATAGACTTCAATCGCTTCTATTGCCTGTTCAAGAGTGATACGCGAACGCTTCAGCATTGCAGAAAAAGCATTTCCGACTTCCCAGTCAATAGACGGCGGCGCAACCACCGTCGCATCTCTGGTCAGCTCAATCAATCTTGCTTTTTCTGGTTCGCCAACGATCACCGCAATAATTGTAGAAGTATCTACGACGATTCTCATTTTGGTTGAATTGGAATACGCGGATGAAGTTAGACCTCCAATCTATTATAAACGAACTGACCGATTTCTACCTCGGCTCCCTGTCGCACCGCTTCTTCTGCCTGTTGATACAGCAGCCGGGCAATTTCTTCCGAAAGGTAATATTCGCCGCAGTTTTCGCAAATCTCCGCCGGCACCCCTTTGAAGACAAGCGTTCGATTCTCCCGCTGCAAAGTCACTACGGTATGACCAGGATGCGTTTCTCCCTGTTTGCAAATCAGGCATTTCATGATTGTCTCCTCGTGTGTCCATACAAGAGCCTGCGCTTTTTGCCGCCTTGGCGAAACCATTTGCGGCTGCGCTCGCTCAACGAGCAGGAATTATAAGCGCATATGAAAGATTTCTCTTCTTCCTCCGTCCTCCTTCGCTCCCGCGCCGACCACGACCGCCGCGAAAAAATCATCGGCGCGGTCTTGCTGTTGTTCTCCATCGTCTCCGTGTTCACCACGCTCGGCATCATCGCCGTCCTGCTCCAGGAGACTGTCCTCTTCTTTCAGGAAATCTCCATCGTAGAGTTCTTCACCGATACCGTCTGGACGCCACTCTTTGCTTCCAAGCGTTTTGGCGTCCTGCCGCTGGTAAACGGGACAATCCTTGTCGCCGCGGGCGCCATGTTCATCGCTCTGCCGCTCGGCTTGCTTGCCGCCATCTACCTCAGCGAATACGCCAGCGACCGCGCCCGTAAAATCCTCAAACCCATGCTCGAAGTGCTGGCAGGCGTGCCGACCGTGGTCTATGGCTACTTTGCGCTCACCTTCGTCACGCCCCTCCTGCAAAAAATCTGGCCCCAAACGCAAGCCTTCAACGCCCTCAGCGCCAGCATCGTGATGGGCTTCATGATTCTGCCGCTGGTTGCCTCGCTCTCCGAAGACGCCATGTCCGCCGTGCCGCAGTCGCTTCGGCAGGCAGCGTATGCGTTGGGCGCGACCCGCCTCGAGGTCACGCTGCGAACCGTCGTTCCTGCGGCGCTTTCGGGCATCTCCGCGGCGTTCATCCTCGCCATTTCCCGCGCCATCGGCGAGACGATGATCGTCGCCATCGCCGCGGGGCAGCAGCCCAAACTCACCCTCAACCCGCTCCAATCCATCGAAACCATGACCGCCTACATCGTGCAGGTCAGCCTGGGCGACACGCCCCAGCAAAGCATCGCCTACAAGACCATCTTCGCCGTCGGGATGCTACTCTTCGTGATGACGCTGGTGATGAACCTGATCAGCAACTGGCTGACCCGCCGCTATCGGGAGGTGTACGAATGAACGGACTCTTCGCCAACGAAGACGGGCGCTTCGCCCCCCGCCTCAGCCTGCGTCTGCGCTTCGGACGCGTTTTCCAACTCCTCAGCCTCGCCGCGGTGACCCTCGGCCTGATCGTGCTCTCCGTCCTGATTCTCGACATCATCCTGAACGGCTACAAATGGCTGCGCCCCGAATTCTTCACCGAATTCCCCTCGCGCTTCCCCGAAAAATCGGGCTTGCGCTCCGCCCTGCAAGGCTCGCTGTGGATGATCAGCCTGACCGCGCTGATGGCGTTCCCCATCGGCGTGGGCGCGGCGATTTACCTCGAAGAATACGCCCGCGACAACTGGCTGACGCGCTTCATCGAAATCAACATCGCCAACCTGGCGGGCGTGCCGTCCATCATTTACGGTTTGCTCGGCTTGGGCTTGTTCGTGCGCGGGCTGGAACTGGGGCGCAGTGTGCTGGCTGGCGCGATGACCATGGCGCTGCTCGTGCTGCCCATTCTCATCGTCTCGGGGCGCGAGGCGATTCGCGCCGTGCCGCAATCGGTTCGGCATGCCTCGCTTGCCCTCGGCGCCACCCAATGGCAAACCATCCAGAATCACGTCCTGCCCTACGCCATGCCTGGCATCCTGACGGGCACCATCCTCGCCGTCTCGCGCGCCATCGGCGAGACCGCCCCGCTCATCACCATCGGCGCGCTGACCTACATCCGCTTCGACCTGAGGGGTCCGCTGGATTTGTTCACCGTGCTGCCCATTCAGATTTTCAACTGGGTCTCGCTGCCCAAAGCGGAATTTCAGCAGCTGGCGGCGGCGGGAATCATCGTCCTGCTGGCGGTACTGCTCAGCCTGAACGCCCTGGCGATTGTATTGAGGAATAAATTGCAAATCAGGTGGTAAACACTCTCCCTCAAGGTGACACATGCTCGACAAACACGAAATTGCTCTCTCGGTCAAAAACCTGAACGTTGATTACGGCGACTTTCGCGCCCTGGAAAACATCTCGCTGGAAATCCCCGCGCGGCAAATTACCGCCATCATCGGTCCTTCGGGCTGCGGCAAGTCCACCTTTCTGCGCTGCTTCAACCGCATGAACGACCTGGTGCCGACCGCCCGCGTGGATGGCGAAGTGCTGTTCTACGGACAGAACATCTACGACCCCAAGGTCAACCCCGTGGAAGTGCGCCGCCATATCGGCATGGTCTTCCAAAAGCCGAACCCGTTTCCCAAATCCATCTATGAGAACGTGGCGTATGGGGCGCGCATCAACGGCTACAAAGGGGATATGGACGAACTGGTGGAGCGCAGTCTGCGCGCCGCGGCATTGTGGGATGAAGTGAAGGACGACCTGAAAAAGTCCGCGCTGGCACTTTCGGGCGGTCAACAGCAGAGGCTGTGCATCGCCCGCGCCATCGCCATCGAGCCGCAGGTGATTCTCATGGACGAACCCGCCTCCGCCCTCGACCCGATTGCCACGCTGAAGATCGAAGAATTGATGCAGGAACTGAAGAAGTACTTTACCATCGTCATCGTCACCCACAACATGCAGCAAGCCGCCCGCGTCTCCGACTACACCGCCATGATGATGCTTTCGGGCAATGGCTCACGCTCTGGCACGGTGATTGAATTTGGCCCTACACCCCAAATTTTTACCAATCCCAAAGACAAACGCACTGAAGACTACGTCACCGGGCGGTTTGGTTAAGTTTGTGGTTATAATTGCACAAAAGCGAGGTGTTATGCTTCGAAAAACGTTTGAAACAGAATTACAGCAAATCAAAGACGACATTCTCTTGCTCGGTAGTATGGTGGAACAGGCCATTCTCGATTCCGTCGAGGCGTTGAAAAAGCGCGACTTACAGGCCTCCCAAAGGATTCTGGAGGCCGATCGCGAAATCAACAAAAAGCGTTTCGAGATTGAAAATCAGGTGATGATCCTGATCGCCACGCAGCAACCGATGGCTCATGACTTGCGTTTACTGGCCTCCATCCTGGAAATCGCGGGTGAGCTGGAGCGCATGGGTGATTACGCCAAGGGTATTGCTAACATCAATATCCGCATGGGCGATGCTCCCCTGCTCAAGCCATTGATTGACATCCCCCGCATGGCGCAGAAAGACGTGGAGTTGCTCCATCGTGCCCTGACCGCCTTCATCAACGAAGATGCCGAGGCAGCCCGCGCTATCCCCCGCGAAGATGACGAGGTGGATGCCCTTTACAATCAGGTCTATCGCGAATTGATGACCTTTATCATTCAGGATCCAAAGACTATTGAGCGCGCCAACTGGCTTTTATGGGTAGCCCACAACCTGGAGCGCGTGGCCGATCGAGTCACCAACATTTGCGAACGCACGGTCTTCATCGCTACCGGCGAGCTGACTGAATTGCAGGGCAGTGACGACGAGTTCTGGCAGCAGCAAAAGAAATAAGGGATGAAACGGACTGTGCTATTCTTGTGCACCGGTAACTCCTGCCGCTCGCAAATGGCAGAAGCTATCGTCAATGCACGCTATGGAGAGCAGTGGCAGGCTTTTTCCGCGGGGACAAAACCCGCCGGTTACGTCCACCCCAAAGCACGCCAGGCACTGGCCGAGATCGGCATTCAGCACGTGGGGCAATCGAAGCATATCAACGATTTGCCGAGGCGAGATTTCGACCTGGTGGTGACCGTCTGCGATTCGGCGGCGGAGGAGTGCCCGGTGTGGCCCGGACGGGCGGGGCGGCGTTTGCATCATAGTTTCGTGGACCCAGCCAAAGCCGAGGGAAGCGAGGAAGAGCAAATGGCCGTTTTCCGCCAGGTGCGAGATGAGATGTTGGAGAAAATCCCCACGTTCTTGGAGATCGGTGATTAAACGAAAATCAAACGCAGCGACCGTCAAAGGGGCGGTCGCTGCGTGATTTAAAAGGGGCAGGATTCGCCCTCAGGGGTGGCCAACGCGTTTCGGGCAGGCGCCCGGCCAACGTCCGGCGGCGAGGCGCTTTACCAGACACGTTCGAGGTGGGGGTTGTCGCACGGGCGTCGTCCCACTTTGGCCATATCAATCCACTGGCCGTGCACTTTCACCCGCACAACATCGGCGGTAAAGTCGGTGACCGTTGAGCCGTTGTTGTTGAACAGCCAGGAGCCAACGGCGTAAATATCCGCCGGAACGCCCAGTTTCTCGAATTTGCGGATTTTCTCCGGGTTGAATCCGCCGGAGACGACGATTTTCACGCTGCGGCAGTATTGTCGTGCCCGCTCTTTCCAGGACGCCGGCAGGTCCCAGCGTTCCCAGGCCGAATCCAGCGCCTGACGGACGTTGAAGACCAGCCGTGGGGTGACACCCAAATCCAGTGCCGGATCCCCCAACGGCAGGACAGATTGATCGCGGATGCTGCTGCTGGTATCCAGGCGCACGCCATACAAGATGTATTTTTTGGCTTCGGTCTCGTCGCCGGCATCCATCAATTGACGGTAGCGGGCAAACATGGCATCCAGTACCAGCAGTGAATCGCGCACGCAGTCGTTGTTGAAATCTACCAGGGCAATGCGGGGGATGTGGGCCGGGAGCACGCGGGCAAAGGACATCATGGCTTCGGCGGTATCGCCGAGGAAGGAGGCAATGGCCGCGTGTGCCACCGTCCCGCCGCCGGCGCCGCCCCACCAGTCGCCCTGGGCATCGGTAGAGACGAAAGGCCCCAGTTCACGGGCGTAATCTTTGTTGAAGCGCTGGACGGCGATGTTGTAGGCGTAGCCATCGGCAGCCTGGACTTCGTGCAAATCGAAGCGGGCAGGGAAGAAGAGCACCGGTTTGCCGCGCGCGGCGACCAGGGTTTCGTAGACGTTGGTGGCCACCCGACTGGCGCGGGTGAGGATGCCGAGAGTGGGGGTTTCGAGCAGAGCGAAGTCGCGATAGCGGCCGCGCACCCGAATCACCGGCTGGACGTTGAGCGGGTCGCCGTCTGATTCAACGACGCAGCCATCGTGGACGGCCCACACTTCCAGTTTGTCGGCAGTTTCGATGAAGCGATCTCCTTCGAAGTAGCCGGTGCAGTGTTTGAGCATGGCCAGGGCTTTGTCCACACCCACAACTACCGTCCGCCCGACGCGACGGGTGAACCATTGCATTTCGACTTCAATATCTCCCACGGCAATGTTTTCGGGGGAGAGCGAGGGAGGAAGTTTATGGTACTTGCCCTGGTAGGTATATCCTTCGGCAGAGAGAACGGAGAGCATTCGGCCGATGTTCTCAAAATATTTATCCGAATACCAGCCGCGTCGCATGCGCTCAATATCGAGTTTGAAGGTTTCGTTGGTCAGTCGTTTACCATCGAAGATGGACATGATTTTTCATCCTTATAAATAAAAGTTGCCGGTGGGCCATTTTCTGCTGAGGAAGAGCGTTCAGGCTGCCAGGAAATCCTCGGTAGAGCGCACGATTTTCATGCCGGCTTCGGCAAAGCGGGCAAAGGCCTCGTTGGCCTGGTCGGTGAAGTCGGCACCGGGAACGACCACAGGGGAGGTGCAATCTTCGAGCAAATAGACTTTCTGCGCCAGGCTCGGATCGGTGGCAAGAATGTCTTCGAGCAGGTCGGCGACTGTCCAGGCCACACAGTGACTTTTGGCCTGACCGGCGATCACCAGGCGGTCGACGCGTTGGAGCGTTTCGATAAACTTGGGGTTGTGCTCGCCCAGCACTTCGCCTTGCGGTCCGTGCAATACTTCCGGGCCGATAACAGAATAATGCTCGGTGAAGGGACGGTCGCCTTTGATTTCAAAATGGGGCTGCGCCAGCCGGGCAATGGAGTGAAAGAAAATGGCCTCTTCCACCGAGGCGACCAGGGCATGGCCAATTCCGCCCAGCATGGCATGGTATGGCCAGATGGTGAGGGCGTATTTTCCCTTTTTCTCCAACTCTTCGGCATAGTGAATCAGGCGTTGCTGGCCGTATTCGGGCGTGATGTCAAAATGTCCAGCCAGCGCCGGGTTGAAGCGCCAACGTCCCTGGCGCAGATCGTCGGCGGAGATCATCGAATAGGGGGCGGGATGATTGCCATCTGCATCCACCAGGAAGATGGCATGGAAAATTTGCATGGTCTGGTGCGTATCCAGCGTGGCGGTGATTTGGGTAATGCTCCCCAGGTTGCGGTAGATGAATTCGCACAGGCGGCGGTTATCTTCTATGGCGCCCATTCCACTGCGCCCGGCAACAAACAATTCAAATTCCGGCAGGCAGAACGTGTTTTGCACGTCAATGAGCATCAGCCAGGTTTTGGTCTGATCGAAGGCGGCCGGTTGCAGGTGGTGCTGGCGCGCCCATTCTTTTCCCTGGCGGGCGCGTTCTTCATAAGGCACGCGCCACACCTGACCAACCTTTTGGGGGTCGAAAAACGAGGGGATGGGAAGGCTCATCACTGTTGCTCCTTTAGTGTATTTTATACACTAACTAGAACGAGAAATGAAAGCGGTTTGACCCGCTTATGTCTTGATTTTATCCCTCCTTGCGCGGTTGTCAAGGAGGCTGTTATCGCTGGGTGCGCTAAAAAGTTGTTAGTCAGGTGTGAGCGGTGGATGGATGCTCATTTCGCCAGTGCCTTGAGAGATGACGCTGTGGGCGAAAAACGCCGTTTTGTGTCATTGCGAGCCGCCAAAGGCGGCGACCTGTGC
>DAOUAN010000036.1:0-34663 GCA_034433385.1 Anaerolineales bacterium | reverse complement strand
CACTTCTACCAGGAATTGCGGGGGAATCTGGAGGGGACATGGCATGGCGAGCAGTTGTTTCAAGTAAGTGACTACCGGGGGAAATGGCCAAAATTCAACAAACCGGAGAAGGTTTCCCTCCGCGAGGATTTGTTGCGCACCTTCTGGCCAGAAGCCATCTTGCAATTGAAACAAAGCGGGGAATTTCGTCCGGCGGTCAATGTTTTCATTGGCATTCCGCCAGAATTACAAAGCAAAAATGGCCCGGAAGTGCTGCTCAAAAAAGTGCTGGAATTGCAAGAACGGTATGGCGGCTTGCTCAGCCGTCCCGATTTTGGGGATAAGGGATTCAACTTGCTCCTTTTTTGGGGAGCGCCAATCACTCAGGAAAGTGACATCGAGCGTGCCCTAAGCTTTGTTGTGGATCTCCAGGCTGAGATGAATTATCCGTTCAAGGCAGGGATTACGTACCGCACATCGTACGCTGGCTTTATGGGTAGCACACTCCGAGAAGATTACACCTGTTACGGTTGGGGCATTAACCTGGCAGCGCGCATCATGACTTCGGCGGAGGAAGGTGAAATTCTGGTAGATAGTGAGATCGCCCGCCGTGCCGGACGGAAGTTCAAATTCCAACCCATTGGAGAGAGAACCTTCAAGGGATTCGCTCGCCCCCAAACGGTATTCAAGTTCCTGGGACGCAAGGAGAAGATCGAGGAGGCTATCTTTAGCGGTTCATTCTACGGGCGGGAAAAAGAAATCGAAAGGTTGAACCAGTTTATCGGTCCGATTTGGAGCGGGAAATTTGCCGGGATGTTCACCATTCGAGGCGAGGCAGGTATCGGCAAGAGTCGCCTGGTTTATGAGTTCCGCAATTCTCCGGTTTTCCTGAACAAGAAGGTTTTGTGGGCCATTTGCCAGACGGATGAAATCATTCGCCAGCCATTAAATCCTTTCCGCTACTGGCTGAAAACTTACTTAAACATTTCCGACAATAAAAAAGACGAAGCAAAGAACAAGCGAAAATTTGAGCAGAAATTGGAACAATTAATTCTGGCCACCAGGGATACGGAGCTGGCGATTAACCTGGAGCGCGACCGATCTTTTCTTGGCTCGCTGGTCAACTTAAACTGGCCCAATTCCCCCTATGATCAATTGGATGCACAGGCTCGCTACGAAAATACGCTGTTGGCACTCAGCACTTTTTTGCGGGCCGAAAGTTTGCAACAACCAGTGGTGATGATTATTGAGGATATTCACTGGTTGGACGAGGATAGCAAAGCGTTTTTGATCTATTTATCACGTGTTCTTATTGCTGATCCTCAGAAAAGTTTCCCTATCGCCATTTTGGCAACTTCACGGCCAGAGGGGAGCCCTTTGCAAATGCCAGCAGGAGTTCCCAGTGAAACGCTTGATCTGGCTGAACTACCTGTCGACTCGCTCAACCATTTTGCTCAAGATTTGCTGGGCGGGGCAATTTCTGCCCAGTTGCTTCAGCTGCTGCAACAACGCGCGGAAGGGAATCCATTTTTTGCAGAACAAATTATCCGCTATTTACAAGACGAGCATCTCATAAAATTTGAAGAGGGGCAATGGCACATTGCCTGGGAAAAAGCGCCAGAATCGCTGCCGGCGGATGTACGCACGGTTTTGATCGCTCGGTTAGATCGCTTGAAGCAGGAAGTGAGAGAGGTAGTTCAAACGGCCTCTGTACTGGGGCGTGAATTTGAGGTGCGTCTGCTGGCCCACATGCTGACCGAGAGACGTGATCTACGCGGGGATATTGCCCAAGCCGTGCACGCCGATATTTGGGCGCTACAAAGCGAGGATCATTATTTATTCCGCCATGCGCTGATGCGCGATACGGCGTATAACATGCAGTTGCGCGTCAGGCAACAATCGCTTCACCAACTGGCCCTGGGGGCGTTTGAGAGCATTTACCATGATGACCTGACCCCCTATTACGGTCAGCTTGCCTATCATGCTGAACAAGCCGGGCTGGTCGAAGCAGCACGCAAATACTTGACATTGGCTGGCAAAACGGCAGCAAATGCTTACCAGAACACGCAGGCAATTGACTATTTCAGCCGGGCACTGATGCTCACGCCGCCGACGGAGTTGCGTCAGCGGTTTGAACTATTGCTTGGCCGGGCCAAAGTTTACTATCGCATTGGGGAACGTAGTGCTCAAGCCAGAGATCTGGAACGCCTGGAAAAACTGGCGCAGCAATTGGATGAGCAAGCCATCCTGGATACGCTAGTAATGCGCGCCTATTACTCATTTGCGATTGGGGATTTTCCACTAACGGTTGATTTTTCACAGCGAGCCGCTACCCTGGCTGCTGCTATTGAGAATAATGAGGCTGCGCTCGATGCCTATACCGTTTGGCCTCTGGCTCTGTTGCGCCTGGGAAAACTGGACGAAGCCATGGAAATCGCCCAAAAAGGCCTTGGCCTCGCACAGCGGTTACACAAGCGTGCCAAGGAAGGACATATCTATAATTCTATGGGGTTGATCGCCTTCGAACGGGCATTGCCGGTGAGCCAGACATACTTTGAAAATGCGTTGATCATCGCCCATGAAACCCAAGATCGTCACCTGGAGGCGCGAGTCACAAACAATTTAGGGAATGTGGCTGCCTTCCTTCAGGGAGACTATGTTACGGCACGTGAATATTATCAGCAATCTTATCAGATTAACCGTGAGCGTGACGACCGCGCCGCCATGGGAATGAGCCTGTCCAATTTAGGCTGGGTATCGGCTTTGCTGGGCGATTTTCCGCTGGCGATTCATTACTATACCAAAGCATTGGAGATCAGCCGGGAAACCGGCGACCCGCATTACATCTCTTATATCTCGATGAACCTCAGCATGGTGCTGACCCTACAAGGTGAAACGGAAGCCGCCCTGCGTTACATCAAAGATGCCCACGAAATCGCCAGAAGGACCGGCGAACGGACTGGGGAGGCCTGGTCATTGTTTTACCTGGGGTATATTCTGCTGGCCCGAAGAGACTACCAGCAAGCCCGAAAGGCTTTTGAAGATTCAATTCGCATTCGCCAGGAACTGAATTTACCGGTTCTGGTGTTCGAAGCAATGGCGGGAAAGATCGAGGTTGCCTTACAAACGAACGACATCGGCACCGCTCAGCAAGAGACGGAAAAAATCCTCGCATTCCTCGAAAACGGTGGAAGTCTGCAGGGAACGGAAGAGCCGTTACGCATTTACC
This sequence comes from Anaerolineales bacterium, assembly GCA_034433385.1. Lineage (GTDB taxonomy): Bacteria > Chloroflexota > Anaerolineae > Anaerolineales > Villigracilaceae > DAOUAN01. Next base: position 31,455 of record DAOUAN010000036.1, on the reverse strand, counting down.
TGGCATGTTATCACGCATTGGAGAGGACACAAGACACGCGCTGTCGCGCCGTCTTGCGTGAGGCGATCAACATCCTGTCCGCCCAGGTTACGAAAATCGGCCATGAAGAAATGCGCCGCCAGTTCATTGACAACATTCCCTGGCGGCGTGAGATCTACCAAATCTGGCAAAACAATCAACAAAAGCAAGGGGAAGAAAATCTTTAGGGCCCAGCCCCAATCGGTGGATCTCCCACACTCAGGGTCACTTTGATTTTATTGCTGTTGCCCACCGGTTTAAAATCCAACTCGTGAACAGCGCCCCGGTAATAAGCAAACAGGCGCTGACCGGCTGGTAGGGCATCGAGTATCACGGTATAAGAAATATCTGCAAAATCGCCGGGGGTTTTATCTGGCTTGCGATGACGAATGCCAAAACTAACAAACCAATCTATTTTGATGCCGTTCCACTCAGAAGGAGCGTTGGGATCAATGTCTTTTTGAACCACAACATATTGGCTCAGATCATGGTCACCTAAATCCAGCTCGACAGCTCGCTTCCCACGAATCACAAACCTGCGGTTGGCCGAAGGGTTAACAGGAATTTCGGGCATAAACGGTCCTTTCTCAAAGTGGACAACAAACTGAATTTGTAAAAACTGGCGGATTGCTTTGCTGAATCCAATCTAAAAGGCAACGCAATCCACCAGTTCGCCTGCTTTTGGGCGCCCAAACACCTTACAAAAAACTTACAAAATCATTATAGCACGCCGATTCATGTTTTTCACCAGAAACATATAGCCAATTAGTACCAACGTTATCCCACCTTTCGGCTGTAAAGGTAATTCAACTCAGCGATTCGTTGCGCCAGTTCGCCCGCGATATCCCCCGGCTTCATCCGCCATTCCCAGTTTCCTCCCAGGCGACTGGGATAGTTCATGCGCGCTTCTTTGCCCAAATTCAACAAGTCCTGCATGGGGGCAATCGCAAAAACCGCCACTGAAGCCCAGATCGCGCGAATCAAATCCCAGGCAAAATGTTCACCGCTCACACTAAGATAGCGCAAAGCAAAGTGCCGTTCTTCCGACGAAGCCGATTCGAACCAGCCGCGGGCAGTGTCATTATCGTGTGTGCCTGTATAAGCCACGCAATTCTGCACATAATGGTGTGGCAAGAAGGGATTCTCCGGGCCGGAGAAGGCAAATTGCAGGATTCTCATCCCCGGCAGATGATACCGTTCCCGTAATTCGATCACATCCGGTGTGATCACGCCCAGGTCTTCGGCGATGATGGGCAGATGTTGCATTCCGCTAGAATGCCCTACTTCGTCCACAATCGCATCGAACAAATCGGCACCTGGACCAGGCACCCAGCGACCAAATTCGGCAGTAGGATTCCCCGCCGGGATTTCCCAATAGCCCGCAAAGCCGCGGAAGTGATCCAGGCGGATGATGTCCACCATCTTCAATGTAGCCCGGATGCGCTTACGCCACCAGGAAAATTGATCTTGCCGGTGAATCTCCCAGCGATAAAGTGGATTGCCCCACAACTGCCCGGTCGGCGAAAACAGATCGGGAGGGACGCCCGCCACAACGGTTGGCTTGCGCGCTTCATCGAGATAAAACAATTCGGGATGAGACCAGACATCGGCCGAATCGAAAGCCACAAAAATGGGAATATCGCCAATTATTTGCACCTTGCGCTCATTGGCATAAGCACGCAGTTTCGTCCATTGGCGGAAAAACAGGAACTGATAAAAGGCAAAGCGCAAAATCTCTTGCTGATATTTCTCACGGGCAGCGCGCAAAGCCGAATCTTCTCGCATTCGCAGTGGGGTCGGCCAGTGCTCCCAGGAGCCACCCCCATTGGCATCCTTCAGGGCCATGAAGAGGGCAAAATCGTCCAGCCAATCGGCATTCTCAGCCAGGAAAACGTCCAGGGCGGCTCGCAGATCCGGCCGCGGGTCGGCGATGAACCGCCGAAAGGCCCGCTCAAGCAGAGACAATTTCCAGGGAATCACCGCCCCGTAGTCCACGCGAGCGAGCGGAAAATCGGGGTGATTTTCCACTTCTTCGCGTTCGAGTAGTCCTTCGTGAATCAGATCATCCAGGCTGATCAAGTAGGGGTTACCTGCAAATGCCGAAAAACACTGATAGGGCGAATCACCGTAGCCGGTTGGCCCCAGCGGAAGCACCTGCCAGAGGCCGCAACCAGCCTCGGCCAGAAAATCCACAAAACGATAGGCCTGCGGCCCCAAATCGCCGATGCCATAAGGGCCAGGCAGGCTGGTAGGATGCAAAAGAATGCCGGAGGAGCGTTGAAAAGACATGGTTGCCTCGAAAATTATTGGGTAAGCAAAGATTGATAGAGTTTGAAATATTGTTGGGCAGAATTTCCCCAGGAAAAATCTTGCGCCATAGCCGCTTTTTGCATTTTCTCCCAGCGCAGCCGATCCGGATACACCGCCAGGGCACGACGCAACGCGGCCAGCAAATCCTTCGTGCTGGCCGAAACGAACACAAAACCGGTTTCGCTATCGGTGACCGTATCATGCAGGCCGCCCACCGCTCGCACCAGGGGCAAACAACCGTAGCGCATGGCGATCATCTGAGAAAGGCCGCACGGCTCGTAGCGGGAGGGCATCAACAGCAGATCGGCGCCGGCGTAAATCTGGCGCGCCAGCTGCCCATCGAAACGTAATTCGGCGCGCACCCGCTCTGGCAAAGCCTGCTGAAGTCGCGCCGCCGCCTGCTCTAATTTCGGGTCGCCCGTACCCAAAATCACCGCTTGCCAGGGCAAATCTTTCGCCCGACGCAAGGCATGAAAGGCCAGGTCCACCCCTTTTTGCGCATCCATGCGCGAGACAATGGCCAAAAGCGGCACATCCGGGTTCACCGTCAGCCCCAGGCGCGCTTGCAACGCGGCTTTGTTCTTCTGGCGGGCCTCCAGGTTTTCGGCCGTGAAGTTGGCGCTCAAGGCCGGGTCGGTGGCCGGGTTGTACAAAGTAGTATCCAGACCGTTCAAAATGCCAAAAAGGGATGACTGGCGAGTGCGCAAGAAATCTTGCAGGCCGCAGCCAAATTCGGGGTAAAGAATTTCCTGCGCATACGTGGGCGAGACGGCGACAATCGCATCCGAGGCCCACAAACCGAGCGGCAAAGGCAGCACCCGCGCCCACTCTGGCAGGTCAGTTTGCGCCAGGGGCAGGCCGTAAGCCTCCAGCAAAGTACTCACATCAGGCCCCATGTAGGGCAAATTGTGCAAAGTAAGCATCAGCGCGGGATGAGACACCCCTTCGGTCCACGAGCGCGCCAGCGCGGCGTAAAGCGCCAGGGCGGTATGCCAGTCATTGGCATGAATGACATCTGGCTTCCAATCCAGATAGCGGGGAAGTTCAAGCGCGGCGAGCGAAAAGAACGCGTATTTTTCAGCATCTTCAGCCGGATTAGAAGAATAGACCGGGCCACTACGCTGAATCGGCTCGCCATCCAAAAAATAAACCGGCATCCCCTCAAGCGTGGTCTCATGCGCTTCTACCTGGACTTCGAGCGGGCCGCGGCGAACAGAATAAATCCCCAGCGGACGCGTTTCCACGCGCAACCCGGCATGGCGCGGCAAGGCCAGGCGCACATCCAGCTTGAATTCGCCGGTCACTTCAGGCGGAAGGGCGCGCAAAGCACGCGGCAACGACCCGGCCACATCCCCCAATCCACCCACTTTCACAAAGGGATCGGCCTCAGCAGCGAGAAACAAGACATTCAAAGGTCGGCTCATAGGTGTATTTTACACGAGAAGACCCTAAAGGCCACGAAACCTTTAGGGTCTGTTCGTTGGGTGCCTGATGGGTTTCGAACCCACAACATCCACATCCACAGTGTGGCGCTCTGCCGTTGAGCTACAGGCACCATGTTTTTAGCGGGCGAGATTATAACATCAGCCTTATTTACCGGCAAGGATTTTCTGCACGGTTTGAGCTGCACTTTGTCGCGCCACCGATTGCTGCTCGCCAGTCACCAGGTCTTTGACCACTACTTGATTTTTTTCCTTTTCTTCTGGCCCCAACACCAGCGCCACGCGTGCGCCGATTTTATCGGCGTATTTAAATTGCTTAGGCAATTTGACTGGCTGCGGATAAGTGACCACATTCAGGCCGGCCTCGCGCAACTCTGTAGCCAGTTTGAAGGAATCCAGCAAATGCGCCTCGTCGAATACCGTCACCAAAACAGGCGCCGGGTTGACTTTTAGATCTTTGGGGAGCAGGCCATATTTCTCCAGAAGAAGGGTAATGACCACATCGCCCATGGCAAAGCCCACTGCCGGCAAGGGGTCGCCGCCCACATCGGCCAGCAAATTGTCGTAGCGGCCACCCCCCAGGATCGAACGACGGATTTCCCCGCCCACTTCCCAGGCTTCAAAGACCGTCCCGGTATAGTACAACAAGCCGCGCACAATGGATGGATCGAATTTGACGTATTGACTGAGGCCCAATGCCTCCACGGCGGCAAAAAACCGTTTCAGTTCAGCCGATTCGCGCCACAATTCACCATCGTCCAGCATGGCGCGCAAATTCGCAAATTGGGCATCGGAAAGACCGATCTCGCGCCCATACGCTTCCCACTCATCGGGGCGCATCTTTTCGCGCCGATCGATCCAGGCAGCGATCGCCGGGCGCTGCGCCTTCGGGATGCCGAAGGCCTCGAAGCGGGAATCCATCAGCCGCCGATCGTTCACTAAAATGAGAACATGCTCCGGCCGGAGTCCGACCCGCTTGAAAAAAGTCGCCAGAACAGCCACAGTTTCGGCATCCGCCTCGGGTGAATCCGCGCCCAGCATGTCCACATTCCACTGAAAAAATTCGCGCGTGCGCCCTTTTTGCGGACGTTCATAGCGCCAAAACGGCCCAAAGGACCACCAGCGCACAGGAAAGGTAAGCTCACCCTGTTTTTGGGCAACCATGCGCGCCAGGCTGGGCGTAAGCTCCGGGCGCAGGGTAATTTGCGTGCCGCCGCGATCGGTAAACACATACGATTGCTCTTTGACCAGTTCCTCCCCCGATTTGGCCGCATATAGCTCTAGTGTTTCCAAAATGGGCGCTTCGTATTCTTGATAGCCAAAGGATTCCGCCACCTGCCGCATGGTGTTATACAGCCAGGTGCGCACAGCCATCTGCTCAGGGTAAAAATCGCGCGTCCCCTTGACGGGTTGTATGACTTTTTTCATAAGCCTCCAATTCATAATTCAGCAACTGAATTTTGCTGGTATAATGCGACACGTTTAGGTTCGCATTGTTTTACCTCAAGCCACTCAAAAGGGCAACGCTCAAGGAGAGAACATGAAAATTAACTATCAAGAAACCAGCAAAGATCTGCTCACCCGTATTGACATTCACGAAAAATACGGCAGTCGAAATATTGACCAATGGACCACCGAAGTCCTGCAACCCCAGCCGGGGATGAAGATTCTGGATGTCGGGTGTGGAGCCGGCAAGCAATGTTTCCTGTATAGTGATTTTACCAAAGGTCAGGCCGAGATTATTGGTGGTGACTTTTCGGAAGAACTGCTTGAAAAAGCTCGCGCCCGTCAGGCCGAGCGCGGCGACCACAACATCCGCTTCCAATTCCTGGATTTTAACCAGCCATTCCCATTTGCAGACGAGACCTTTGACCTGGTCTCCAGCGCCTTTGCCATCTACTACGCTTCAGACCTGGAATTTACGTTTGGTGAGGCACGCCGGGTGCTTAAACCTGGCGGACGGCTGTTTGTGACCGGCCCGCTGCCTGAAAACAAGAAGATGTTTTACGACATCATCAAAGAAGCCACGAACAAGCCCATCCCACCGATGCCTGGCTCTTCGCGCTTCAAAGGTGAAATCTACCAGACCATTGAGCGGTTGTTCGCCCACACCGAATTGTTGACCTTTGAAAATCCTATCACCTTCCCTTCCGTGGAACCTTTCATGGCCTACACACGCGCCTCGCTTTCGGAAGACCGCAAGCTCTGGACCAGCATGTTCAACAGCAAAGAAGAATACGAAGCCCTGCTCCAGGACATCGAAAAAGTGGCACAGCGCTGGTTTGAGCGCGATGGCAAGCTGGTAATGGTCAAGGTCGTGGGGGGCATTCTGGCCACAAAATAACCCATTTGGAGAGAGATCAATGAACTTCTACGGCAAACGCGTCCTGTTTGTGGGCGCCCACCCCGATGACATCGAGCTGGGTTGTGGAGCGCTCATTCACCATATCCTGCCCTTCAGCGAAGTGCGCTGCGTCACCCTTTCGGACAATCAGAAAAACCCGGCACTGAAAAACGTCGTTCAGGAAATGTATGCCAGCATGGCCGTGCTGGGCGTTCCACGCGAAAACATCACCGTCGAGCAGTTTACTACGCGCAATTTCCCTGAGGCGCGCCAGGAAATTCTGGAATATTTACTGAAATTGCGGCGGGAATTTAAGCCCGAAATCGTCTTCGTCCATAGCAAACAAGATATTCATCAGGATCACAATGTAGTTACCGAAGAGGCCTTGCGCGCTTACCGCGGCACGACCGTATTAGGCTTCGATGTTGTTCGCTCCAGTTATGGCTTCTTCCCCCACTTCCTGGTAGAAGTGACGGAAGAAGATGTAGAAAAGAAAATCGAGGCCTTGCAACAATATACAACGTACGCCGACAAATACTATTTCGACCCGGCAGTGTTGCGCGCCACCATGGTGCGGCATGGCGCCCTGGCTGAGCGTTCCTACGCCGAGGGATTTGATATTTTACGGATCGTCGGCAAATTCGACGCGGGATTGAACAATTAGCTGGATTCCGAGGTAATTCAACAGGCAGCGGCCGTCAGGATGAGCGGTCGCTGCCTGTTTTTTTTAACGTGAGTTCGGTGGGGAGGGCTGAATGATGTTACGACTGGTCGAGCAAACCTTTTTGCAAAGCAAATTTCACCAGAGCGGCGCGGCTGCGCAAGCCTAGTTTTTCCATGCCGCGGGCGCGATAGGTCTCCACCGTTTTGGCGCTCAGGTTGAGTTGTTCGGCGATCTCCGCGCTCGTGTGACCGAGCGCGACCATTTTCAGCACTTCCTGTTCGCGCTCGCTCAGGCTGTCCCACTCATTTTGTTGTTTCGCCAGCGACTTTTCGAGCATGTCGTCCAGCAGGATGCGCGTCAGCGAAGGGTGAACGTACACTTCGCCGCGCAGAACGGCTTGGATGGCAGAGAGCAATTCGGAATCGGCGGCTTTCTTGAGGACGTAGCCGCTCGCCCCGTGCTTCAACGCCTGACGAAGATACTGCGGGTCGTCGTGCATGGTGAGGATGAGTATCTTCGCGTTGGGAACAAGTTTGCGGAGCGCGGGAAGCGCATCCAAACCGCCGAGGGCGGGCATGCTCAGGTCGAGCAGAATCAGGTCGGGTTGGAGTTGTTCGGCGAGGGCGAGAGTCTCCGTGCCGCTGGAGGCTTCGCCCACCACTTCATAGCCGCTTTGGCTGGTGAGCAGGAGGCGCAAGCCAGAGCGAAGCACAGCATGGTCATCGGCGAGGAGGATGCGGGGAGTCATGAGTCGGATAGTCGGAGAGTCTAATAGTCTGATAGTCGGATAGGGGTTATTTTTTCTCGATGAATTGCACGCCTTCGATATCCTTGAAGTGTTCATCCTGCGTCCAAAGCGTGGCGTTATGAAGGCGCGCGGTGGCAAGGATGATGCTGTCTGCCATGGCAAGTTTCAGGCTTCGGGAAATATGCGCCGCCTCGATGGCGATATTGCGATTCAATTCGATTTCGCGTCCGTGCGACATGAGTCCAACCGCCAGCAGAGCGGCGTCTTCATCGCGTTCCACCAGCAGGCGTTTGAATACTTCGTAAATGCAAACCGATGGAACGAGCAGTTGTTCCGTTTTTTGAATGGGCGCGGCGAAAAAGTCCGCGTTTGCACCTTCCGTAAAATATTCGAGCCAGCCCGAAGAATCGACCACGTTCATTGACGTTCCTCATCGGTTTCTTCGCGGAATCCCTGCGTGTTCAAACCTTTGAAAATGCCCCGCGCCTCCTTGATGGAAGGGACAACTACCAGCCGAATGCTGTTTCGATATGGAATGAAGATAACCTTTTGACCAGGCTTCAAGTTGAATTGCTCGCGCACTTCGCGGGGGATGACAATTTGATATTTGGCGGAAATGGTGGTCAGCGCTTCCATTTTACATCTCCTTTATCGAACATTATTCGTAAAATAAATTGTATCATGGTTTGCCCCCTACAATGCAAAGTGCGTCAAGGGAGAACGGCAAGCGGTTCAGCGGCGAGGGGGATTTCGATGAAGACGCTGGTTCCGCTTTGCGGAGCGGATTCAATAGTGAGCGTACCGCCCAGCAGTTCGGCGCGTTCGCGCATGCCCAACAAGCCCAGATGACGCTCGCCGCGCTGGGCAGAAGGGTCAAAGCCGACGCCGTCGTCTTCCACGATGGCGCGGACGGAGCTGCCGTGTTTTTCGACGAGGATGCTGACAGATTTTGCCTGCGCGTGACGGGCGATGTTGGTGAGCGCTTCCTGTACGATGCGGTAAAGGGCGGTTTCGATTTCACCTGGCAGACGTTCATCCAGCTGAATGACGACATCCACAGGGATTTGGTAGCGCGCCTGCCACTCGTGGGCGAGACGTTCCAGCGCGGCGGCGAGACCGAGATCGTCGAGGACGCGCGGGCGCAGACGCATGGACAGGTCGTGGACTTCTTCGAGGGTGTGCGAGGCGATTTCGCGCAGGTCGGCGGCTTTGGTGGGCGAGGTGCAACGGGCGCATTGGGCTTCCATCATCCGCAAGCCGACGATGAGGGAGGTGATGTTTTGGGAGGTGGAGTCGTGCAGTTCGCGAGCGATGCGGCGGCGCTCGTCTTCCTGCGTGGCGATGACCTTTTCCATGAGCTGGCGGCGCAGGGACTCGCGCTCGCGGCGCAATTCGTCGGTGTGCGCCAGTTCTTCGGTCATGGCGTTGAAGGCGTCGGCGAGGTCGCCGATTTCGTCGTCGGCCCAGCGCGGGACGCGGGGGGTGAAATCGCCTTTGGCGACGGCCTGGGTGGCGGCGACCAGCGCGAGGATGGGGCGAGTGAGAATCCAGGTGAGAAATACGGCAACCAGAACGCCCGTCGCTGAGACCAGGCTGATGGTGAGGAGCAGTTGCGCCGTCAGCGTGGATAATGCCGATTGCATGGAGGCGTCCGAAAGTCCGATGCGAGCCGTGCCGACTTTGCCAGCCAGGATGGGAACGGCAGTATCCCAGACAAGTCCTTCGTTGGTTTTTATCAGCACGGTGTGGTGATGGGCATCTGGCACAGCGGCGTTGAGAGAAAGCAAATCCAGCGGAAAGCCACCGGCGAAGGTGTGCGCGATGACCTGCCCATTTTCATCCACGAGAAAGGCGTAGCGCACGTTGGGGTTGTTAGTGACGGTCTCGGTGAGCAGATCGTGAAGCGCCAGCAAGTCATTGAGTAAAATAGGGTCAGTGGCACGGGCCGCCAGGTCACGCGCAATGGAGATGCTTTGCTCTTCCAATTGAGCTGACATGGTGGTTGCCAGAGCATAGCGGGATTGAAGGATCACCCCTACACCCAACAAGAGGATAAAGCCCAAGACAATCCCCAAGATTTTGGTGCGGATGCTAACAGCGCCAGCAAAATTCCAAAAACGTTGAATGATTTTGTTAATCATGGCTGGACAACGGCAGTTGGGACAATACCAACCAGGATACGGACACTATCATAGGCGCTATCTGTAATCATGGTGAAGCGTTCTACGCCAATGGAGGCAAGCGCCTCCTGAGCTTCAGGGTCGCGATCCATGGACAAAAGCAGCGACTGCAATTCCAGCCTGGTCTGTGGGCGAGTAAAGGGGCTTACCACTACCGGTGGAATCCCGAAATCGGGAGAGCGATGAATTACTTTGACTTTTTTAGCCAAGGAGGGGTCACGTGCCAGCGCATACTCATACACCAGTGAGTCAACCGCCGCCCCATCGGCTACGCCACTTGCTACGGCCCGAATAGCCTCGTCGTGGCTGTAGGTGAAGAATACACGGCTGAAAAATTCTTCGGGTTTATAGCCAAGTTGCTGAACCAGATAGGTGGGGTAGACGCGACCACTCAATGAGATGGGATCGGTGAAAGCGAAGACTTTACCGCGTAAATCTGCCATGCTGCGCGCCTCGCTAGTAGCCGGCACGATCAGGTAAGAGTTGTAAACGGTCTTCCCCGAAACCTGAGGGGCCACCAGCAATTCCATGCCGAAGGTATCGTGTCCCTGAACATAGGCACTGGTGCAGACGAAGGCGAGATCCACTTCACCGTGTTCGATGAGGTCATTGACTTCGAGGTACGTCCGCCGCTGGATGAGTTCAACAGGGCGGTTGAGTCTAGCTTCGAGGTAGTTGAGGAAGGGCGCGTAGGATTCCACCGTGCCTTTGGGGGAGATGACCGCCGCCACCGCCACACGCAGGGGAACGGCCTGCTGATTTGCAGGGGTAGGAAGGGGTTGAAGGTCGTTGAGATTCACCACGCCGACAATTTGCGGCTGGGGGAGAGGGGAGCAGGAGGCGAGGAGAATAAGGAGAAGGAGGATTCTTTTCATGGTTTAGCATCGAATGACACGAAGAACGCGAAATTCTTTTGTTTTTAGCATCGAATAACACGAAGAACGCGAAATTCTTTTGTTTTTAGCATCGAATAACACGAAGGGCGCGAAGTTATCGGTTTATGCGGGTTTTTGGTAATTTTTGTGATGGACGAGGCGTTCCTGATGGAGGCGCGATTCGCCAAAGTTCAAGAGAATGGCGAGCTCGTAACCTGTGGCGGCAAGGTAGTTAATGGCCTGTGCTTTGTGCGCATCGGTAACATCGGAAACGGCTTTGATTTCGAGGATGATTTTACCGTCAATGACAAAGTCGGCGATGTAATCGCCAACCAGTATGCCTTTGTACATGACGGGTAAACGCACCTGCTCTTCAAACGGGATATTCCGCAACGTCAATTCATACGCCAGCTCCTTTTGATAGACCGCTTCCAGAAAGCCCGCTCCCAACAAGCGATGCACTTCCATCGCCGCACCGATGATGGCAAACGACAGTTCTTTGTATAGGATTTCCGCCATAGTTCCTTCGATTTTTTCGATTCATTCGCGTCATTCGATGCAAAAATTGATTTTTTTTCGATTCATTCGCATCATTCGATGCCAGGCTGGATTGAATGTAGCAAATCGGACAAAAGTTGTCCAGTGATGAATATCACCCGCCGATCTGACTCATGCCCCGTTGGGAACCGGCCGGGACAGCGACCAGCATATCGTGATGCTCAGGTTTTTGCGCAATGGCTTGCTTGAAGAATGTTTCGAGCGGCTCCCCCTTTTTCACCGCATCGCGCAACGAAACTTCATTTGGAATCACGAGACACGAGCGCAGCTTGCCATCGGAGGTCAGGCGTAAACGGTTACAATCTTGACAAAAGTGCTCACCCAACGGCGAGATGAAACCGATTGTACCAGCTGCCCCAGGAATGCAGAATGTTCGTGCCGGACCATTGCCTTGCGGAGCCGTTGTTGGCTCAAGGTTGAACATGGAGAGTTGGTCGCGCATTTCCTGGACGGAAAAATATCGTTCGACAGGCGCAGGAAAGCCTTCGCCCCAATCTTGAGCGTTGCCAATAGGCATCACTTCGATAAAACGTACATGCCAGGGGTGTTCTAACGTCAGCCGCGCCAGGGCAGGCAATTCGTCCGTGTTGAGGCCACGCACCACAACGGTATTCAACTTGATCGGGGTAAGACCCGCTCGCTCAGCAGCAGCAATGCCGCGCCAGACGCGGTTCAGATCCCCGCCGCGAGTGATTCGCCTGAATTTGTCGGCATCCAGCGAATCCAGACTGACGTTGACCCGCTTCAAGCCGGCTTCCGCTAACGGCTCAGCCAGGCGTTCGAGCAACATACCGTTGGTGGTCAGGCTCACTTCTTCGATTTGAGGGATGGAGGCGATGCCGCGCACGATCTCGATCACCTGCGGATGAACGAGCGGCTCCCCCCCGGTGAGACGCACTCGTTTCACGCCCCCCTGGACGGCGGTTTCCACCACCCGAAGGATTTCCTCCGCTGACAGCTGGTCGCCGCGCGGCATCCAGGGCAGGCCATCCGACGGCATACAATACACACAGCGCAAATTGCAGCGGTCAGTGAGCGAGATGCGCAGATAGGTGATGGCGCGTCCGAAGGGATCAACGAACATCGGAAGGTTTCCTCCCAGCCAGCCAGCCCCAGGCGTGATAAAAGACGGCCGCGCTGATAAAACCGATGGCGAGGTTGTTCGTCCAGAGCGTGAGGGCGAGGACGAGCAACGCGGTGAGCCAGGCTTGTGCGCCGCGCAAGTCACGCGCCAGAAGCATGTGCTGAAAACCGACATAGGCGAGCAGAACGCCCAACACAGGAAAGGGAATCAGCCCGAAGATTTGCATACTGGCTGAGCCGCCGAGCAGCCCAAGCAAAAGGAAAATCGTCCCCAGCATGAGCGGCGCGCCGCCCGAACGCGCACCGAGACGGTAATGCGAGGTCAGCCCGCCGCAGCCGTGGCAGAGCGGCACGCCGCCGATCAACGCAGTCATGGCGTCGGTGGCGCCCATCGTCAGCATGAGTTTTCGTTCGGTGACAGACGCGGCTTTTTCGCCAAAGTATTGTCGCGCGGCGTCGGCGGTGGCGTAGATGGAGTTGCCGAGGCTGAGCGGAATTTGCGGCAGGGCGAGCAGAATCAGTCCCTGCCAGAGTTGACTCCAGGTGGGGATGAGCGGGAGCAGATGGGGGAGAGTCAAATGCAGGGAAACGGCGGGCAGGCCGAGGCGGAGTCCCGATGCGCCGATCCCGAAGACCACGACTCCCAGCGCGGCGAGGTCGCGTTTCCAAAAGAGAAAAATCAGAAGGAAGATGGACGCGCCGCCAACCAAAATCCACAGCCAGTTGATGGTTTGCCCCGAAAAGGTGAATCCGCCCTGCCAGCCTTGCGGCGCTTTGGTGACCAGCGTCCAGGCGGATTTGAACAACAGCCAGGCTAATCCCAATTGAATGCCGCGCACGACGGGTTTTGGGAATGCTTTTTGCACCCAGCGGTCGAGGCCAGCCAATCCCATGCCGAGAAAGGCAACCGCGTTCCAGATGGCGCCCGTGACGATGACGACGGGAGCCAGCCCCATCGCCAGCGCCAGCGCGGAAACAGACTTGAGCGGCTGGACGGGGATGGGCAGACGATACACGAGCGCAACGAGAATGTAGGCGAGGCCCACGCCGACGAAGACAGCGGTGGCGTCCATGCCGTTGAGGGCGATCAGCGCCAGGATGAGCGGGAGCATCACGCCCAGGTCGGCGAGCGCGCCGGAGAATTCGGCGATGGAGAATATAAAAGAATTACCAGTAACTTGCCTTTGCATGTCTCGACTCCTGATGGGATTCATCTGCCTGTCATTTGCAAATCCATTTCTTGCGTAGAGATGCGGACAGCCGCATGATAATATGAATTCCCCGCGCAAGCGCGGCAAAGCGTGAGACCTTCATGCTGAATCTCGCGCTCGTTGATGATCTCCTCGCCGCACACATCGCAGTTGACGCGCACGCCCGGACGCGAGACGATGGCTTCGATGGGCGTCTTCAACTGCACATCGCTGACGGTGAACATCTCGTCATCGGGCATGATTCGGTAAGCCCGCATTTGCGCGAAGTAGTGACGCGGCTCATCGGGGGCGTAGGCGTAGGCTTTTTGGCGCACGTCCAACGCGGGGGCGACGCGCACAGCGCGCCCCGTGAGCGTGTCCACAAAGACGGCGGCGGTCTTGCCGTAATCTTCCACGCGCAGGTTGCGGTGACCGACGGTGCAGTCGGTGGCGGCGGTGACGCCATCGGCAAAGCAACCATCGGTTTCCACGATCACCAGCAGACGCTTTTTGGGTGGCGGGGAGTCGAAGCCGAGGGCTTTCATGCCGAGCAGTCCCATGCGCACGCCGAGAATCTGGCGCGGGCAGAGGTGGGAGTGATCGCGGGAGGATTTTTCGAGGTAGTCTGAAAGTTTCATGGTCTTATAGTCTCATGGTCTGATAGTCGTTGGTCTTATAGTCGGGTAGTGGTCGGTCAATAGTCAGTCGTCAATGGTCGGCATTACAAAAAACGCCGTCTCGGAAAAGAGACGGCGCAATACGAATAGGCGGTAGGGTCTCCTTTCCAAACGCGGGGGGCAAAAGCGTTTCCACTTTTACCTGGTATCGCAAAATACGTTTTGCGGTACTGTCCTGCCGCCATGGCGGCGCAAGATAAATCTTGCGTTACTTTAGGCGGTCAGGCTTCGGAGAGATATTTCTAGTGTAGCAGAAAAGTCATGCAATGTAGAGTGATAAAGGTCACACGGTTTGTCACAGGGGGCGTAGGGGTTTTCCCGACATTGTAGCAGCAACTCATTGAGTTGCTGCTACAAGTTGCTGCTACAAGTTTTCCAACACTGTTCAGGCGGTTTGTTTGCCCATCAATAAGCGATAGCCCGCCAGGAAAATTAACCCAGCCAGGGAAACTGCCCAGAGCGCAACCAGCCACTCGCTGGAGGTCGGAAAGTATGCCAGGCTCAAACCGGGCCCCACGTAAGCGGTGCGCAAGCCTTCAAACTCTGGCACAACCAGCGCGGGCAGCACCAGATTGAGTTTAGTAGTAATCGCCATCAGCGCAGCCAGCGCGCCGCCGACAGCCAGCGCGGTCGCGTTTTTCGGCGCGGCGGCAAATAGAATGAGCGGGACAAGCAGACCCAGTCCAAGATGGGCAATCCAGAACACCCACCAGTATTCGCCGAACAGAACAATTTCCAGGCTGGCGGTCTTGGCAGGGATGTTGGCATAGAAGGCGGTGAAGTATTCCGAGATTTCCAGGACAAGCACGGCAAACAGCAGAGCAATCGTCAAATTGCGCAGGAAGGGCAGCGGTTCGCGCTCGCCGAAGAGGACGCTCAGGAACAGGATGAGCGCCACGCCGCTGAAAGCGCCTTCCACCAGGAACAGGATGGGGGTCAATCCCGATTCCCACAGGGCGCGGGCGCTGACCACCCCGAAGAGCGAGCCTTCCGCCCCGCCGAACAGAATGGCAAACGGCAGACCAATCCAGCCGAGAAGGCGTAGGGCGGAACTGGCGGGCTGTTTCCATGCCAGGTAGAGCATGACCAACAGCAGAATGCCGTAGAGGGTGTAGAACCAGGTCATCAAGCCCATCACCGAGCGGGGGCTGGTGGATAGGAACAGGTTGAAGATGCGTTCCGAGCGCCCCAGGTCGAGCCAGACGCTGGTCAATCCACCCGCGAGGGCAGCCAGCGCCACCAGCAGGGACATCTTCCCCAGCGGCTGCACAGCCTGGACGCCAAAGCCATACCCCAGCACGGCGACCAGAAACGCGCCGACCGAAACGCCAATCAGCGTGACGTAGACGGCAATCCACAGCCCCCAGGGAACGTAGGTGTTGTAGGCGGCGACCAGGTGTCCGCCCGTGATGCGATTGAAGAGTCCCACCAGTCCGACCAGGAAGCCGAGACCAGCGAGAAGCCACAGGATTTTTTCAGACGTTTTCATAGGAGGTTTCTCCTTTTTTGTTGTGTGGCAACTCAATGAGTTGCCGTTACATTTTCCTGCTTGGGCAACACTCAGTGAGTTGCCGTCACATTTTCCTGTTTGGACAACTCACTGAGTTGTCCCATTGACTGACGGGTGAACTCTGCCAGCGCGCGGAAGAACGGCTCGTTGGCGGAAGTTTCAAGCGCGGCGCAAAACGAGGGCAGCCAGGGCTCCACGTGTTCACGCAGGAAGTCCTGACTGGCGCGCAGGGCGTCTTCGCGGCGGTCTTCTTCCAACGCCTGTTCCGTGAGGAACGAGAGGAAGCCCAGCTCCAGCGCGATGTGGTCGGGCGGAATGCCGCCCTGCTCCGGCTCGACGCCCCATTCCAGATAGGCACGGCGGGCGGCTTGCGCGGCGGGTCCCATCAACTGCTTTCCGTTCAGGTAATACGAGGCATACGGGACCGCTGGCGTGATGCCGGGACCTTCGAGCAGGCGCGTCATTTCGACGTTGAGGCGCTCAAGCGCCGCATCGTCCACCCCTTCGACAGTTGCCTGCAACTCGCCCAACGCTTGCGCCAGAGGGGAATCATCTACCAGGGTCAAGGCGGCAAGCGCCGCGAGTTTCTCGCCCGTCAGTGGATAGCGATAGAGGGCGCTCAACAGGCGGTAAAGATAAAGTTGGGACTCGAGAAAGTCGGGCGCGGTCATAGTTTCTTCACTTTGACGATAATGTCGGCGTAGGTGGGCATGCCCATAATCGGCGAGTGACCTTCGGGGTCGGTCAGGTCGTTGGCGTTGGGGGTCACGTCGCGGAAGTCGTAGGTCAGGCCGAGGCCGGGGCTAAAGCGTCCACCCGCGCCCATCGCCACGCGCAACGCGCCGGGACGGATGGTCTCCACCAGGTTGACTTTGCCGTGCGTCTTGTGTCCGAGCGGGGTTTCCAGTTCCACCAGGTCGCCAGTCTTCAGTCCGAGTTTGCGCCCGTCAGCGGCGTTCATCTGAATGACGCCGATGCACCACGAGCCTTTCGCCAGACGCACCTTGCGCCCGCTGGGGGTGGGTCCATTTTCGCCGATGATGATTTCATCCACCACGCGCTCATCATTGAGCGGCGCCCACAGGTCTTCGGTGGGAATGCGTCCCAGCCAGTCCACCAACTGCGTGCCAGACATGGCGTGATGCACGCGCCCGCAAATGACCTGGAAGGGATATTCGTCCTTGTATTTGGCGTAGTCGGCGTTGGTGTAGGGATTCCAGATGGTCTCGAACCAGTAGAAGGTGGAGGGATATTTTTGCCATTTCAGTTTGGCAATGGCAAAGGGAGCTTCGCCTGCGGCTTCGATGAGTTTGTTGTACTTGGAATACTGACCCTGTCGCTTCTTCTCGCCGTCTTTTTCCACTTCGTAATCCCAAACAAACTCCACCTTCTTGCTGGCGGTCTTGAGCACACCGCCGTTATTGAAACGATGCCAGGACATGGGCCAGATGGCGACGCCGTTGTGTTCGCGCAGCCACTGCGCGGTGACGTATTCGCCCTGCACCACTTTCTTCTCGTCATCAATCGTGACTTTGCCCGCTTCAAGCGAATCGGGCGTGCCGATGAGTTTGTAATTGACGGGATACTGCGGATAAGGCAGAGGTTCTCCACAGTGAGCGCGTCCAGGCGCGACCTTGAGAGCTTCGTTCCAGAAATCTTCTTCGGTGGGGAACTTCTCCCAGAAGTCTTCCGGTTTGATGTCCGGGTCGCCCTTTTCGTACAGTTTCTTCGCCAGGGCAATCATGATGTCGTACTGCGTCTTCGATTCGTGCAGTTTGTCAATCACAAAATCGCGCAGGTAGATGACCTGGTGGCTGGGGTAAATATCCGAGAGGCTCATGCGCTCGAGGTAACTGGCTTCGGGCAGGATGACGTCGGCGTACAGACCGGTTTCGAGCATGGGTGTGTCAATGTAAACGACCAGTTCCACACGATAGTCATCGCCGTCTTTGGCGGTCAGGGCTTCAATCCATTTTTGGGTATTCGAGCCGGTAATGACCGGGTTGCCGGTGCGCATGAAGAAGGCTTTGATGGGATACTTGTAGCCGCGGAAAGGTCCGTAACGCAGGGTGACGCCTTCCAGGAAGCGGCGCGGGTAGTCGCCAACGACGTCATCCCAGGCGGCGGGCCAGTCGCCGTAGTAATCCATGTGCAATTCTTCGATTTTGCCGGTCACGTCCTGACCGTTAACCTTGCGGGTGACTTCGCGTTTGACGAAATCTTCGCCCTTGACCTTGCCGCCTTTGTCGCTCTTGACCAGTTCGGTGTCAATCGCGCCGCCGGGGACTTCCATGTTGCCGGTGATGACGTTGAGCGCCGTGCCGATGATGGAGGCGACATAGCCGTTGTAGTGATGCCCAATGCCGTTCATGCCCCAGACCAACGCGGCGGGTTTGGTGATGCCGTAAGTGTGCGCCAGTTCGGCGATTTTGTCGGCTTCGATGCCGGTGCGTTCTGCCGCCCATTCAAGCGTGAAGTATTTCAAACCGTTGAGCGGGTCTTTCTTGTTCCACCAGGATTTGAACGCCGCGAGGAATTCGTCCCAGCCCTGGCTGTATTCCAGGAAGGACCAGTCAATATAGCGGCGGAAGGGATTGTTGTCGTCGTGGTTTTCGAGGATGTAGCGCAGGATGGCGGCGAACAGGTCGGGGTCGGTACCGGGGCGGATGGGAATCCATTGGTCGGCTTTGGTGGCGGTGTTCGAAAGCGCCGGGTCAATGACGATGATTTTCGCGCCCGCCAGTTTGGCTTCCACCGTGCCGCGCGATTCGTAGTTGATGCGGGTGGCGGTAAAGGGATTCCAACCGGCGTAGATAATCAGGCGGGTGCGGTAACTGTAATCGTTCTTCAGCGTGCCATCGGGCTGACGGACAAGCACCGGGCGCATCACGTCCGGCTCGACGCGCTTGCCGCCGAACATGATTTTGGGTCCATGCCGGCGCGGGGTGTCGCAAATCGCGCCGTGTTCGGTAACGTGCGGCGTCCCGAAGGCGCGGAAGAGATACCAGTAGGGGTCGCGGTCGGTCACATCGCCCGCGTCCATGATGGCGCACTCCGCGCCGTATTTCTTTTTGAGGGTAATCAGTTTATCGGCGATGTAGTCCAGCGCTTCGTCCCACGAGACGCGCTTGAACTTACCTTCGCCGCGTTCTCCGACTCGAATCATCGGATATTTGATGCGGTTGGCGTTATAAGCCATTTGCAGACCGGCTGCGCCTTTCCCGCACACGCCGTTGGTGTTCATGGGTCCATAAACGTTGCCGTAGATGGCAGACGCCACGCCATTTTCCACCTTGACTTTGATGCCACATTCGGCAGGGCACATCACGCAGGAGGTGTAAACGTATTTGGCGTCATCCTGCAGGGCGGCGCGGGCCGCGGCGCTGGCGGTCTTGAACCCGCTGCCAAGCCCTTTGAGCGCCGCCAGTCCAGCCATGTCTGCGCCGCTCAGTTTGAGAAAGTCGCGGCGGGAGAGTTTTTGTTCAGGAGTTTGGGTTGTCATGTTCAGCCTCCTACACCAGATAGTAAACATTGGGCTTGGTGCCAAGTTCGTCCTTCAGCCGCATGACATTGGGCTGACTGAGCAACTCGGAAACCAGGCTCTGCGGGTCGTTCAGGTCGCCGAAATAGGTGGCGTGACCGAAGCAACTGACCGTGCAGGCGGGAAGTTCGCCGCGCTCGATGCGGTGAATGCAGAAATTACATTTGCGGGCGTTGCCAATCGGCGAGCCGCCTTCTTTGCGCACGCGGTTCTCGCCATATTCAGGCGAGGGCAGCAACTCATAGGGCTGACGCTCGCCGCCGTTGAAATCGCTGTAGAAGTAGCCCGCATCGAAGGAGCGCGCCGCATAGGGGCAGGCGGTGATGCAATAACGGCAGCCAATGCACTTGTCGTAGTCAATCGCCACGATGCCGTCGGGGCGCTTGTAGGTCGCTTCCACCGGGCAGACATCCACGCAGGGCGGCTCCTCGCACTGCATACACGGGCGCGGAACGAAACGGCGCGAGACATTGGGGAAAGTGCCATGAGTCTCGGTCATGACCGGGCGGTAACTGATGCCCGGCGGCAATTTGTTCTCGGTCACGCAGGCGATGTTGCAGCCATTACAGCCGGTGCATTTGCGCAGGTCAATCACCATCCCCCATTTTCGCTGTTCGATGGGCTTTTGCAGGGCGCGCTGGACATCGTCCATCATGCGCTGGATGTAGTGTTTTTCGCCGTTGATGCCAGTGGGCATATCGGGGATGGGCGCCAATTCATTCCCCTCGATACTCACGTTGACGGGCGTCAGGCTGCCCGTTTCGAGAGCGGGCGCAATCAACCCGGCAAAGACATCGCTGGCAATTTTGCTGAGCAGGTCTTGCGGCATAGTGCAACTCCTTTCGGAAATTTCGGGATGACAAACGAAAAGCGCAGGACAGACGTCCCACGCTTTCATTGTAGGGAGTTGCGGCTCGCCGCGTAACTGGCGGGATTCCCAGTCTTGGACTGGGAATTTTCCTAGTCGTGGTAGGGACAACTCAGTGAGTTGTCCCTACGCTAATACGGAACTGATGTAGGTATAGGGCCAATCCTCCCAATTTTCCACCAGCCCTGCCTTTACCGGGTTATTGGCGATATATGCCAGAATGCGCTCAAATTCCCGCTCATTGCGCACAACATGGTCATAACTTTCGTGCTGCCAGAACGCGCCAGAGCGCCCCAGCGCCTGATTGCAAAGCGCACCGCTGCGCCGTTTGAGCAGACGTAGGGCGCGGCTAAGGGCGGTGTAATGCTTGCCATCGTGACGGGGCGTCGGTTCGGGAATGTCTTGCTGGTCCAACAGCACATGAACGTGGTTGCTCATCAGGCAAAATGCGTGCAGGTGATATTCCTGTTCGTGGAAAGAATGCAAGAGTTCCATCACAATTTGGGCGCACTCCGGCCGAGTCAGCCAGCGCGGACCGTGCAATGCCTTGTCCAGCACGCTGTCCACGCGGGCAAAGTAGCGTTTTTGCGCCTGATAACGGGCTTCGTAAAGCGCCGCGCCGCTGAAATGCGCTTCCAGGCGGCGGACTTCGGCTTCATATTCTTCACGCAAACGCTGAGTCGCTTCAAAGGGCAAACTGCCCGCCAGACGAAAGGTGATGAAATAGGCGGCGTTGGGCAGGTGGTAGTGAGGCAGGTTGCGGCGGAAGAATGTGGTCATAGTGACATGTGTGCGCAACTCACTGAGTTGCGCTTACAGTAACCCTCGTTCGACGACAAAACGGGTCAATTCAGCGCGGTTGGAAAGCCCAAGTTTGCGCATGAGGTTGGTGCGGTGATAATCCACCGTTTTGGGGCTGATGAACAACTTCTCGGCAATCTGCTGATACGTTTCGCCGCGCGCCAACATGACCAGCACTTCGCGCTCGCGTTCGCTCAGGCTGTCGAACGGGTCGGCTGCGGCTGGAGAGGGGCGGTTCATCTCCTGGACCAGGGCGCCAGCCACCGCCGGGTCAAGGAAGGTGCCGCCGCTATGCACCGTGCGAATGGCGGTGATGAGTTCATCTCCCTCGGCGCGCTTCAGTACATAGCCGGCAGCGCCCAGTTTCAATGCAGGCAGGAGGTATTCCTTGTTTTCATGTTGAGTCAAAAACAAAACGCGCGTTTGCGGGTTGGCGGCGAGAATCTCGCGCGTGGCAGCCAACCCGTCCAGACCAGGCATGCCAATATCCATGACAACCACGTCGGGTTCAAGTTCGCGGGCGCGCCGGATGGCTTCGCGCCCATCTCCGGCTTCGCCAATCACTTCCAGGTCGGGTTGTGTTTCGAGTAAAGCGCGGACGCCAGCCCGCAGGACGGCATGGTCATCTGCCAGCAGAATGCGAATCTTTTTCATGGCTTCTTTCTTCATCGAGTGATAATTCCACTGTAACGCGCGTGCCGCCGGGGCTTGATTCTACCCGCAGCCAGCCGCCCAACAATTCGGCGCGCTCGCGCATACCCAACAAACCCAAGCCGCGCCCATCGCGCCGGGTGTGCGCCAGCGCTTCTTCCACGTCAAATCCCGCGCCGTCATCTTCCACCTGAAGGCGCGCGCTGCGTTCTTTTACAGCCAGGCTGATGAGCACGCGGCGGGCGGAGGCATACTTGCGGATGTTGGTGATGGCTTCCTGCCCGATGCGAAAAAGCGCGGTTTCGATTTCGGGGGGCAGGCGGCGCTCGCCGTTGGAAATTTGCCATTCGACGCGTGTCCCCTCCGCTTCCAGAAACGTTTCGGCGTACCAGCGCAGCGCGGGGATGAGACCCAGGTCATCCAGCACGCTGGGGCGCAGGGCGTAGATGATTTCCTGCAACTCACGCACCGTGTCGCTGACGGAGGCTTTCAGCCGCGTCAACAGGTTGGAAATCTGCGAGGGGTCGTTTTGGGCAGCGCTCTCGACGGCTTTCAAGCCGAACAGGATGGCGTTGAGCGATTGACCAGTGGCGTCATGCAGTTCACGGGCGATGCGCTTGCGCTCTCCTTCCTGCGCCTGAAGGGCGCGCGCCAGCAATTCGGCGCGCAACTGCTCTTTCTGGCGCAGTTCCTCCCACAGGCGGGCATTTTCCAAAGCGACGCCCATTTGCTGCCCGATGGAAGCCAGCAGGCGCAGATTCTCCTGCTCAAAGGTGTGACCAGGCGGGATGGCGACGCTCAACGCGCCCAGAGCGCTTCCCGCCCGTCCAAGCGGGACAGTGGCATGACGCCAGCCCTGCGTAGAGGACGCCCTCAGGCGGCGCAGGAGGCAATCTTCCCCCACCGCGACAAGCGCCGCTTCCCCAGCGCTCAAAATTTTTCCGCATTCACAAGCCGGGAAGCGCGGCGGCAGGGAGCGAAACTCCGCGCCTTGGCCGGCAACCACTTCGCTCGCGCCGTTCGTGTTCAACAGGAACACCCAGCCAATCTCCAAGCCCAGCGCCTGCAGGGCTTCGCGCAGTCCGCGCTGGAACATATCGGGCGAGTACGGCTCGGACATGGCAAAAGCCACCGCGTTGAGCGCCGCCAGTTCGCGGTTGCGCAGGCGCAATTCTCGCTCATGCTGTTTGCGCTCGCTGATGTCGCGCACGAACCAGACCAGGGCGGGCTGTTCCCGATATTCGATGCGCGTGGCGGCGCTTTCGACGGTGAGATGTTCGCCGTGACGCGCGGCGAGAGTCAACTCCGTCAGCCCGGAGCGCGCCGCGCCGGAGCGAATCCCTGCCCAGACCTGGGCGGCGGTCTGCACCGAATCGGGCGCCAGCAGGCTGGAAACGTTCATCCCCAGCAAATCGGCGGGGGCGAACCCCGTCAGGCGGGCGAAGGTATCGTTGACAAAAAGCAGTTTCCCCTCCTCGCCGAGGGAATCGGAGAGCAGGGCGATGCCCTCGCCCACTTCGCCCGCCGCTTCGAGCAGGATGCGATAGCCCATCTCGGAGCGGGTGAGACGTTCAATCGCCGCCTGGATGCGGTCTGCCATGGCGTTGAAGGCGGCTGCCAGTTCCCCCACTTCATCGCCGAGGGGCAGGGAGAGCCGCTCGTCGAGACGCCCCTCGTCCATGCGGTGGACGCGGCGGGTGAGTTCCACCAGCGGGGAGGTCGCCACGCGGCTCACGGCGTACACCATAACCGTCGCCAGGAGACAGCCCAGCGCGGTCAGTCCCAGAACAATGCCGGTCACTTTTGACTGTTCCGCCAGGATGCGCTTTTCGCTGAAGCCCAGGTGAACTTCCGCCGGGATGCCATCCAGCGGACGATAGGAGAAATCGTGAAGCAAGCCTTGTTCGGTCAGGATGAGCGTTTCATCCAAAGCGGGGGACTGTCCGGTCAGCCGCAGCAAGTCGAGCGGGAAACCATCCTGAAAAGTGTGAACAACGGGCGTGTGGGGACCGTAGGCAAAGGCATAAACGACGTCGTTGTTGGCGCGCACTGCATTGTCCAGCGTATCCTGAATGCTTGCCAGGCTGCCTTCCAGCAGAGCATTTGCCAGATTCTCGCCTAACGAGGTTGTGATGGCGCGCCCCGAATTGCTCAATTCCTGCCGCAGGTTGTACGCCAGAATCTGGTTGATTGCCAGCGTTGTGACGAGACCCGCCCCAACGACGATGAAAATCATGCCCAGTGTCAGCCGCGTCACCAGGCGGCGGGGCAGCCATCGGTTCAGAAGGAGCAGCCAGTTTTGCTTCATGGCGCAAGCAGACCAATCAGGCGCGCAATGCGGCGCAGTTCTTCGTACTCGTCATCGCGCGCGGTCACGAAGCCGAGCGGCATTTCGGTGCGCTGCCACTGATAGAGCGCCGCGGCGGTGGGGTCGAGTTGCAGCAACGCCCGGCGTACCATCTCCGCCGTCTGGCTGGGGACATGAGGTCCCGCCACGACGCCGCTGGAGGGGTACGGGTCCGAGAGAGCGAGAATCCGCACCAGACCACGGCGGGCGAGGTCGAGCGCCAGGGTATCCTGCAAGGCGCCAGCCTGATAGCGCCCGCTGGTGACGGCGTTGGCTGTGGCGGCGTGCGAGCCGGTGTAGGTGTAGGCGGAGAAATCCTCCAGCCGTATTCCAGCCTGTTGCAGCATGAGGCGGGGGATGAGATGCCCCTGGGTGGAGTTGAGCGCGCCAAAGGCAAACGAAACACCGCGCAAATCCTTTAACGATTGGATGGAACTTTCGGGAGCAACGATGATGGCGGCACGGTAGGTATCTTCCCCCTCCATATTGCGCCCGCGCACAAGGATGGAAGCGCCGCACTGGTCGTTGGCTTGCAAATAAGAGACCGTGCCCACCACGACGAAATCCGCCTTCCCTGCGCATAAATCATCCACGATGTTGCCGTCCTGCTCGGTGATATACACGGAGAAGGATAAGCCCGTCTGACGGGAGAGCCAATCTGCCAGAGAAGCCACCTGGCGCACATCGTCTTTCGGCTCCAGGCGCGGGTCGAAGCCGATACGCCAGCCTGCCCCGCGGGTCGGCGTGGCAATCCAGACCGCGTCGCTGCGGCGGTTTTCGTTCAGGTGTAAGGTCAGGTTAGGGCGCGGGGCGCAAGCAGAGAGGAGCAAAATCAAGAGCAAAAGGGAACGGCGCGGCTTTAACAGCATGAGGCGATTATACCTTTCAAACAAAAAACGCTTTTGCAAGCGTTTTTGCGTGGCGCAAGCCGTGGCGCAAGTCAGTGACTTGCGCTACTTGCGCTACGGGTTGGATTTGAGATAGGCGATGATTGCGTTGATTTCGCTATCGGAGAGATGGAAGTTGGGCATGGGCGTATTGGGGCGCATGGCGCGCGGATTTGCCAGCCAGCGGTAGAGCGTCTCTTCGCTTTCGCGCTGGGCGGCGTCATCCAGGTTAGGTGCTTTGAGCGCGCCGCTCCCGCCGATGACGTGACAACTGCGGCAGTCGTGTTTTTCCACCAGCGTCGCGCCCGCCTGCGGGGAGACTTCCACCCGCTGGGTCAGGTTGAGATACCAGCGCGGGCGGAGGATGAGAACAAGCAGGATGAGAAAAACGGCGGTCAGCAAAACAGGAGCGACTTTTTTCATATGCCAATTGTACCGATAAAAAACGGGGGATGAGACAACTTGCGCCTCATCCCCACACGGATTACTGATACGCGTTCACTGACAACTGGCTTTACACCTTCTCCACCTTCACCTTGCTGTCATAGAACACCGCCGAGCCGCCAGCCAGGTCGCTGAGGGTGACGTTGCCCATGACCGGATCGAGTTGCATGGCGCCGTTTGCCATCAGCGGGACGGCGCGGCGCGGGTCGCCTTTGACGACTTTGCCGTCAATCTCAATGTCGGCGGCGCCGCTCGCCCAGTGACCAAATCCGAGCGGGAAGGCCACCACGCCGGGGCGGATGCCTTCGGTCACTTTGGCTTTGCCTTCGATGGGGTGTTCGCGTCCGTTCTTCAGGTCGTACACGCCCTTCGGGTTGCTGGACGAGGTGATGCGCACCATGTCGCCGTCTTTGATGCCCAGCTTGCGGGCGTCCTGCGAGTTGATGAGCAGGTAGCCTTCGGGGACGACCGAGAGCGTCCAGTAGTTGCTGATGCCGCGCGCCTTCGCCATCGTAATGGTCTTGAAGGTGATGAGATGCAGGTCGTAGCCGTCGCTCTTGATTTCTTCGCCCGTCGAGGAAAGCGCGGGCGGGATGTACTTGGTGTAGCCGACATACGGCTTGCCGGTCATCGTGTTGATGGACGTGGCGGTCTTTTCCTGATACAGGTTGATGAGCCGCCCGTAGGGATGTGCGACTTTGTCGCCCTTGTAGCCTTTCTCGAAGGCTTCGTAGCGTCCGCCGCGATTCAGGACATAGACGACCTTGCGCCACAGGCTCTCGTCGTTGCCGACGGCGGCTTTCCACTTGTCGGGGTCGAAGACGCTCTTGGGCAGGTGCCGCCGCGCTTCCAGGAAGATGCGCAGTTCTTCGTCGTCCGCTTCGGGGACAGAATCCGAGCCGTCTTCCTTCTCGCCAAAGGCGATGTCGGCGACCTGCTTCAGGTAGAAGTCTTCGGGGCGGATGTAAGGCATGCCCTTGCCGAAGCCGTCGGGACCGAAGCCGGGCAGTTCCAGTTTTTCGGCAATCGCCAGGAAGACCGCTTCAAACGAGAGCGGGATTTCTTCGCCCCACACTTTGGTGGTCGGCCAGCCGGGGATGGAGATGACGGGCTGACGTACGTTTTCCACCTTCCACGGGACGGAGGGATGCGAGCCGTGGAACTCCCAGCGTTCGAGGTAGGAGAGGTCGGGGAAGATGTAGTCGGCGTACATGCTGGTCTCGCCGACCATGATGTCGCTGGCGATGAAGAGCGGAATCTTCTTCGTGTCGGCGAGAATCTCGATGACCTTTTGTCCGCCGGGCAGGCTGTAGGGCAGCGCCGCCATGTAGGTCATCAGGATTTTGACCGGGTACGGGTAGGCGTCGCCGATGGAGGGGATGTCTTCCTGATAGACGTCGCTGGCGAGCGGGAACCACGGGCGTTTGGTGGGGTAGGTCCCATCGAACAGGGTGGTCTTTTCGTAGGCGACGCCGGTGCGCAGCATGTCCACGCCGAAGGGGGTCATTTCTTCAGAACCCCACATGGTCATCACCGGGAAGGGCTGTCCCTTCTTGCTGCCCTTGCGGTCATAGGTGCTGAGTTTGATGGTGCCGCCCGCGTAATCGAAGTTGCCGATGAGCAGGTTGACGATATACCAGGCGTTGTTATTGTAGAAGCCGTTGGTGTGCTGCGAGGGGCCGCGGTGAATATCCACGGCGGCTTTGCGTCCGTGCGAGGTGAACTCGTTGGCGAGGACGATGATATCTTCTTCTTTGACGCCCGCAATCTCCGCCCATTCGGCGATGGTGTGTTCCTGCGCCGATTCGAGCAGGATTTGCATTCCGTCCTTGACCTGGAAATCGCCGACTTTCTGGTTGATGAACAGGTCGCCGACGACGGGCGCGGCAGCGGGGTTCAGCACGTTGATGGGGGTCGGCACTCCGCCGACGAGCGCAACGGGGGTATCACCGGGGTATTCGACGCCGTTCGCGTCCACATAGACGGTCACATCCTTGCCGTCTTTCTGGACGGTTTGTTTGGTGAGTAAGCCCAACTCGCTGGCGCGCAGGTGCTTGCCGGGAGCGCCGTCTTTGCCGATTTTGACCAGCCAGGAGGCGTTGGTGTAGTTCGGTTCGCCCGCCGCAACCTGCGCCGCAACGTTGGCAATCGCCAGATAGGCTTTGTTGATTTTATCGTTCTCAATCATCCAGCGAATCATGCCCAGGGCGAAGGCAGCGTCCTGACCAGGTTTGATGGGCACCCATTTCCAAGCGCGGGCGGCTAGTTTGCTCAGGCGCGGGTCAATCACCGCAAATTTGCGCCCGTTGACGATGGCGTCGGTGGCTTTGGGGACGCGCTGCGGGGGGCCGTAGTTCGAGTCGAACAGGTTCGTGCCGGCATAGATGACGAATTCGCTGTTGGCGGTATCTACCTGCCAGTAGAATTTGTCACCGCTGTCGAAGGAACCTTTGGTCTCGTTCCACTTGGCGCTCATCGCCTTGCCGGTGAAGTAGAGCGAGCCCTGGCAGATGGTGGTGTGTCCGTTCATGTTGATCGAGCCGACCGCGCCCTTGACGAAGCGATCCACTACATCCTCGCGTCCGCCCTTCATGCGTCCCCACACGAACATGAACTGATTGTTCTTGGGACCTAGGTCGGGGTGTTCGGGGTCAATCAGCACGTCAAGATGGTCTTTGAACTCGGTCTGAAATTCCTTGACGAGTTCTTTCTTCTTTTCGGGGTCTTTCTCGTTCCAGATGGCGTCTACTTTGGCTTTCATCTCTTTGGCGAGTTCGGGGTCGGTCAGGGCGCGCACCGCGCGTAGACCGTCTACATGACCTTCGCCAAACAGGTCGCCGCCTTCAATGATCTCCTCAATGGCTTGCTCGAAGGGAATGGTGATCCACTTGCCCTCGCCGCGTTTGGTGCCGGGCTTGCGCTTCAGCACGCTGACGATGCGGTACGGGTCGTAGGCGGTCTGAATGCCGGCCTGTCCCTTCGGGCAAAGCGCGCCTTCGACGGTCGCCATGTCCTTGACGGGGGTTTCGTAGGCGGGATGGGGCCAGAGCGTCCAGGGGCTGTAGGGGTTGCCGTCAATCTTGGCGGCGATACCTTCCAAAATTTTGACCTTGATGCCGCACCCCGTATTGCATTGCAGACAAACGGTGTAGAGTTGATTTTCGGGCTTGGCTTCAAAATTACCCGCGCCTTCCTTCATGGCGCTGGCGATGGCTTTCTGCGCCTGCGGCAGGCCGCCGAGGAAGGCCGCCGCCGCGCCGGTGACGCCAGAGAGTTTGAGGAAGTCGCGCCGTGAAAGGGATTTATCTTGTTTGGTCATGTTACGCCTCCTTCTTGTACAAAGGCAGGTAATCAGCGCCGAGCGCCAGCGCCAGCAGGGCGATGCCCACCAGCCCGCTGACAACCGCCCACTCCACCGCGCTGGGGGTGTAGGCGAGAGTCAGACCGCGCCCAACGTTGGCAGTTTCGATGCCGTTCATCACGCTGACGTTCAGCCCGGGGACGACAATCAGGTAGCGGGCGACAGCGTTGCCAATCAGCACGAACAAACCCATCAGCCCAGCGTAGAGTTTATTTGCCATCACGCCCGGCAGCGCCAGCATCAGCACGGGCAGCAAAATGCCGAGGACAATCTGCAAGCCCCAGAAGGCGCCCGCATACTGTCCGCTGGTGAGTTGAGTCACCGAAGCGACGACAGACGGGATGTTGCCGTATAGGCTTTGCGAAAGGAAAAGCCAGGTGAAGTAGACCGAAAGCACCAGCAGGACGAGCAGGGAAATCCGTAAAACGGATGTAGCCTGTTTATCATCCTCTTTCGGGCTGAGGAAGGCATTGACCACGAAGGTCATCGCCGCGCCGGTCGTCAGCGCCATGAAGATGAATTGCACCGGCAGCAGGGCGCTGTGCCAGTAGGGACGGGCGGCGTTGTTGCCGAGCAGTTTGCCGGGCGCGCCCGCTACATACAGGGCGACGATGAAGCCCAAGCCCATGACGACTTTCAGGGCGGAGCCTTTCTGTCCGCGCACAGCCAGAATCAGCGCAATCAGAGCGAGCACACCGAAGATGGTATATCCCCAGACGTCTTCGATCACGCCGGAATGCGGGTTGAATTGCAGGAAGGCTTTCCAGATGCGCTCCATGTGTCCCAGGTCGAGACCGATGGAAGCCATCGCCATTGCCAGCGTCACCAGCGAAGTCCACAGGGCGGGTTTGCCATAGCCGCGGAAGGCTTTGATTTCAAACAGGTACTCCAGCGCGGCAACAAAGAAACTGCCGACGGCGATTCCGCCGAAGAAGAAGTACATCGCCACCCACAAGCCCCAGACGACTGCTGAGCCGTAGTTGACGTTTTGCTCGCCAAAGACGAGACGGTCATAAAAGCCCCATAAACCCACCAGCAGGGCAAGCGCGCCAAGCGCGTAAACGACTTTTTTAGCCATGATGCGCCTCCTACACGATGTAATAGACACGCGGCTCGGTGCCAAGTTCTTCTTTAAGCCGCATGACGTTGGGTTTGGCAATCAACTCGCTAACGAGCGATTGGGGGTCGTTGGCGTCGCCGAAGTACGTGGCGCGCCCGATGCAGGTAGTGGTGCAGGCGGGCAGAATGCCGTCCTTGATGCGGTGCAGGCAGAAGTGACACTTGCGGACGTTGCCGACGGGCGACTCATGCCGCCCTTCCCGCTTCCATGCTTCGCCGTACTCCTGGCTGGCGTGCTCGTAACCTGCCGCCGTCTTGCCGCCAATAACGACACCATCGAAGACGGGCAGCTGCTCGACATAGTTTTCACCGAAGTCGAAGGTGCGCGCGCCATACGGGCAGGCCGGAATGCAGGCGCGGCAGCCGATGCACTGGTCGTAATCCACCACCACGATACCTTCTTCATTGTGGTAGGTGGCGTTCACCGGGCAGACTTCGGTGCAGGGCGATTCTTCGCATTGCATACACGGGCGCGGCAGGAATCTCATCGTCACATTGGGATAGGTGCCAACTTCCTGCGTCAATACCGGGCGATAGACCACGCCCGGCGGCAGTTTGTTTTCCGCCACGCACGCCACCGTGCAGGCGTGACAGCCGATACAGCGGCGCAGGTCAATCACCATCACCCAGCGCCGTTCCGAGGCGGGCTTTTCCAGTGCGCGCTGCAACTCGCGGTTCATGCGCACCAGCACGTCCTCTTTTGCCAGCGGGTCGTCGGCAGGGAGGGGCGAAACTTCCACGCCCTCCAGCGGAGCGACCAGCCCGGCGAAGACCTCGGAAGCATACTTGCCTAACAGCTCAGAAGTTTCCTTCAGGTCTTGCATAGCATTTCTCCTTTACAGAGGGTTGAACAAAGTTCACGTCTCTATTTTAGGTACTTTACTTCCCCCTCACCATCGGGAAAAATTGGTGAGTTTGTCGCACGTTTGTAGGGGAATTCCTGGCAAGGACATGACATTTATCCCAGAAATTCATCTTATTCTTACAGGCGCCTGCCCCCTCCCTGCCGGCATCTCTCTTGCATGGAAAGAGAGTCAAAAACACAAAGTTTGTCCCGACCCGTGAAGAGCCATCAGGGTGCAAGGATGTAGGGGTACCTTTGGACAATCTCAGGAAATTTTGGTGACTTAAGTGACTATTCGCCCCGTCAAAATTATATATAATGTATAAAAACGACTCCTTCCCCTGCCTGAGATGAACAAATCGCTTGATTTTTCCCCTCTCCCCCGCAAACCCCTCAAGGAAGAAATCTTTGAGGTGTTACACAAACAGATCATTGCCGGCCATTATCCGCCAGGCAGCTGGCTGCGGCAGGAGGAGATCGCCGCCCAATTGGGCGTCAGCATGACGCCGGTGCGCGAGGCGCTGGACTTGCTGACTTCGGCCGGGCTGGCAGAGCGCGTTCCCTATCGCGGCGTGCGAGTGCCGGTACTTTCCCCGCAAGAAATCGCCGAAGCCTACGGTATGCGCCTTCTCCTCGAAACAGTAGCCGCCCGGGCGGCTGCAACGCGCATAAAACGGGATCAGGTCGAAGGTCTGAAGCGAACGCTGGAAGAGATGAAGGGACAGGTGACGTTGAATGATATGTCGCTGGCCCGGCAATTGAGTCGCGAATTTCACCAGGCGATCGTAGAGGCCAGCGGTAACACCTTGCTTATCCGGCTCTATCGCCTGGCGGCTAATTCCTTCCCAGATTGGATGCTCTACGAGGCAATGTTCCGCCACCCGGAATTGTTGGAGGAAAGCCTGGCACAAGAACATGCCGAACATGTCGCCATTGTGGCCGCACTGGAACAAGGCGACGCCAAACAGGCAATGGAGAGGGTCGTTCAGCATA
>DAOUAN010000035.1:0-53649 GCA_034433385.1 Anaerolineales bacterium | reverse complement strand
GCCTTGAATTCGGCCTGACCCATCAACGACGCTACTTTCGTGATCGCCGCCGTCAGCGTCGTCTTCCCATGATCAATGTGCCCCATCGTCCCTACGTTCAGATGTGGCTTGCTCCGATCAAATTTTTGCTTCGCCATCTCTTTCTCCTTTATTTCTGACATGAAACTTAGTCAGCAACTGAGCCCACGATGGGATTTGAACCCATGACCACACCCTTACCAAGGGTGTGCTCTACCTCCTGAGCTACGTGGGCTTAACGTGCTGCCGGGAATTTCCCGGAGTGGGCGGTGAAGGATTCGAACCTCCGAAGGCTTCTGCCAACTGATTTACAGTCAGTCCCCTTTGGCCACTTGGGTAACCGCCCGGTTAGTCTAGTAGTCTTTCGTCTACTAGTCACTTGGCCTCGTTTCAGGAACAAGACCAACTGACTAAGAGACCAACCGACTATTCAACTGTGGAGCCGACGACGGGAATTGAACCCGTAACCGCCCGCTTACAAGGCGGGTGCTCTGCCGATTGAGCTACGTCGGCGTGCTTTTTAAGCAGGCCGATTATACCAAAGCAAAGAACCACCTGCAAGGTCTCGTCAATTAAATTGCTCCCACATTCCAGGAGCACGATGCGGGAGTTTATCAGCAATTACCGCAGGCGTCAAGTGTGTATACCCATCTCACCAGAAAAAAGGGACATCCAGGACAATGGCTCTGTCCTGGATGTCGTCAGTGAGGCTACAGCTCCGCAGCCCGTCGCTCAATCCGATCCTTAGCGCGAGCAATAAATTCGCCAAGCGAGATATTGTTTTGCTGAGAACCATCTCGCACACGCAAGGACACTGTCCCTGCCTGGGCTTCATTTTGCCCAACTACCAGCATATACGGCACTTTCATCAGCTGGGCAGCGCGGATCTTCGCGCCCATGCGTTGCGCACTGGTATCTACGCTTACACGAATGCGATGCTCTCGCAGTTGAGCCGCCACCTGTTCGGCATAATCGTTCTGTGGATCAGTCACCGGGATAATGCGCACCTGTTCTGGTGCCAGCCAAACCGGGAAATTACCGGCATAGTGCTCAATGAGAAAGCCGATCATGCGCTCATGAGTGCTGAGGGGGGCACGATGAATGCACAAAGGCACTTCTTCTTCACCTTGTTTGTTGACGAATTTCAAGTCAAATCGCGCCGGCACAGCAAAGTCTACCTGATTGGTGGCCAGGGTGAATTCCCGCCCGATCGCCGACCAGATCTGAACGTCAATTTTTGGCCCGTAGAACGCAGCCTCGTCCTCCGCCTCCACAAAGGGGACATTGTGCTTCCGCATGGCATTCCGCACCATTTCCTCGGTCTTTAGCCACAGCCGCTCGTTATCTACATACTTTTTTCCGAGCCCCTCTTTGCTATGCAAAGACAACCGCATAACATAGCGATCGATGCCAAAAATCTCAAAGTATTTCAAGTACAAATTGATTACGCCCAGAAATTCCTGCTCAAACTGATCTTCTGAAACGTAAATGTGCGCATCGTTCATTTGCATCGAGCGGACACGCATCAACCCAAAGAGTTCGCCCGATTTTTCGTAGCGGTAGCACGTCCCGTATTCGGCGAGGCGCACGGGTAAATCGCGGTAGGAACGCGGCTTGGAAGCGAAAATCTTGTGATGCATCGGGCAATTCATCGGTTTGACGTAGTACCGTACGCCCTCCAGCTCCATGGGTGGATACATAGCCTCGGCATAATACGGCAAATGGCCGGAGCGCAAAAATAGTTCTTCTTTGGTCAGGTGGGGCGTGCGCACCCGGACATAACCGGCTTTTTCTTCCATTTCTTTTGCCAGTTTTTCCAGCTCTTCAATCATCACTCCACCATTGGGCAGCCAGAGGGGCAGGCCTGGCCCAACTTCTTCGTCAAAGATGAAGATTTCCAGTTCTTTACCAAGTTTGCGATGGTCGCGTTTTTTGGCTTCTTCCAATTGCCACAGATATTCTTCGAGCTGTTGGGGCGTCTCCCAGGCTGTGCCGTAAATACGTTGCAGCATTTTGTTGTTCTCATCGCCACGCCAGTATGCGCCTGCGACCGACATCAATTTAACGGCATCCGGGTTGATCTGAGCGGTGTTCTCCACGTGGGGGCCCCGACACAGGTCCACAAAGGTATCGTGCTTGTAGATCGAGATCTCCGGCTTCTCTTGCAGGGGATTCCCATATTCATCGAAGCCGCCCTTTTCCAGACCATCAATGAGTTCCAGCTTATAGGGTTGGTCTTTGAAGATACGGCGCGCTTCATCAGCCGAAACCACCTGTTTGACAAAAGCATGCTTGCCGCGCAGGATTTCACGCATGCGCTTCTCGATCTTTTCCAGGTCTTCCGGGGTAAGATTGCGGGGCAGATCAAAATCATAGTAAAAGCCATTTTCGACTGGCGGCCCAATCGTATATTTGGCTTCGGGGAACATCTCAAGGACTGCCTGGGCCATCACGTGGGCACAGGAGTGCCGTATTCGATACAGCAACGAATCCTCATATCGTTCTTTCTGTTCGGCCATTTTCGTTCTCCTTTCGTAATATAAACATTTACACAACAAACCCTCTCGCCCGGTTCGGGGCGAGAGGGTTTATCTCACGCGGTTCCACCCGATTTGCTCTCAGATCACATGCTCTGGGAGCATCTCATTGGGCCGATAACGGGGCCAACCGTTCCACTTATCGGGCATTTGCCGTTCAGTTTTACGCTCGCGGGTGGTTTTCAGCGGGTTCTCCGCAAGAGGCTCTCAATCTATGACCTCTTTTCCCTGTCAGAGAAGGGATCGCTTACTCGTCCCGGTCATCGCGTTTTGTTATCGATTGGCTGAATTATATGCTCGATCAACCAAATGTCAAGAACCGCTTCGTTGAATTTGCATTTCAAGCTACTTGCCGGCGTTCATCATCGTGGCGGGAACCCACTTGGAGAAGCTTTCCATGTGCCCCCACAAGGAGCCATAGAAAGTCACACCCCAAAGGACGGCCGTCGCGACCAGGACCAAAATGGCGATCGTGCGCACAGCCTTATTCTCGCGGAACCACATGAAGTAGGGGAAAGCCCCTAACCCACCCAAACCGGCAAGGATGAAACCTATCGCCGACATGAGTGGTTCTTTGGTCAGCTGCAGCGACCAGATGCGAAAGCCCACGATGACCGCGTCAATGCCCGCAAAAAAAGCGTAGATGCTGACCGGCATCAAATTCCAGCCCTGCCACAGCGCCAAAGCAGTGGCCAAAAAGACAACACCGAAAAGGGTAGTGGTATCGCCATAGCCAACATTGTAGCTGCCAGGCAGCGGCCAGTTAAAAGAAATGTGAAGCCCGGTGACCAGGCTCAGCAAACCGACAGCAAAGAAGGCAGCCGAGTAAGGGCGTTGATCTTTCTCATCAATACCCTTCCACAAGTAGTACGCCAGCAAAGCAGTGCCGGCTACAAGGTTAACCATTACGAGAGTAAGATAGTCAATGAACATTTTGAACTCCTTGAGTTGTAATGCAGGCTATCCGCCTGGAGATTGGGTTTATAACCCTATCGTTGGGTCATATACCCTAATTTGAAACACCTTCTCAGGCTGGAGGTTGCGACAAATATGACCAATTTCCCGCCAATAAATGTTTTCCCACTATGTTTACACTTTTATCCTAACGTTTGTGCAACCAACAGACAAAGCATGAAAAAAATTACAAGATTTTCCCTCTTACCCCCACTTCGTTGCCTGCCCCCACCCCTGCCCCTCTCCCGTCCACTGGCGGATGCGGCGCAACGCACGCACCACAGACAGGGGAGGGGGGAACCAGCGGAGGAAAGGGAGCAATGTTTGAAGCACCAGGGAGACAAGAGCATGTCCGTATTCGCTCAACCCAGCCCATCTGGCGGTTTGGCACCAAAAGTGCAAAGATAGTAGCTTCCCTTTGCA
The DNA here is from genome assembly GCA_034433385.1 of Anaerolineales bacterium. Lineage (GTDB taxonomy): Bacteria > Chloroflexota > Anaerolineae > Anaerolineales > Villigracilaceae > DAOUAN01. The sequence goes on along the minus strand of DAOUAN010000035.1, from coordinate 49,717 downwards.
AAGCAAAAAGAAACGCCAAAACATAGCCTATCCCCGAAGTTTTTGGCAGCAGAATTAGCAAATAAAACAAAATGCCTCCACATTGGGAGGCATTTCTGTGGGCGAGACAGGGCTCGAACCTGCGACCTCTGCGATGTCAACGCAGTGCTCTAACCAACTGAGCTACCCGCCCGCGGAATGTTATTATAACGAGGGTGATGGAAAATGACAATAGTTTTTTGGGCACCGACAAAAGAAAATACTCAATACCTGCCCAAGTTTCACAAACTTTTCCCTCTTGACAAAAAAGGATGTTTTTTGTATTATTAGAACAAATGTTCGATAATCGTTTTTAGTGCCTTTCACAGGCACAGCCGAAGATCACACCTTTTTGCATACCACACGATGAACCGTCAACCTGCGGTAAAGATTAAATACAGAAAGCTAAAGCAGGCACATGAAATGTCCCCTCATAACCGTTACGCCCTGATGCTAGACGCGTTGGCTGAACTTGCCCACGAAATGGTAAAAACCAATGCTCTGGCGCAACCCGCCCTTCCAGTTTTGCAGGACACATTGGCGCAATTCAAGCCTTTTCCCTCCGAGGCTTTATTTATCGGTATAGCGAGCGATGGCCTGCCCTTACTGTTGGATTTGCACAACCCTCTCCCTGGCCCTATCTTGCTCATCGCCGACGCCGGCGCCGGGAAAACTCACTTCTTGAAGGTCATTGCGCGTGGCGCAGAAGAACTGCACACGGAAAAACGCATCAACTATGGCGTAATCACCCCCCACCCCGAAGAGTGGCAAGATTTTGGTCGCTCTCCCCTTCTGATTGATATTTTTCCCTCCTACCACAATTCCGCCCAAGAATACCTCCTCTCTCTGGCCTCCTGGGCCTATTCCGGCACCCACAAGCAATCCAACCTGCTCCTGATTGATGGACTGGAAAGCGTGGTGAAACACGATTTCGAGGGGCGGCAGGCTTTTCGTTGGCTGCTTTTGCGTGGACCCGCTCACAACGTCTGGCCAATCATCACCATGAATACGGAAATCGCCCAGGAGAAATTTCACTGGTTGGAATTATTCAAAACCCGGTTCTTCGGTCACATCGTCAACGAACAACTGGCCAATCTGGTGACCAGCAATCGCCCTGCTCCTCTGGCTACACTTGACCCGCTTCATTTTTTGATGCTTGAAAACGAACAATGGCTAAAGTTCTGGATTCCGTCTCTCAAATAGGAGATTCCTATGCACACCGGTATGCTCTGGTTTGACAACGATCCCCGCACCCCGCTCGCGGCGAAAATTCAAAAAGCGGCTGAATACTACCGACAAAAATACGGCCGCCAGCCCGATCTCTGCCTGGTGAACCCCACCATGCTCCAAAACGAAAAAATCAACGAGGAACGCATCACGGTGCGTCCCTATCGCCCCGTCCTGCCCGGGCATCTCTGGATTGGCGTCGAAGACCAAAACTAAGGGCGGTGTTCTCCATTCCCTACCCCTCCCGCAGAACTGGCCTGTGGGAGGGGTTATTGATTCGTCGCCACCACAAAGGCGAGAGCAAATTCCCGGCTATGGCTCAAGCTCAGGGACCAGCTCACCAGCCCCAAGGTCCGGGCCTTGAGCGCTGCCGCCCCGTGCAACACCAGCCGCGGCTCTCCTTTCTCGCCTCGCAAAACTTCAATCTCCTTCCAGGCAATCTCCCCCAAACCACAACCCAACGCTTTCGCCACGGCTTCTTTCGCCGCAAAACGGCCGGCCAGCGATTCAATTTTGTCCGCATTGGCCGCCAGCTCGGCCGGCGTGAAGATTCGTTGCAAAAAACGTTGACCATGACGGTCAATCGCTCGCCGCAGACGCTCGATCTCGATCAAATCCACACCCGTCGCCAGGAGCATCTCAAGCCTCCGGCCCGGCCACTACGATCGCCAGGCGGGTCGGGTCAATGTACTTTTGGGCCACCGCCAGTACATCGTCTGGCGTCACTGCCCGCACCAGAGAGGGGTAGCGCAGGTAATAATCCAACCCCAAATCAAAGCGCTCCATATTCAACAGCGCCCCAGCCACCCCGGCATTCGATTCCATCGAAAGCGGCAAACGCCCAATGAAATTTGCCTGGCTATCCGCCAGCTCTTCTGCGGTCACGCCTTTTTTCACAAAACGGCGCAACTCCGCCAGGATCAACTCAATCGCCTTCTTCACCTTTTTGGGGTTTACCCCCGCATTTACCTGCCACGATCCCGTAGTCACCCCGGCATTCAGGCTGGAATACGCATAATACGCCAGGCCAGCCTTCTCTCGCACCACCTCACCGATTCTCCCCATCATGCCAAATTGCCCTAACACCGAATTCCCCAAGGCCGCGGCGAAATAATCGGGGTCTTTGCGACGAGGCCCCAGGGTGCCAATGGCAATGTCGGATTGCGACTTACCCGGAATCACGTGGTGACGCCGAACCGTTCGCTGCAGCGGCTTAATCGGCGGCAACAACGGCGGTTCATTTCCCGGACCCTCAGCCTGCCACCCGCCCAAGACGCGTTGAACCTCGTCCACGGCTTTTTTCGGTTCGATCCCGCCGACAACGGCGATCACCATCCCCTGCGGGCGATAGAAGCGACGATGAAAATCCAGCAAATCCTGGCGAGTGATCGCCGCGATCGTCTCCGGAAAACCATCTATCGGGCGGCTAAAGGGATGGCCGGCATAAATCACCTGGTCCAAAATCAAATCTGCCATCTCCGCCGTATCCTGGGCGCGGATCGCCAGGCCGGTCAGCCATTGGGCGCGCAGCTTTTCCACCTCATCGGCGGGGAAAGTTGGCTGGCGCAATGTCTCCGAGAGCAAATTCAACAGTAAGGACACATCTTCAGCCAGGGCGCGCCCACTGAAAGCCGTGGTATGCGCGCTGGCATCAAAACCTAAACTGGCGCCAACTGTCTCCAGTTCGTTGAAGAGGGCATCGAAGGAGTGTTTTTCCGTGCCGCGCATCAACGCCGTAGCGACGAAATCGGCCAGGCCCGCCTTTTCATCCGGATCCAGCAAGCTGCCCGCCGAAAGGTACCCGCTAATCGTCACCGAGGGGCTATTGAAATTTGCCCGCGCCAGGACGATGATGCCATTGGGCAAAACCTGCCGCAACACATCTTGTGGGCCGGGCAACGAATGGCTCTTCACTGGTCTTTTCGCCATTTATGCCTCCCCACCCTGGGGTACATACGTGCCAATGACCCGGCTTTGAGGCACAAAGTACGCGCGGGCAACCCGCTGCAGATCATCAGGAGTGATCTTTTGCAGTTTTTTCAAATAGGTCAAAAACCAGTTATAGGTAGCAAACATTTCTGAGAATCCCAGCCAGAAGGCCTGATTGGTAATATTTTCACTGCCATAAGCAAAGAGAGCGCGCGCCTGCTTGATGGCGCGGGCGATCTCTTCTTCAGATACCCGCTCACTTTGCAGACGTTCAATCTCTACATCCAGAGCAGCAAGCACCTCTTCGGGTTTGCGCTGCGGGTGAACGGTCAAGGTGATGACGTACAAGAAGGGGTCAATGGTCGCCTGAGACCCGCCCGAAACGCCTACCGCCAATTCCTTATCCACCAAAGCGCGGTAGAGACGCGAAGTTTTATTTGAAATTCCCCCGTTGAGGAAACTCAGATTGGACGGCCCAGCCAGCAGGCTATCCAGAACCGCCAGCGCCAGAAAGTCGGGATGGGCTGCTGGCGGAACATGATAGGCAACTTGCAAGTACGTTGTATCGCCGGGGCCTTCTACCGTCAGACGTATCTCGCCACGCTGGGGCGGTTCGGGGCGCATCCGCCGCGGCGGGGTTGCGCCTGGCGGTATCGGCTCGAACAGCTGACGAATGCGCGCCAGCATCGTTTGGGTCTCAAAGTCACCTGCCAGCGCCAACACGGCATTGTTTGGGATGTAGTAGGTACGGTAGTGTTGGTACAAATCCTCGCGGGTAATGGTGCGCAAATCGGCCATGTCGCCAATCACTTCGTGATGATAGGAGTGCACCCGAAATGCCGCCTGCTGAATCGCCTCTCCCAGCAGGAAAAGAGGCTCATTCTCATTCCCCTCCCGCTCCGAGATGATCACCGTCCGTTCGGCCGCCACTTCCTTCTCATCGAACAAACTGTTGACCATCCGATCCGCCTCCAGGCGCAAAGCCAGGTCAATCTGGTCGGCAGGCAGGGTTTCGAAATAGGTTGTCCAATCGAGGAAGGTAAAAGCATTCCAAACGCCTCCCACCCGGGAGATGAGTTTATCCAGGGTGGATGCCGGGAACTGCGGCGTTCCTTTGAATTGCATGTGCTCTGTCCAGTGCGAAATGCCTGTGCGGCCAGGTACTTCATCGCGCGAGCCGACGCGATACCAGATCCACGAAGAAATGAGTGGCGCGGTGTGGATTTCTTTGAGTAAAACCTTCAAGCCGTTATCAAGTGTGGTTTGCGTCCATTGTGCAGCCATAATGCTCCGTAGGGGAAATATCCTCCAAATTGTTTAGCGGCAAACCATGCGTCCATCCAAAGTCAGCGCATTCGGCTCGACCAGGCAATAAAATGGTTTGACCACCTGTTGCAGACCAACGAACGGCTCGTGCAGTTCGGTTTGCGCCAGCGGAATACGAACCGGCACATCCAGATGAACCGGGATCAGGTTTTGCACTTGCAAATTAAAATCCAGTGTGACCACCAGCGGCGTGCCAGCAGGCAGGGTCACATCGGCCGGGGCATCAATATTGAGGCCGGCAGTATTGATTCTCACCCGCGCCCGGGAAATGTGCGCTTCTTCCGCCAGGGTAATTTGGGTGGTCTTCTGAACGGGCACGGTAATATCCAGGGGAATCTGAGCGTCTACAGGAATGGTGGTGACAATGGTAGCCCGGTCCATCTTCTCAAAATTCGTGTACAACCCGCCCAACAGGGTCGCACCGGTATCCCCCGCCGTAGCCTGCAATTGACCCAGCATCTGCAAGAGAACGAGAAGGACACCGATGAGTACTCCATTGACCAGCAAAGAGATCACGCCGGTAACGGTCCAAAACGCCGGGCCCAGGCGCAGGTCCCTTAAACGGGAGGCCGGCTGGGGCGGAGTCGGAGGCGCCGAAGGGGTCGGCGAGGGTTGAGAAGCCTTGGGCAGTCTTTCCAAAATCGAGTCGGGGATTTTCTTCTCCCCTGAGATGATTTTATGAAAACGATCACCAGGGTTGGTCATACAGCCTCCTCTAGATTAACAATGCTTAATCTTAGCACAGGCAGCGAAAAAAATAAGCACTTTTTCAATTGTGATTTTTCGCACTAGAAAATCGGGCGCGCTTTCTGTATAATCAAATTTGCCAATGGAGACCGCGGGCGGTGCTTGCCTGCAGCAATCTTTTCCACTATAATCTACCCGTTTTGTCTGAATAGCATCAAGGAGGAACTGTGTCTATGCAAAATGCATATTTTGTCGCCGTCGTAGGCGCCGGGCCAGCCGGTTTGTTTGGCGCCCGTGAACTTGCCAATCAGGGTGTTCAAGTGGTTGTCTTCAATCGCGATTTGAAACCGGGAGGGTTAGCCGAATACGGGATTTATCCGGCCAAGCATTCGATGAAAGAGGGGTTGCGCAAGCAATTCCGGCAGGTGCTGGAACACCCGAACATCGAATACTATGGCAATGTCATCGTCGGCACGCAAGGCGATTTAAGCCTGGACGATTTACGGGCGCTCGGCTTCCAGGCCATTCTGGTCACCGCCGGCGCGCAAGGGACGAAATGGTTGGGCATCCCCGGCGAAAAACTGGAAGGCGTGTATCACGCCAAAGATGTAGTTTATTTCTACAACAAACTGCCGCCCTTCAGCCAGCGAAAATTCCACTTTGGCCGACGTTGTGCGATTGTCGGCGCCGGCAATGTGATGGTGGACATCGCCCGCTACCTGATTCGCGAAGAGAAGGTAGAAGAGGTGATCGCCGTCGTGCGCCGCGGCCCAGCCGAAGTGAAATTTGACAAGAAAGAAATGGAATCGGTAATCGCCAACCTCGACATCGCTGCCCTGGATGCCGAAATTGCCCGGGTGACCCCCATCATGCAGGCTATCGGCCAGGACCCGGCCGCGGCACGCGCCGCCATTCTGGAGGCGCTACCCAAGGCCATGCCGGCCACCTCCAACACCCGCTTCCGCTTTGAGTTTCTGGCCTCGCCCGTGCAAATGATCGGCGATGAGCAGAATCGCCTGAAACAACTGGAAATCGAAGAAAACATCCTTGTGCTCAAAGATGGCGAGACCAAAGCCAAAGGCACTGGCGTGAAACGCCTGCTGGACGTGGAAACGGTCATCTTTGCTATTGGCGACCGGGTGGACGAGACCTTCGGCCTACCGGTCGAGTGGAACGAATTCGTCAAGAACCCCTCCCCGCTCTTCCCGGTAGAAGGCAAATCGTACGAGGCCTTCGATCCACAAAGCGGCAAGCCCATTGAGGGCATCTTCGTCGGTGGCTGGTCGCGCAAGGCCAGCGAAGGCCTGGTCGGCTATGCCCGCAAGGATGGAATCAACGCCGCCAAAGCCGTATTGCAATACCTGCAAACGCAAACCCCGCAACCCGCCAACCTGGAGGCCCTGCACGCCCGATTGAAAGCCCTCGGCAAACCTGTCGTCACCAAAGAAGACATCAAACGCCTGGAAGCCGTCGAGGCTGCCGAGGCCCAAAAGCGTGGGCTGGAAGAATTTAAATTTGCCACCAATGAAGAAATGCTGGCCGCGATGGGCCTGGTAGAAACAGCCTGATCGCCCACGAAGATAAAAAGCGCTCTCTGAAGATGCGGAGAGCGCTTTTTTATTTTGGAGAGATGTTCAACTGACGTTTTCGGGCCGCGCCCAAAAATCGTCTGGCGACCAGAGCGCGGCATCTACCTGCACGGCCAGGGCGCCCGCTTCCAGCAAGACTTCGGCCTGATCCCGTTTCCAAACGCCCCCTCCACCGATGATGGGAAACCCCGACCGGGCAGCGACGCTCACCGTTTCCAGCGTCTGCGGGAAGAGCGCCGGCCCATACAGGCGGCCATGAATCAGGGCGTGGTTTTGGGCGAGGGGCAGAGCCCCGCGCGGTGGAGCCAGGCTAATGGCGGCCGCGCCCTGCATAATGAGCGTTGAGCCGAGCCGCAAGACCTGGTCAAGGGGCAAGGAGATAATCAACGGCAATTCCCCCATACACATTTCCAGGGCCAGCAACAAAATGTCATCTGTCAGCAGGGGGGCAAAGCCCAGTTCTACGGCCAGCACATTATCCTGCTCTTCGAGACGGCGCACCATTCTGGCAGCCTCTTCCGGGCGGTCGGCCATCAGATGAACGATCACCGGCAATTCAGCGCGGCTCCAGCGAGGAGCCTCACGCTCGATCACCGCGGAAAAGCCGGGGTTGGGCAGGCCGCTATGGAGCAAGAATCCGCCGGGGAATTCGATCAAAGCCGGTTGGGCAGCGGGCAGCCGCGGCCGGAGCGAGATCGGATTGGTCACAAAAGCGCCGAATTCCTGCCAGAGCAGGGGCAAGCGCGGGTCGGGTGAAAATCCCAGTGTTCCGGCGGCATTCATCAACGGCGTGCGGAAATAGAGATCGCGTTTCATGCGAGCCTGCACCAATTGTACCCGCAGAACAGCCGGGAAACAAAAAGAGCGCCGAAGCGCCCTTTTTGCATCAGGAAATTCTGCCACGTTCGACGAGGCAGAACGAAGTTTTTTGGGGATTACACCAGGCGAACCTGGGCAGCCTGCAAACCTTTGGGGCCTTTTTCAATGGTAAATTCCACTTTTTGGCCTTCTTCTAGGTTGCGGAATCCATCGCCCTGAATTGCAGAGAAATGGACGAAGACATCCGGGCCGCCCTCGCGAGCGATGAAGCCGTAGCCTTTACCACCATTGAACCATTTGACCGTACCGATGACACGTTCTGACATTTTTTGCCTCCTTATGGCAAATAAAAAATTTTTGTGACGCAGTATGGCTTCATAGTCCGGTCAAACATAAACGGCTCAAAGGCCATGCTTTGAGCCGTCGTCTTCACTTCACAACGAAAACCTACTTGCATCCTACGCATGCAACTTTATCAGGTATGGGTAGAAAAGTCAAGGAAAAATTGGGGCAATTTTGACCCAATTTTGGTTTTCCTGGCATTCCGTTTATTTTTCCAACCAGATGGTCATGGGGCCATCGTTATAGATTTCAAGCAGCATGTGAGCACCGAATTTTCCGGTTTGGGTGGGCACACCTTGCTGGCGGAGCAGATCAGCAAAGCGAGCAACCAGCGGCTCAGCCAATTCGGGAGGAGCGGCATCCGTGAAGGACGGACGCCGCCCCTTGCGCGCATCGGCATACAACGTAAATTGTGAGACGACAATCGCCTCGCCCCCCACATCCAGGATCGAGAGATTGGTCTTTCCCATTTCATCCTCAAAGATGCGCAGGTTGGCGATCTTCTCAGCCAGAAAGGCCGCCTGCGCCTCACCATCGGCATGACCCACCCCCAACAAAACGAGCAAACCGCGCTCGATCTGAGCAATGGCCTGGCCGTCCACCAGAACACGGGCATGTGAAACGCGTTGAAGCAAAGCGCGCATGAGATCACGTTTCCGGTAATGAGCGGGTGGAGCAATCAGGGCAGCTGGATCGCCTGGCGCACTTCGTCCATCGTTTGTTCGGCGATACGACGGGCGCGTTTTGCGCCATCCTGCAACACATCCCAGACCGTATCGGGGTTTTTGCCAATTTCGGCGCGGCGCGCCCGGAACGGCTCAAGGTGTTTGTTCAGGTTCGCCGCCAGGCGTTTTTTGCAATCCACGCAGCCGATGCCGGCGCGGCGGCATTCTACGTTGATCATCTCCACTTCCTCAGGCGGGGAGAAGATCTTGTGAAGCGAGAACACGTTACACACATCCGGGTTGCCCGGATCGGTGCGTTTGATGCGAGCCGGGTCGGTGACCATTTGCATCACGCGCTGCGTGGTCTCTTCGGGCGTGGCGGCCAGTTCAATGTGATTATTCAGGCTCTTGCTCATTTTCTCTTTACCGTCAATACCCAGCACCTTGGGCACTTCGGTGGTCTTCATCTGCGGTTCAATCAAAACATTCGTATTGAAGCGATAATTGAACGAGCGCACGATTTCGCGCGCAAATTCGATGTGAGGCGCCTGATCCACGCCAACCGGTACCACTGTGGCTTTATACAGGACAATATCAGCAGTCATCAACACGGGGTAACCTACCAGCCCATAATTGACGTTATCCGGCTGCTGACGGACCTTTTCTTTGAAGGTGGGCAAATCGGTCAATTTCCCCAACGGAGTGACCATCGAAAGAATGGTGTGCAGCTCGGTCACCTGGGGCACATGCGATTGGATAAAGACAATCGATTCTTCCGGGCGGATGCCGGCAGCCAGCCAGTCGAGAGCCATTTCGTAGGTGTTCTTTTTCAAGTCAGCGGTTGTTTCGACCGTGGTCAGGGCATGCAAATCTACGATGCAATACACGCACTCGTAGTCATCCTGCAAGGCGACATAGTTCTTGATTGCGCCAAGATAATTACCGAGATGCTGCCGTCCGGTTGGGCGGGCACCCGAAAAAACGCGTCCTTTTTTTGACATAGGGTTGGCTCCGTTATCTTAGAGTTGGGCTACCCTTCAACGATTTTCCGCACCAGGGCCAGCACCTCGCCCGGTTCGGCGTGACGTTTGGTTTGAAGCTTGGAATAAATCAACTGACCATTCACGCTCACTTCAAACCGACCGCCATCGGAAGGGATTAATTTCAATTCTTGAATATCGAATTCGAAGTTTTTCAAAAGTTCGCCAGCCAGGCTCACGGCCCGCTCAGTGTAATGTCAAACAGCGCAATAGATGATTTCGATGTTAAGCATATTGGCTTCCTCGGAAAAATTGGGGTCTCTCGGCCATTTTCTGGCCCAAACGTACACAATTGTTAGAAAATTATAACATGTTGCCATGCTTCCCTTGCTTTTGCATCCTATGCGCGCTATAATGCGGCACGTTGCCTGAAGGCAGCAAGGAGGTCGCTATGCCAGTTTACACGTATCGTTGTGAGTCCTGTGGAATCCAATTTGAACGTCACCAATCGTTCAATGATGCCCCGCTGAAGACTTGCCCGGAGTGCCGCAAGAAATCTTTGAAAAAAGTGATCGCGCCGGTGGGAGTGGTATTTAAAGGTTCAGGCTTCTACGCCACCGATCACCGTTCTCCCTCAGGGAGCACCACCCGGCCCAGCAAGTCCAGCACAAACGACAGCAACACATCCAACGACTGAATTTTTCCGGCTTTCTTCAGCACCGCGGCAATATTCCGGCCGCGGTGCTTTTTTGTATGCGAAGCGCAGGTTAAAAAGATAAGACCCCAGTAGTGGGGTCTTTTTCATTCGCAGCTCCTGGCGTAGGACTCGAACCTACAACCTAGCGGTTAACAGCCGCCCGCTCTGCCGATTGAGCTAGCCAGGAAAGCGAACGGGATTATAAGGGGAAGGCGAGGTTGTGTCAAGAAAAATTTGCGCCAGTTGAGAAATTAACCGAACTTTTGCGCAACCGGCGGACAAAGCATGAAAAACGACCTCAGTGTGTTTTAAGCCCAGGGTCTTTGCAAGGGCGCGAAGCGCCCGAAGCCATCTCTCAAAGCCCATCTTGGAGAGGGCGCCTCTTTCAGGGGCTCGCAATGACCACCCAGGCAGCGTTGTGATGAAGCATTAATATTTGATGGCACTCAACTGATGCAACTTATCCATGCGATGGGTGGCAATGATCTGGCGCACCGTACCCGTCAGGCCGCGCACGACCAGCGAATCGGTGCGAGCACCATCGCCAAAGTAGCGAACGCCCTTGAGTAATTCTCCGTCGGTGATGCCTGTAGCAGCAAAGAAGACGTCTTCCGAGGAGACCAGGTCATCCATCGTCAGGATTTTTTCAAAGTCATAACCGGCTTCTCGTCCTCGCCGCAGCTCATCCTCGTCGCGCGCGTACAGTTTTCCCTGAATTTCGCCTCCCATGGCGCGCAAGGCGCAGGCTGCGATGACGCCTTCAGGCGTCCCGCCAATGCCGAAGAGCACATCCACGCCGGAATCGGGCCAGGCAGTCATCAACGCGGCAGCGACATCTCCATCCGGGATGAGGCGGATGCGCGCTCCATTCTTGCGAATTTCGGCGATCATTTCCTTGTGGCGGTCGCGATCCAGGATGATGGTGGTCAAATCTTCAACTGCCTTGCCTTTGGCTTTGGCAATGGCGCGCAAGTTTTCGGTAATCGATGCTTCAATGTTGATTTTCCCTTTGGCCTCCGGGCCGACAGCAATTTTGTTCATATAGACGAAGGGGCCGGGGTCAAACATTGTGCCACGGGGAGCGATCGCCACCGTGGAAATCGAGTTGGTGCGCCCAAAAGCCAGCGGGCGAGTGCCGTCAATTGGGTCCACAGCGACATCCACTTGCGGGCCAGAGCCATTGCCAACTTTTTCGCCGTTATAGAGCATGGGCGCCTGATCTTTTTCGCCCTCGCCGATGACCACGGTTCCGTCAATAGAAACCGTGCTAAGCACCAGGCGCATGGCTTCAACGGCGGCGCGATCGGCGGCTTCTTTGTCGCCGCGCCCCATCCAACGTCCGGCAGCCAGGGCTGCGGCTTCGGTCACCCGCACCAGGTCCAATGCCAGGTTGCGCGTGGGAGCATTGCTTTCGATGTAATTCATCTTATCCTCCTTTGCCAAGAATGAACCACTGCACAAAATAATAGCCAATGACACCTGCCCACAGCCAGGAATCGATGCGATCGAAGAATCCCCCATGGCCGGGGAAAACGTTGCCTGAATCTTTCAGATGCGCCTGGCGTTTGAACATGCTTTCGCCCAAATCGCCGAGGGGAGTAACCGCAGCAAGGACAAAGCCCAGGATGCCCCCTTGCAAAGGAGTGATTTGACCATTCAAGCTTCCCCAGGTGGCGTAGGCGAAGGCCAGAAAGGCTCCAGCCAACGCCCCGGTGAACACGCCCGCCCAGTAGCCTTCCCAGGTTTTCCCCGGGCTGAGGCGGGGAGATAGTTTGTGTTTGCCGTAAGCCGCGCCAATGGAATAGGCGCCCGAATCGGCCAGCCAAACCGCCGGCAAGATGAGCATCAACCACCACCCCCCGGCGGGAAGGTTGCGCAGGTCGAGTAGATAGGCTCCAATCCATCCCAGGTAAATCAGCCCGCCAAGCGTGACGGCAAAATCAAGCGCGGCCTGGTCACGGCCGCGCTCGAAGGCAAAAAGATGAATTGTCATTGCCAGCAGGGTCAGGCTGACCAGGATCGGCACGGCAGCAGCGGCCCAAAAGGCACGGGCGGCCAGAATGGCCAGCACGCCTCCCAACGTCACCAGCAGATTCGCTTCATAGCCAACTTTGCGGAACATGAGCACATATTCCCATGCCGCGCCGACCAAAAAAATGGCCATCAGGAAAAAGTAAAGGCCACCACCCAGGAACACCGCGGGCAGGCCAAGAAGGAGTAGCAAAATAGCGGTGATAGTTCGTCTAAGCATTGTTTTTTTGGAGTTCTGTGGGTGAGATTTTCCCATATCGGCGGTCGCGCCGGGCATACTCTTCCAGGGCACGCCGATATTCTTCCCGGTCAAAATCTGGCCAAAAAGTGGGGGTAATGTACCACTCTGAGTAAGCTGCCTGCCAGATCAGGAAGTTGCTGACGCGCAATTCGCCCGAAGTACGAATGATCAGGTCGGGATCGGGGACACCGGCGGTAAACAAATAGTGGCTGACCAGTTCATCGGTCACTTGCTCTGCGGGAACACCATCGCGGATGATCTTTTGAATGGCGCACACGATTTCATCCCGCCCGCCGTAGTTCCAGGCAATGTTCAACACCAGGCGGTCATTGTTGCGCGTTAGATCCATGGCATAGAGGACTTTTTTCTGCAGTGCGGGGGCCAACTGCTCCAACCGACCGATATGGCGCAATTGAACGCCTTCCTGGTGAAGTTCGTTGAGTTCCCGGTCAATCACGTCTTCCAGTATGCTCATTAATCCTTGCACTTCCTCCGGCGGTCGCCCCCAGTTTTCGGTTGAAAAGGCATAAATGGTGAGGTATTTGATCCCAAAATCCACCGAGGCGCGGATGATTCGCCGCAGGTTCTCTGTACCGGCGCGGTGACCTGCCAGCCGCGGCAGGCCACGCGCCAGCGCCCAACGCCCGTTTCCATCCATGATGATGGCCACGTGACGTGGGATTCGTTCAGCGGGAATGTTGAGAGGGGAATCGCTCATTTGTTTTGGCAGCAACGCCGAAAGTTGTTGCTACACTTCCATGATTTCTTTTTCTTTTTCCTGACCAAGCCGATTGATTTCTTCGATGAAGCGGTCGAGAAGTTTTTGTAACTCTTCTTCACCGCGTTTCAGTTCATCTTCGGAGATCATCTTTTCCTTCTCGAAATCGCGCATGTCATTGTGTACGTCGCGGCGGATGTTGCGAACAGCGATGCGCGCTTCTTCGAGGCGATGATGCACATGCTTGACCAGTTCACGGCGACGCTCTTCCGTGAGGGGGGGTAAGTTGAGGCGGATGGACTTGCCATCATTGTTGGGCGTCAGGCCGAGATCCGAGGCTTGAATCGCTCGTTCGATGTTCTTCAGGGTGGATGGGTCAAACGGTTTGATGAGCAACGAACGCGGTTCAGGCACACTGATCGAGGCCAGTTGCATCAGTGGGGTGGGAGCGCCATAATATTCAATGGGGAGCTTTTCCACCAATGCCGGGCTGGCACGTCCCGTACGGATCGCAACCAGATCCTCTTTCAGAGCATGAATGGCGCCGTTCATGCGGCTCTCGGCATCTTTTAAGATGTCTTTTATCACCTCGTCCTCCGTCGAAAGTATTCGTTATAAGGATACCCTAAAACAGGATTTTCTGCTATGGCTTTGGCGGCCCGGAGAGGAATTGATAGCAAACGGAGAGTCTTGCACGTACTCAGCCCCGTACCAGCGTCCCTATTTTTTCGCCACGCAAGGCCGCCGGCAAGGCCTTGGGGTCCCACAAATTCAGCACCAGGATCGGCAAGTTGTTTTCCATACACAGGGTGACCGCTGTGCTATCCATAACGCCCAGGCGGCGGCTCAGGAAATCGCTGTAGGTAATTTCGTCAAATTTTTGCGCGCCTGAATTTTTCTTCGGATCGGAGTCATACACACCATCCACCTTGGTCGCCTTGATGAGCACATCGGCGTCCATTTCGGTAGCGCGCAGAGCCGCCGCGGTGTCGGTCGAGAAGAAGGGGTTGCCCGTTCCGGCGCTAAAGATGACCACTCGCCCTTTTTCCAGGTGACGAATGGCGCGGCGGCGAATGTACGGTTCAGCCACAGCACGCATTTCAATGGCCGATTGAACGCGGGTGTAAACCCCCATCCGTTCCAGGGCATCCATCAGGGCCAGGGCGTTCATCACCGTTCCCAACATGCCCATGTAATCGGCGGTCGCGCGATCCATGCCACGTTCCAGGCCCTGTTTGCCGCGCCACAGGTTGCCAGCGCCGATCACCGCCGCTACCTGGACGCCCATCTCGTGCACTTCTTTGATGCGGACAGCGATTGCCTCGGCCTCGGCGACATCAATGCCAAAGCCAGAGGGGCCGCTGAGCGCCTCGCCACTTAATTTGAGCAAAATTCTCTTGTATTTCAGTTCACTCATACGATCACTCCTGTTTCACTCTACCACAAATTTTTCTCACAAAAAAGGCCAACCCGAAGGTTGGCCTTTTGAATACCTACAAGCGTTCGCCCAACTCCCAACGTTGGAAGCGCCGCACGACGATGTTTTCACCAATGGCAGCGATGTTTTGCATGATGAGCTTTTCGATGGTCATGGTCTCATCGCGAATGTAGGGCTGGCGCAGCAACACCACTTCGTCTTTGAATTTTTCGATGCGGCCCTGAACGATTTTCTCGACCACGCTTTCGGGTTTTCCTTCCTCCCGGGCGCGGGCGCGAGCGATCTCCGCTTCATGTTCCAGGACTTCGGCGGGAATCTCGTCTTCTTTGATGTAGCGCGGGGCGGCGGCGGCGATTTGCAGGGCGATTTCGTGGGCCAGGTTGCGGAAGGCTTCCGAGCGAGCGACAAAATCGGTCTCGCAGTTCACTTCCACCATCACGCCCACGCGGCCATTGCCGTGAGAGTACAATTCCACCACGCCTTCCGAGACTTCGCGATCGGCGCGTTTGGCCGCAGTGGCCAGACCTTTTTCGCGCAGGTAATCCACGGCTTTCTGAAAGTCACCGCCGGCCTCTGTGAGGGCCTTGCGGCAATCCAACACGCCGGCGCCGGTGGCCGCGCGCAATTCTTTGATCATTTCGGTTGTAATTTCCATATTGCTTTCCTCTAAGCAGTTTATTCTGCTTCTTCCTCGTCCAGGATTTCTTCTTCGTCATCCAGCAGGTCTTCTACTGGTTTGCGCGCCACGTTCAACTTGGCCAGAGTAGATTCGCCGAGCAGATCTTCTTCGCCGATCTCTTCATCTTCTGCATCGGCGACAACGACGCGGCTGGGCTTGCGGGCCGCCATGGCCGCCACCTGAGCAGCCTCGGCCGCGGCCTCTGCAGCAGCTTCTTCTTCCTTGCGCATGGCCTTGCCTTCCAGGACGGCATCGGCAATTTTGGCAACCAGCAATTTGATGGCGCGAATCGCGTCATCGTTGGAGGGGATGACGTAGTCAATGTTTTGCGGATTGCAGTTGGTATCCACCAGCGCCACAATGGGGATATTGAGCAGATTGGCCTCGTGGACCGCAGCATATTCGCGGCACACATCCACGATGAAGAGCATGTCAGGAAGGCGCTTCATGTTGCGGACGCCGGAGAGGCGGGTCTGCAAGCGATCGATCTCGCGCTGGATGAGCAAGCCTTCCTTTTTGGTCAGGCGGTTAATTTCGCCACTATCGCGCATCTTTTCCAGGCGATCCAGTTCCTGGATGCGCTGATACATGGTGGACCAGTTGGTGAGCATACCACCCAGCCAGCGTTCGGTCACGTAGGGCATGCCACAGCGAATGGCTTCTTCAGCAACCGTTTCTTGCGCCTGGCGTTTGGTGCCCACAAACAGGATAGTGCCGCCGTTAGCAACCGTGTCGCGGACAACGTTGTAGGCCTGATTCAACAGCTTGACAGTCTGTTGCAGGTCAATGATATGAATGCCGTTGCGTTCAGTAAAGATGTACGGCTTCATGCGGGGGTCCCACTTGTTGGTGCGGTGACCGAAATGGACGCCGCTTTCAAGCAGGGCCTTCATAGAAATGATGGCCATAAGGGAAAACCTCCTTAGCGTTTGGCCTCCGCTTGCTTCATCCCCGCCAGCAACCACGCCCATCTGGTTCGTGGCACGCGCTGGAAGGTCCGCAAGCGTGTGGGATTCGGGCATTTGTTGCCTGCCCAGGGGCAAAATGGCTTCCACGGGGAAGCGGCGGGATTATACCACAGGCAGAGGTGGCCTGCAATCAGCGAAAAAAAGACAGGCCGGTTGGCCTGTCCTGGATAGGCTAAAAGGGGACGCTTTGGCCGTATAGTTGTTGGCGAATCTGGAGAATGTCGCGGCGTAGACGATCGTCGCGCTCCATTTGGTCGGCAATTTTTTCAATGGCATACATGACGGTGGTGTGATCGCGCCCGCCCAGCGCCTCGCCGATTTGCGGCAGGGAGAAATTCGCCACCTCGCGCAGCAGGTACATGGCAATTTGTCGCGGCAGGGCGACTTCGCGCGAGCGATCGCGGCCGAGGAGTTTTTCGGTGGTCAGGTTGTAGCGCCGGGCCACCAGGTCTACCACCTGCCGGGCTTCGATTTCGCCGCGCTGGGGCAGGAGATCGGCCAGGGCAACGTCGACCAGGGCTGGGGTCAGGGAAGAACCGCTCAGCTCAGCAAAGGCAATGATACGGTTCAGGGCACCTTCCAGCTCACGAATGTTGGATTGGACCCGGCGGGCAATCGTTTCTAGAATTTCATCAGGGATGAGGCGCCCCGTCCGCTCGGCTTTGGAGCGCAAAATGGCCAGGCGGGTCTCCAGATCGGGCGGCTGGATGTCGGCGGTGAGGCCCCATTCGAAGCGCGAGCGAAGGCGTTCTTCCAGGGTGACCAGGGCTTTCGGCGGACGGTCGGAGGAGACGATGATCTGCTTGTCTTGTCCGTGCAGGGTGTTGAAGGTGTGGAAAAATTCTTCCTGGGTAGATTCTTTGCCAGCGATGAATTGAATGTCATCAATCAACAAAACGTCGGCAGAGCGGTATTTTTCGCGGAAGGCCTGGGTGGTGTGGGTGCGAATGGCATTGATCAGGTCGTTGGTAAATTCTTCGGAGGAGACGTATAAAACGTTCAGGCCACGCCCATGGCAGGCATTGCCGATGGCGTGTAAGAGGTGGGTTTTGCCCAGCCCAACTCCGCCGTACAGGAAAAGGGGGTTGTAGGCGCGCGCCGGTTTTTCGGCTACGGCCTGGCAGGCAGCATGCGCCAGGCGATTCCCCGAACCAACCACAAAGGTATCGAAGGTGTAACGCGGGTTGAGGTTGGGGTGCCGCGACGGCGCTTCGGGGGCGGGAGAAACCGCCTGGGAAACGGTAGCCGCCTCGGCGTCCGAGAATGAGACGCTTTCATCTGAGTGAGAGACGACAAAATTGACAGAGACGTTGGCGTTGAGAATGTCAATGAGAAGCCGGCTAACGGTGTTGGCCAGCCGGCTCTCTAGCCAATCACGGGCGTAAGCATTGCGCACTGCAATCGTGAGAACACCATTTTCGTAGGAAAGCGGATGGGTGTCGCGCACCCAGGTATCGAATGAGGCGCGCGGCATATCCATTTGCAATTGTCCGAGCACTGATTGCCATGCCTGCTCAACGTTCATCGTTTGCATCCTTGTTTCGGAGGTAGGGTGTACTGAACCAAGCCGCTCTTTCATTCGCGGTTCGGAAAAATTTTTGGGTGTGTTCTCAAATACTTGAGAGGGGTTTCGGATGCGTGGAGGGTCGCATCCTCTTTCAGCGTGCCCTGATTTTAGCAGAAAATCGCCCCGCCTACCAACACGCCTCACCTACGCCAACTTAAAAATTTCGGTTTCTTTAAGGTTCAAAAACGTTAAAAAAAGCGGCGAGGCCGCCAGAGTATATTCCTGAATTTATAGAACGTTCGTTTCAGCCAATGATAAGGCATGTGACTTTCTCGCCCCCCATATATTGGCATAAAAGAGAATTTGAAGCCAAAATGGACAAATACGCCTTAAAAAATTGGCGCTGGAAAAAACACAGAGCGCCTGCGGGGCGAAGCCCAAATTTTGGTGACTCACAGGACGAATTGAGAGAAAAAGAGCAAATTATCGGCTCAAACGCGGCACCCAGGCCAGGATGGTCGTGCCATCGCCAGGGGTGGAGGCAATATCCACTTCTCCGCCTACGGCGCGAGCGCGGGTTTGCATGTTCGAAAGGCCATGCCCGATGGTGGCAACCATTTTCTCCACATCAAAGCCACGGCCATCATCGCGCACTTCAAGCAAGACACGGTCAGGAGTGGCCAGCACGGAAACCTGCACATGGCGAGCGGCGGCATGCTTGGCTGCATTCGCCAGTGCTTCCTGGCAAATATGGAAGAGGGCCAGGGCGTTGGCATGAGGCAGGTCTTTCAAGTCATCGTTGGGGCCGCTCAGGGTGACTTCGGAGAAGGTGTTGGCGCGATATTCCATCACCAGTCGTTTGATGCCGCTCATCAGGCCGTCATTGCCCAACTGCCGCGGGCGCAGATCCAGGATGTAGGCGCGAATATCGCGAATGGCGAGATTCAAACCCTGAATCGCCCGCTGGATTCGCTCTTTGATTTCGGGTTGATCCTCTCCAATGGAGTGATAGACATTTTCCAGGGCCAGCCCCACCCCATAAATGGATTGAATGATGCCGTCATGGAGATCCATGCCGATACGTTCGCGCTCTTCCAGCACCGCCAGGCGACGGGCGTTGTTGTGCAGACGGGCGTTTTCAATGGCCAACCCAGCCCAATTGCCCACCGCGCTCAGCAATTGTAGACTGCGCTCATCGAAAGGCTGGACGCTACGCGTCGCCACGCTCAACACCCCCAGGCGCTCCTCGCCGGACTGAAGCGGGATACAAACCATTTGGCGGAACCCGGCCCGAACGACCGCGTCGCGGAGAAAACGGGCATCCGTTTGCAGGTCCGTGCTGATGACCGCCTGGCCGCTTTTCATCACAATGCCCGGCAGACCATCGCCCACTTTGAATATATTGCCGCGCCAGAAGGCCTCCGCCGCCTGCCCGCGATGCAACACCATTCGCAAAGTTTGCTTATCTTCATCCAGCAAAAAAATCTCGCCGGCTTCGACTTTCATGTAGTCCATCACCAGGGCGAGCGTTTTATTCAAAATTTCATCCAATTCCAGCGAGGAAGCGAGGGCAGAAGCAATGCTGTTGATCAGCGCCAGGTCTTCGTTGCGGCGCGTGACGGCTTCATCGTGTTCCTTCATTTGCTGGTAGAGGCGGGCGTTTTGAATCGCCACCGCGGCGTAAGCTGCCAGCATCTGAATGATCTTCTCATCATCGGCGGTAAAAGCAGGGCCATCCAGCTTGTCTGTCAGGTAAATTTGCCCCAACTGGCGGTCGCCAATGCGAATCGGAACCCCCAGGAAGGAAGTCATGTGTGGGTGATGGGGGGGGAAGCCCACGGCACGCGGATCTTCCTCAATGACCGGTACACGGATAGGATCGGTCGCATTCATCAGCACCCCAATCAACCCACGTCCCACCGGCGGATGCGGGATTCGTTTGATCTCTTCCTCGGTCATTCCAACAGCAATGAACTTTTGCAAACCACCATTCTCATCTAACACCCCCAAAGCAGCATAACGCGCCTCCGCCTGCTCACAAGCCGTACGCGCAATGTTTTCCAACAAAGGTTCCAGCGAAACATTTTTGACCAGTTCTACACTGGCGCGGTGCAAAGCAATCAGCCGTTCTTCCAGTTGCTCGCGGGTTAAAAGCATAAAAGACACCTCTATTCCGAGTATTATATCCAAATTCAGTAAGTTTGATAGGTTTTGGCAGAGCCGCCCAGGTAAATTGCAAACTCGAAAAGGACACCAAAATGAGCAACTCACGCATTCCTGGCTTCTACAACCTGACCCTGGAGGAACGTCGCGCCCGGCTAGCCGACGCTGCGCTTCTGACTCCGCCCGAGCTTGCCGCGTGGACCTCAGGCGGACTCTCCCCCGAAGCCGCCGACCACATGATCGAAAACGTCATCGGGCTGCACAGCCTGCCGCTGGGCATTGCCCTGAACTTCATGGTCAACGGACGCGATGTGCTCGTGCCGATGGCCATCGAAGAGCCGTCGGTGGTGGCGGGCGCATCGTTTATGGCAAAACTCGCCCGCGCCGGCGGCGGATTCACCGCCACCACCACCGATCCGCTCATGATCGGGCAGATGCAGGTCATCAACGTCACCAACCTGCTTGAAGCCAAATTGAAACTCTACGAGCATAAAGCCGAACTCCTCGCCGAAGCGGATTCAATTGACCCCATCCTCAAAAAATTCGGCGGCGGTGCGCGCGACCTCGAAGTGCGCGTCATCGAAGAGTCGCCCATCGGCGGATTTCTCGTCGTCCACCTGATTTACGATGTACGCGACGCGATGGGAGCAAACGCGGTCAACACCGCCTGCGAACGGCTTGCCCCGAGGGTCGAAGCCATCACCGGCGGACGCGTCCACCTGCGCATCCTCTCCAACCTTACCGACCGGCGCATTGCCCGGGCGCGCTGTACCATCCCGCTGAACGAATTGGCATTTGAAACAACAACTCAAGATGGAATCTTGCGCTACAGCGGCGAAGAGGTCCGCGACGGCATCATCGCCGCCTGGGCGTTCGCCGCCGCAGACCCCTATCGCGCCGCGACGCACAACAAGGGCATTATGAACGGCGTGGACGCAGTGGTTATCGCCACCGGTAACGACTGGCGCGCCATCGAAGCGGGCGCACACGCCTACGCGGCCCGAAGCGGACGCTACACCTCCCTCTCCACCTGGGGCAAGGACAAAGACGGTAACCTCGTCGGTACGCTGGAAATGCCGATGGCGGTGGGAATCGTCGGCGGCGCGACCAAGGTCCACCCTGCCGCACAAGCCGCGGTCAAGTTGATGGGCGTGAAAACCGCCAACGAACTGGCTGAAATCATCGTTTCCGTCGGTCTTGCCCAAAACATGGCAGCCCTCCGCGCCCTCGCCACCGAAGGCATCCAGCGCGGACATATGTCGCTGCACGCACGCCAGGTTGCCATCGCCGCAGGCGCGACAGGTGATTTGATCGAAAAGGTCGCCGCGCAGATGGTGGCAGAGAAAGTGGTTAGAATAGACAGAGCAGAAGAGATTTTGAAAGGGTTAAAATAGTTTTATGGATGCAAAACGCGTTCTCACCTCCGAAGAAATCTCCGCCATCGTGGAGGGACTGAACCCAATTGATTGGACACAAATGGAACTTTTGGCAAAAATGCCCCCTGGAAAACGGATTTACCCCAGCCTCCGCACCAGCGCCATGATCCGCGCTGGTTTGCGAACCGCGTTTAAAAGAAAATTCCCGAACCTTTCCCCATCGGAAATCAATATGAAAATTCTTGATTATTTGACGTTCATGGATGGGAAATATGGACATGCTTGATTTTTACATCCGTGTCATAAAGGCATTGGATGAAATCGGCGCGCCTTATATGATTGTCGGTGCGTTCGGCGGCACAATTTACGGAATCACCCGCGCCACTCATGACATTGACATCATCGTGGATTTACGCGAGACAGATTATGAAGCCCTCTCCCAAAAATTTCCGCCCCCGCGTTATTACGCCGACCCCCAAATGATAAAGAACTCCGTTGAAGCAGGGATCATGTTCAACATCATTGATTCAAGTGAAGGTCTAAAAGCAGACCTTGTCCCTTTGAAACGCGAGCCCAATTATCAACTTGCCTTTGACCGTCGCGTACGCGAGACATTCACCGATGAAAACGATGAGCCATTTGAGGCATGGGTTGCCCAACCCACCGACATCATCATCAGCAAATTACAGGCATGGAACGAAGGCAGGTCGAACAAACACCTCGACGATATTTTTGCCATTTTATTTTTCTGCTTGCGCGGCTACAGCGATTACCAGGTGAATTTCGATGAAGTGACAAAAGAAGCCGCACGCCTCGGACAAGAAACACTTGAAATGTGGACCAAAACGCTGGCAAGAGCAAGAGAAGAAATCGAAAAAGGAGATACGTTGCGCAAGTGGTGAATCCACAGACCTGACAGGTCTCACCCGCCCCCAACCCCAACCATAAGCGCAGACTCAGGCCATAATCGCCCAACTCCTCGGCGGAGACCTGTCAGGTCTTTCAAGCAGGCAGGATTGACGTCAAAGTTTTGGTATATATGACCTTCGAAAGTCCTTATATGAAGAAAAGATTTTTTATAAAGAAGGCTGCTACATGACAACCCCTCACTCCCACTCCCCCACTCCCCTCAAACCTGCCAAGCCCGTTGGCATCATTGGCTACGGCGCGTACGTGCCGCGTTACCGCCTGCCCGCCAAAGAAGTCGCGCGCGTATGGACCGGCGGCAAAGGCGGACTCCCCATCAAGGAGAAAGCCGTCCCCGGGCTGGACGAAGACGTCATCACCATGTCCATCGAAGCGGCGCGCAACGCGATGAAACGCGCCCAAATTGACCCGACCGAATTACGGGCGGTCTGGGTCGGGTCTGAGTCCCACCCCTATGCAGTGAAACCCACCTCAACGTTAGTCGCCGAAGCGATTGGCGCGGTCCCCAACACGCAAGCCGCCGATTGGGAATTCGCCTGTAAAGCCGGCACCGAAGCGCTGGTCGCTGCGATGGGCCTGGTCGGCTCGGGCATGGGCAGGTATGCCATGGCAATCGGTATGGACACCGCACAGGGCAAGCCCGGCGACGCGCTCGAGTACACCGCAGGCGCGGGCGGTGCTGCCTACATCCTCGGTCCCGCCGAAGAGGCGCTGGCGGTCATCAACGCCTCGTACTCCTACGTCACCGACACGCCCGACTTCTGGCGGCGCGCCGACGCGAAATATCCCGAACACGGCATGCGCTTCACGGGCGAACCCGCCTACTTCAAACACATCACCGAAGCCGCCACGCACCTGATGGAAGCGATGGGCACGACCGCCAAAGATTACAAATGGGCGGTCTTCCATCAGCCCAACACCAAGTTCCCTCAGCGCGTTGCGGGGCAACTCGGATTCAAAATGGAGCAGATCGAACCGGGGCTTCTCGTCCCGGTGATTGGGAATACGTATGCCGGCGCGGCGCTGATTGGACTCACCGCCACCCTCGACATCGCCCAACCCGGAGACCGGATCCTCGTCGTCTCATTCGGATCTGGAGCCGGCTCCGACGCCTTCGACCTCACCGTCACTGACGCCATTTCCACCCGCGCCGGGCTGGCGCCCAAGACGCAGGAATACATCGCCCGCCGCACCGAGATTGATTACGCCACCTATGTGCGCTTCCGCGGCAAATTGCAGATGAAATAGGATGTAGACAGGTACACAGGTAAGGGTAGACAACCTGTTCGAGTTTTTCGGCTATCTGCTCGGAGCAAAATGAGAAAAAGCATCCTCCTGCTCGTTACCGCCGCTGTGACTGCGGCGCTCACCGCCTGTGCATCCCCTGGGACGGGGGTGAGGGCAGCCACCCCTGCCCCCCTGACGGACACCTTCTTCTCCGCGCAGGCGCTGCTGGATGTCAACGGCAACGGGCAGATTGACCCGGAAGACACCCCCATCGCCGGCGCGACCTTCATCGTCACGCTTCCCGGTGGCGCAGAGTTCGGCACACAGACCGCTGAAAGCGGCAAAGCCTTCATCACCGTTCCCAGCCGCGTGGAGTATCCCGTCACCGCCCGCATGGAAGCGCCGAAAGACAGCGGATTGACCCTCGTTGAACCGTCAACCATCAGCCTGAACGAGCCAACGGGCGAGACCATTCCGTTTCTTTTCAAAGAATGAGCGGTTGCGGTGCTATAGTATTGCTCTTGAGAATCTATCACGACCGCGAAGATTTTGTGAGCCAGGCTTTCCAGCCTGCCTGGACAAGCCAAAAGCTTGTCCTACATTGCGGCTTGTCGCGCTATGACAGTAACTCACCGTACGCAGTAGCACGAGATTTATCTCGTATTTTCAGGCGACATACATGTCACGTTACGGGAAACTTCGTAATATCAAACAATAAATCAGGAACTCATTCATGACAGACGTAGTAATCGCAGGTATCGGACAAACGGAAGTCGGCGAGCATTGGGACATCGGTCTGCGCGACCTGGCCTTTGCCGCCATCCAGGATGCAATCAAAGATTCGGGCGGACTCAAGCCACAGGCCCTGTTCGCGGGGAACATGCTGGCGCCCAGCCTCTCGCGGCAGGCCCATTTGGGCGCGCTGCTGGCCGATTACACCGGCCTGACCGGCATCGAAGCCGTGACCATCGAGGCGGGAGGCGCCTCCGGGGGAGCCGCCTTACGCCAGGGCTACCTGGCTGTCAAGAGCGGGCTGGTGGATGTGGCCCTGGTAGTGGGGGTGGAAAAATTCACCGACCGCATCGGCCCAGCCGTAGAGGAAGCCCTCTCCACGACCACAGATTCGGATTTTGAGGCCGTTCAGGGGATGACCCCAACGGCTCAAGCCGCCCTGCTGATGCAACGCTACATGCACGAGTATCAGGTTCCACCCAACGGTTTCGCAGGCTTTGCGCTCACTGCCCATGCCAACGCTGTCGCCAACCCGAACGCCATGTTCCGCAAAGCCATTAAGCCGGAGACCTACGCCAACGCGGAAATGGTCAGCGAGCCGCTCAACCTGTTCGATGTTGCGCCCCACGCTGACGGGGCGGCGGCTCTTCTCCTGACTCGGGGCGATCTGCTGCCGAGGGGCTTTCCCCACCCCCTGGTGAAAATCAGTGGCTCAGCAGCCGCAGTGGACACCCTGGCCCTTCATGACCGCAAGGATGTGCTTTTCTTTGAAACAGCGCAGCTTTCAGCCGGCAAAGCCATGAAACAGGCCGGAATCATTTTGGATCAGATCGATCTCGTTGAGTATCACGATGTATTCAGCATTTATGCCGCCCTGCAACTCGAAGCGGTCGGTTTTGCGATCAAAGGCAGAGGCTGGAAACTTGCAGCAGACGGCGAAATCGGCTTGAAGGGCAAAATTCCGTGCGCGACGATGGGCGGGATGAAGGCGCGGGGATTCGCCGGCGGAGCCGCGGGCGTGTATCAGGCTGTCGAAGCGGCGACCCAGCTCCGAGGTCAGGCGGGAGCGAACCAGGTGGTGGGGGCGCGGGTAGCGTTGATCCAATCGCTGGGCGGGCCGGCCTCCACAGCCGTGACTCATGTCTTGCAGGTAGAAAGCTGATAGAGTTTGAGAGTCTGACAGGATAGAATGAGACCTGGAAAGGAAATAGAGTTATGGAAATCCCACGACATTGGCGCTTGAAAAAACAACGCTACGGGCTGGTTGGAGAAGTCTGCCCGCATTGTGAAACTAAAATTTTCCCGCCGCGCGATGTGTGCCCCAGTTGCGGCGGCGAGGCCAAAGAACTTTACACGTTTAGCGGCCGGGGAGAAGTGTATTCGTACACGACCATTTACGAAGCCCCTAGCGGCTACGATATGAGCGCTCCCTACACGGTTGCGCTGATTAAACTGGAGGAAGGCCCGCTGGTTACGGCACAGCTAACCGATGTTGACCATTCCGAAGTGCAAATCGGCATGCCGGTAGAGATGGTTACGCGCAAAATGCGGAATGATGGGGATGAGCGAGGGTTGATTGTGTATGGGTATAAGTTCCGCCCCGCTTCCCTGCGGACTGCAGCCTGATCTGCCCGGCTGAAATATGTTTGAGAACCCCCGCTCTTTTCAAGGCGGGGTTTTTTTTACCCGTTTCCTGTTTCTTGCTCCACTATAGAGGCAAATCACCCTCAGGGAAGAGCGCACTGTCAACTTTCATTCATCCATAAGTCCTGCCTGCTGTTCCAAATTTGGATAAATGTTGTATAATTTCTTTAACATTGCCCCGTTGTACTCAGGAAGCATTCCGTTCATTGCAGCAGGTGGTCACTTAGCCGTTTGGCCTTTCCCCATTTCGTAACCGTGGTGCCTGGAAAAGTACAGCAGATTTGTCATTCTTCTAGGCCGATCTGCCAGGTTGTGCGGCTATCTGATTGCCCGAATCAAAATCTTCAGGAGGAGAGATGGCCGCTATCAAGCAGTATTCTCAGCAAGATCCAAAATGGAAGGGGGTGTTACTTGGCTTTGACAAGCAATCCACCATCGGAAATTTCGGTTGTTTGCTCACCAGTATTGCGATGGTCGCCAGCGGCTATGGCTTTAGCGATACCCCGGCCGACTTGAACGAAAAGCTCAAAAATGCGGGTGGCTTTCAGGGCGCGTTTCTCATGCCCTATCAGGTCGGTGCGGTCTGTAAAGGGATGAGCTACAAATCCTACACCGATTGCAAAAATCAACCCGCGCCCCTGGCCGAGATTGACACCTGGCTGGCCATGGGCAAGCCGGTCATTCTGGAGGTAGATTGGTCACCCCAGGCTGGCGTGCAGACCCACTACCTGGTTGCGTATGGCAAAAAGGGGGATGACTATCTGATTTACGATCCGTACCCCTACCCCTCTTCCACCAGCGAACAAACGCTGAAAACATCCAAATATGCTCAGGTGGCTGGATCGAACAACCCGGCACAAATTATTACCGGTGTGATGTTCTTCGATGGCCCGACCGGCGCGGTGCAACCCCCTCCGCCTCCCAAACTGGATAAGGGTGTGGTCGCCTCGTTTCCGGTCTTTGCCGCAGCCGATGAACTGGCCATTCGCTCCCAACCGCTGGTAAGCGATGCCACGCTGATCAAACGCGTGCCGCTCAATACTGAGATGAAAGTGCTTGAATCTGACGCATCGGCCAATAGCAAAATCGGACAGGTCAATCAATGGCTGGCAGTTAAACTCGCCGATGGCACCGAGGGCTATACCGCAGCCTGGTTTGTTTCCAGGGCACAAAGCCAGGTGGCCCCTCCAGCTCCCAGCGGGCAGCCCCCGGCTCCCGCCCCGGCCCCCAAAGATGCTCCGGTAGTCAAAACGACCGTAGATGGCCTCAAATTGCGCAGCAAACCCGATAACACCGATGCCACCGTGCTCAAACTGTTGCCCTTGGGGGCTGAATTGAAGGTCCTCGAGGCGGCTAGCGAAGTGAAACGCAAAGTAGGGGCGGTGTATGAATGGCTCAACGTGATCGATGTGCAAGGGACACAGGGGGTGGTCGCTGCCTGGTATGTTTCCATCGTCAGTTTGGGCGCGGCCGCCTTCGGTCCGCAAGCCGAACGGCAAACCGCCCCGCCGAAATTCGATGTGTTCGAAGTCCCGCCAGTCATTTTGCGCACCGCCGAAGAAGGCGTCGCCTTGCGCAGCGAACCGCTGGTGACCTCCACCACGCTCATCCGCCGCTTGCCGCTAGGCGCCGAATTGCTGGCCCTCGAAGCCCCCGATCTGGCTGCCCCCAAAATTGGCCGCGTGGGCGATTGGATTCATGTCCGCGACGTCACCGGGAATGAGGGCTACGTGGCCGCCTGGCACGTGGAAGAACGCCCTGCCGATCCGGCGCCCGCCGCCTCGCCGCTTGATTCGTAATTGCCGCAGGACTCCTCGCGACAACATCGGAGAGATTCTTTCCAGTGGAGGATACCTTGAACGATATTGCCGACCTTGAAATCAGCCTGCACCAAAGGGATCCTCACATCTACACAGCGGAAGTGCGCTTCAGCCAACCTGGCAGCGACGCCGATATTCGCCTGGGACAGGAACGCCCGGTCACCCTCCAATTCGATTTTACCGACCTGCTCACCAAATCCACCGATCCGCAAGCCTACGGTGCGGCCCTGACCAAAAGCCTGTTTGCCGATGCCGAACTGGCCAAATTGTTTGCCCAGGCACGCGCCAGCGCCCAAACGGCCAAATCACCGCTACGCGTGCGCTTTGTGATTGGGCCAAGCGCCCCCGAATTGAACGCTCTCTACTGGGAGGCCTTGCGCGACCCCGAGGATGAAAAGGCCCCCCTTTTCACCGGCGAACAAATCTATTTTTCCCGTTACCTGAGCAGCCTGGACTGGCGTCCCGTGCGCCTGCGCCCCAAAGGCGCTTTGCGTGCCCTGGTAGCCATTGCCAACCCCAGCGGACTGGACAAATACAGCCTGGCCGCCGTAGACGTTGCCGGGGAGCTGCAAAGGGCGCGTCAGAGCCTGGGCGAAATCCCCATCACCCCCCTGCCAGGTAGCGAAAAGGAACATTGCACCCTCGACAGCATCATCACTCATCTACGCGAAGGCTACGACATCCTCTACATCGTAGCACACGGCGCCTACGTCAAAGAAGAACCCTGGCTCTGGCTGGAGGATGAAACCGGCGCGGTGGCCCGCCTTTCTGGACATGACCTGGTCGTTCGCATTCGCGAACTGGAAAACCAGCCCCGCCTGATCGTCCTCGCCTCCTGCCAGAGCGCCGGACAAGGCTCCGGGGCAGCGTTGCAGGCCCTCGGTCCGCGCCTGACCGAAGCCGGCGTAGCCGCCGTGGTCGCCATGCAGGGCAGCGTCTCGATGGACACGATCGCCAAATTCATGCCTGTCTTCTTCAGCGAATTGCAAAAAGACGGGCAAATTGACCGTGCCATGTCCATCGCCCGCGGCGCAGCCCGCGATTGCCCCGACTTCTGGATGCCCGTGCTCTTCATGCGCCTGAAAAGCGGACGCATCTGGTACACCCCTGGCTTTGGCGAAGAAGACGACTTCAAAAAATGGCCATCCATCCTGAGTAGCCTGCAAAGCGTGGAAGAAGGCCAGGGTGGAAATTGCACCCCCATCTTAGGCCCGGCCCTCACCGAACCTTACTTTGGCTCCTGGAGCGACCTGGCCTCCAACCTGGCCGAAAAATACGACTACCCTCTGAGATTTTTCCATCGCGACGCCATGCCCCAGGTCACCCAATTCCTGGCCGTAGATCAAGATGTCCACACCCTACAAGTAGAATTCGCCAAATTGCTGCGCAAAAGCCTGCAAACCCGCTGGAACGAAGCCCTCCCCGAAGCCCTGCGCAGCGAAAAAGCCAGCCTGAAAGAACTCATCCGCGAAAGCGGCCACATCCTGCGCGCCAGCCAACCCCTGGAAAGCCACCGCATTCTCGCCAGCCTGCCCCTCCCGCTCTACATCACCACCAACTACGACAACCTGATGGCCGATGCCCTGCGCGAAGCCGGCAAAGACCCGCAGGTGGTCATTTGCCCATGGAGCGACCGCTTTGTCCCTCCCGATTCGATTTACACCAGCGAACCCCAATACCGCCCCGATGAAAAACGCCCCCTCGTTTACCACCTCTTTGGACACCTGGATGTCCCCGATTCACTGGTACTGACCGAAGACGATTACTTTGAATTCCTCATCGGCGTAACCGCCAACAAAGCCCTCATCCCGCCTATGGTCTTACGCCGCCTGGCCGATACCGCATTGCTTTTCCTCGGCTTCCAGCTCGATGACTGGCAATTCCGCATCCTCTTCCGCGCCCTCATGGCTTCACAAGGCAGTTCGCGGCGCGGCCGCTACACCCATGTCGCGGTACAGGTAGATCCCGATGAAAGCCGCAACATCAACCCCAAACGCGCCAGAGACTTTCTCAAAGACTACTTCGACGACGCCTCGATCAGCATCTACTGGGGGCAAGCCGCCGATTTCCTGCGTGAGCTGAAAGAACAGATCGAATCGGCCCGTTGAGGCTGATCCCGCTAAGGAGACGAAATGACGCCCCCCGAATCTTCCCCACCCGCCTCGCCATCCGCAGAGCAGCCTGCTCCCGTTATCGAAACCGCCGCCACCCCCGAAGCGAATCCCTACGTCGGCCCGCGCGCCTTCAACACCGGTGAAAAGCTCTACGGCCGCGACCGCGAAAGCGCCGAGCTGGTAGATTTGCTCATCGCCGAGCGCATCGTATTGCTCTATTCGCCCTCCGGCGCCGGCAAAAGCTCCCTGGTCAACGCCGCCGTCATCCCCCAGATGCAAAAACAAGGCTTCCTGGTGCTCCCCCCCACGCGGGTCAACCTGGAACCGTCGGAAGAAGCCAAAGCCCATCCCTCCTTCAACCGCTTCGTCTGCAGCCTGATGCAATCGCTAAACACCGAATTGCTCGAAGCCGATCGGTTTACCACCGAGGAACTGCTCTCCTTCCACCTGAACACCTTCATGCAGGCCTACCGGGCGCGCCTCTCCAGCCAGGGTCAGCCAGACGCGCAGGAAATCTCCCCCTTGCTCATCATTGACCAGCTGGAAGAAATCATCCGCGTCGACCCGGCCAACCGCGAAGCCAAAGCCGAATTCTTTCAACAGCTGGGTGAACTGCTGCGCGACCGCAGTCTATGGGTCTTGCTCATCATCCGCGAAGATTTCCTGGCGGCCCTCGACCCTTACTTACGCTACGTCCCAACCCGCCTGGCCACCCGCTACCGTCTGGATTTTCTCGAAGCCCCCGCCGCCGTAGAGGCCATCAAACAACCCGCGCGAGAATACAATGTCACCTTTTCCGACGAAGCCGCCCAAAAACTGGTAGATGACCTGCGCCGCATTCGCGTCCAACAAGCGGATGGCACCGCCATAGATCAACCCGGCCCCTATGTTGAACCGGTGCAGCTACAAGTCGTTTGTCGCCGCCTGTGGCCGATGATTCAGCACAAAGAACTGGTCACCGTGGAAGATGTCACTGGCCTGGGCAGCATTGACGATGCCCTCGCCGATTACTACGCCAGCCAGGTCAAACATGCCGCAGAAGCCAGCGGCGTCAGCGAACGCCAGATTCGCGAATGGTTTGACCGCAAATTGATCACCCTGCAAGGAATGCGCGGCCAGGTACTGATGTCCCCCGAAGTCAGCGATGGCTTGCCCAACACCGTCATCAAAATCTTACAAGGCTCCTATCTGGTGCGCTCCGACAAGCGCGGCAACGCCGTCTGGTTTGAGCTGGCTCACGACCGCCTGGTACGGCCCATCCGCCGCAACAATGCCGAGTGGTTTTCAGCCCACCTGAGCGTTTTTCAGCGTCAGGCTGATTTATGGAACAGCCAGGGGCGCACCGAAGGACTTTTGCTTACTGGAGAAGATTACCTGCAAGCGCGCGCCTGGGCTGAAAGCCACGCCGATGAGCTCTTACCCTTTGAGAAAGAATTTCTGCAAGCCTGCACCCATGCCTATCAGGCCATGCAGCGCGAACGGCGCATGAACCTGCTGGTACGCGGCGCCGCGGTGCTGATGACCATCCTGGCCATTGTCGCCCTGTTTTTCTTCCTCCAGGCCCAAGATCGCGAACGCCAGGCACGCCTGGCGGAAGAGGAAGCCCGCCGCCAGGAAGCCATCGCCGAACAACAGAAAACCCTGGCCGATCAGCAAGCCGAACTGGCGCGCCAGCAAACCCGCATCGCCAACCTGAACTCACAAATTGCCGAGGCCCGTCAGCTGGCGGCCAGCTCGGTCAGCTATCTTTCCATCGACCCCGAACTGAGCGTCACCCTGGCCCTGCGCGCCGTCCAGACGCTCGATCTCTCTCAACCAGAAACGCGCGATGCCTTCTTCCAGGCGCAAGACGCGCTCCGCCGCGCCATGCCGGCCATGCGCATCGAACGCGTCCTGAAAGACCCCAACCTGGATGCTGCTCATGCTGGCACTGCCTGGAGCGCGGCCTTCACCCCCTCCGGTCAACGTGTCGCCTCGGCAGGGAATGATGGCACCGTCAAAATCTGGGAAGTCCTTTCGGGGCGTCTGATCCAAACCATTCAGGTATTTACCCCCGCGAGCGATGAGTATGGCGTCACCGCAATTGCCTTCAGCCCCAATGGCAAGACCCTGGCTGCCGCCACCGGCGATGGGCGAATCTTCCTCTACTCCACCACAGATTGGGAGGAACTCGATGAATTAAATGCCCACAAAGGCGTCATTTGGGGGTTGACCTTCAGCCCTGATGGCAATTTCCTGGCCAGCGGCGGCGCCGATACCGTCGTGCGCCTGTGGGACCTGACCAACAACCGCCTGGCGCTCGAATTGAAAGGTCATACCGGCACAGTGGAAGCCCTGACCTTTAACAACGATGGCTCTCGCCTGGCCAGCGCGGGCGCCGATAAAGTGGCCCTGGTGTGGGATACCGGTAGTGCCAGGATAGTTTACTCGCTGGTCGGTCACACCGGCATTGTCAACGGTGTAGCCTTTAGCCCCGATGGCAAACGGCTGGCAACGGCCGGCGGCGAAGACCGCACCATCCGCATCTGGGACATGACCAACGGCAAGCTCATTATGCCCATCACGGGTCACCGCGATTGGGTCTATTCGATCGCCTTCTCGCATGATGGGCGAATGCTTATTTCCACCAGTGCCGACCGCACCATCCGCTTTTGGGAGACCACCTACGGTCGCCCGCTGATGACCCTCTTCGGCCATACCAATCAAATCTTTGGCCTGGCCCTCAGCCCGGATGGCAAGCGCATCGTCACCGCCAGCGAAGATCGCTCAGTGCGCATCTGGAACATCGCCCCCGAAGGCAGCCGCGAGTATTTCACCATTGACAATCACTCCGCTGGCTACGATCTGGCCCTCAGCCCCGATGGAAATTTGCTCCTCACCGCGGGTCGCGATGGCCAGGCACGCCTGTGGGAGGTCTCCACGCATCGTCTGGTCACGACATTGAGCGGGCACAAAGCCATTATCGAAGGGGTAGCCTTCAGCGCCGATGGCAAGCGAATGGCCACCGCCGGACGCGACGGCCTGGCCATCGTCTGGGATGCGACCACCTTCCAGCAATTGCTTACCTTCACGCAACACACCGCCGAAATTTGGGATATTGCCTTCAGCCCCGATGGCGCTCATCTGGCCACGGCCAGCAACGACGGCACCGTCAAAATTTGGGATGCAACCAGCGGACAGGTACTCTTCAACCTCACACCGGTCCCCGGCTGGGGAGGCGCCTTTTCCCTGGCTTTCAGCCCCGATGGCACTCTACTGGCAAGCGGTTATGCGGGCTCGCAAGTTGTTTTGTGGAATACCACCGACGGCTCACGCAAAGCCATCCTCCACGGACATACTGACACTGTCCAGGCGCTTGCCTTCAGCCCTGATGGCCAATTGCTGGCCTCCGCCGGCGATGACGGCAACATCATTTTGTGGAATCTGTCCTCCACCAAATTCGGCGAAGGGCAGGCTCCCCTGCGCAGTCGCGGTGAAACCATTTTTGGCCTGGCCTTCAGCCCCAATGGAAAGTACCTGCTGGCAGGCGGCGCCGAGGGCATTGCCACCGTCTGGAACCTGGAAGAGCGTCAACCGGCGTTCAACCTCTATGGTCACACCGATCGCATTTACGCCGTCTTGTTCAGCCGTGATGGACAACGCATGTACACCACCGGGGCGGATGCCACCCTGCGCGCCTATCTCTTCGATTTCAAAGAACTGATGGACCTCGCCAGTCGTCGCACCAGTCGCCAGTTCACCGAAGAGGAATGCCGGCAGCTGCTCAACGTGGCCTGCCCGGCCGATGTGGGCGCGACCACCGAAGGTCCGGCCACCGCTTCGCTGAAGCGACCCGGCGACATGCCGGCCATCATCGAAAACGAAATCAACGATACCGATTCCTCCACCACCGCCAGCGAACATCGTGCTCCCGGCGGCGAAGATTACACCTACAACTTGTTCGAGCGCCCCTTCAACGCCGATGACATGAGCATCTACTACCCCGATCTGGACATTCAGCGCGCCTGGCTTTCTCACGACGAAGAATGGATTTACGTCACCATCACCCTTGCCGGCGGACGCGGCGAGAGCGGCCTGCTGGGCAACTACGCCGTCGAACTGGACCTGGACGTAGACGGGCGCGGCGATTTTCTGATCACCTCCCTGGCCCCCGGCGTGGATTGGTCCACCAACGGCGTGCGCATCTGGCAGGATACCAACCGCGATGTCGGCAATGGCATTCCCTACCAGTCCGATCCACCCCAAGACGGCAACGGCTACGATACCCTGCTCTTCGACCAGGGCAACGGCGATTCCCCCGACCTGGCCTGGGCGCGCCTTTCCCCCACCGTCCCCAACAGCGTGCAGATCGCCTTCCAACGCAAAGTAATCAACAACGACCCCGTCTTTGGTTGGCTGGTCTGGGCCAGCCGCGATCTGTTCAAAACCGCCTGGTTCGATTACAACGACCACTTCACCTCCCAACAGGCCGGTTCTGCCCTGATTGACCAGGCCAACTATCCGATCAAAGCCCTCGCCGGCCTGGATAACACCTGCCGCGGCGCCAACGGCTTCGATGCGACCGGCCTGCGCAGTTACTGCCAGCCCGAACCTTCTACCCCCTGAGAGTGAGGCTTCCCCATGAGCGAACAACTTTACTTCAACGGAATCAACGCCGCCACCGGCGAATACCTGCTTCCGCCGTTGGATGCCGAAACCCTGGCCAATGCCGTCTCCGGTCTGCCGCGCGAACCGGAACAGGAAAAAGCCCTCAAAACCTGGTGGCAACAATTCGCCGAGACCAATCCCCAAAAATCAGGACATTACGTCGCCAAAGAAGGCACCGACTACAAGAACCTCGCCTCCGCCGGTTGGGGCGTGATCTTCCCTTACAACGTGGACCCCAACATCATCAAAGCGCTCCGCCCGCTGCTCGATTGGCGCAAAGCCCAGGCCGGCGACCTCTACCGCGAATACACCGGCCCCGAAGGCTACCGCTACAAACCCGGCGAAATGTACGAAAGCAAAGACGAATGGCTCACCCGACACGGCGCTGGCCCCGGCCCGGTGGACCCGCAAAAAGTCCCCTACTACCTGCTTATCGTCGGCGACCCGGAGATCATCCCCTACCGCTTCCAAACCCAGTTGGACGTACAACACGCCGTAGGACGCATCTACTTCGACACCCTCGAAGAATACTGGAACTACGCCAACAGCGTAGTCAGCGCCGAAAAGAAAAAACTCACCCTGCCCAAAACCGCCGCCTTCTTCGGCCCGGCCAACCCCGATGATCCCGCCACCCAACTCAGCAGCGAACAACTGCTCAAACCCCTCGCCGCCACCCTGAGCCAGGAACAAAAAGACTGGCAATTTGACCTCACCCTGCAAAACACCGCCACCAAAGCCTCCCTGGCCAAACACCTCGGCGGCGACCAGACCCCTGCCCTGCTCTTCACCGCCAGTCATGGCATGGGCTTCCCCAACGGCCACCCGCTGCAACTGAGCGACCAGGGCG
This sequence comes from Anaerolineales bacterium, assembly GCA_034433385.1. Classification (GTDB taxonomy): domain Bacteria; phylum Chloroflexota; class Anaerolineae; order Anaerolineales; family Villigracilaceae; genus DAOUAN01. The sequence goes on along the minus strand of DAOUAN010000035.1, from coordinate 14,359 downwards.
CCCTGCTCTGCCAGGACTGGCCTGGCCTCAAAGAATGGCGCAAACCTATCCCCAAAGACTTCTACCTCGCCGCCGACGACCTGCCCAATGACCTCAACCTCTTCGGCCTGGTCGCCTTTTTCTTCGCCTGCTATGGCGCCGGCACCCCCCAAATGGACGACTTCGCCAAACAAGCCTTCAAAGCCCGCCAGGCCATTGCCCCCAAATCCTTCCTGGCGCGCCTGCCACAACGCATGTTGAGCCACCCCAAAGGTGGCGCACTGGCCGTCATCGGCCACGTCGAACGCGCCTGGGGCTACTCCTTCTCCTGGAGCGATGCCGGCTCCCAATTGGCTGTCTTCGAAAGCGCCCTCAAACGCCTCTTCGCTGGCTACCCCATCGGCTACGCCTTCGAATACTTCAACGGCCGCTACGCCGAACTCTCCACCATGCTCAGCTCCCAACTCGAAGAAATCGAATTTGGCATGAAAGTCAACCCCGCCGATCTCGCCGGCCTGTGGACAGCCAACAACGACGCCCGCAACTACGTCGTCATCGGCGACCCCTTCGTACGCCTGATGGTTTAGGAGAAAAAATGCCCAAGAAGACCGAATCTACCCGCCCTACTGCCGATCTGCCCCCCATGCCCGATTTCAACGAAACGGAGGTATCCCCTGCGCCTCATCCCGGACCCGCGCCGGCCGCGCCCACCCCAAGCGAATCCACGCCCCCGGCCTCTTCTCCCCAAGCCGTGGACTACGGCATGTTAGAAGCCCTGCGCACCGGACAGGCTAACCTCGCCGATTCGATGCAAAAATTCGTCCAGAAACTGAGCGACTACCTGAGCAGCGCCCTCGACGACGCCACCAGCCTGGAAGTGCGCACCTACATCAGCGAAGACCTCGGCGCAGTCAACTACGAAAAAGGGCAATTCACCGGCAACGTCCGCCTGCGCGCCCTGACCCGCATCAACATTGACGGCGACACCCTGGTCTGCGTGCCAGAAAGCGAAGGAGAACTGGACACCGCCGTCTGGAACGTTCACCTGGATATGGTGCGCCAGGCCCAGGAGAGCCGCGCCGAACTCTTGAAGACCATTGTCGGCGCGGCGAGCAGCCTGGCCAGCATGTTCACCCCCAAAGCCTGAGACGAGAAACGCATGACGGCCTTGTTCGAGTTTACCCTGCCGGCCGAAGAACCCTTGGGGCTGGTCGGCCCCTGGCAGGCGAGCGCCGCGCCTGCGCTTTCCTTCGCTGGCGGCGAGGCTCCTGCCCCGCCCGATGTCCCCCTCTGGCGAGCCAACCTGCCCGCCGATGAACATCTGGCACGCCAGGCCCTGGCCGCCGCACAGGCACAACTGAGCCGGAGTGAAGCAGCCCTGGAGGGCGTGCCCGCCTCCCTGGAAGAACTGATCTCCTCCGCTGCAACCGCGCCGGGTGTGCTCTCTTTCGGTCTGGCCGCCGGAGAGACCGAAAACGCCCCGCAGGCGACACTGCTCAATTTGCTTGATCAGGCGCGGGCGCTGGAACAGGGGCGGGCGGTATCCTTTGGGGTAGAGGAGATCGCCTCCGCCGCGTGGGAACAAGCGCGGGCGCAGTTTGAAGCGTTCGTGCGGCAACTCCAACAGGAGGTCTTGAATCTCGCCTGGGTCGAGACCAGAGTGGCCGATGTGTTGCAAGCGCGCACCATCCTGGGCTGGAGCGGCGATGCTGAAACCGTCTGGCAAGCCGAGGTGGAGACAGCCCCGCTCGATCTACATCTCCAGGCGCTACGTTTGGCGGTGAGATCGCGCCTGTTACGTTTACAGTTGTTTGCCACCGTGACGGGCGGCGCGGCGCGGCTTTCGCTTTTGCTGGCTTCTCCGGCCGGGGCCTGGCTGGCGCTCCCCGCGGCGTGGAAGTATGTAACTGAAATTTTGAATCAAATCCAAACCTATCAAACCCTGACTCAAGGAGGCTGAAATGGCAAATGAATTGCGTGATGCGTTAAAGACCGCGGCGGATCGTATCGCCAAATACGTGCAGGACGCGGCTGAAATGGCGGTAGAGACCCAATACGTGGAGCTCGGCGCCACCTCGTTCGCCGACGCCAGGCTGGCGGCGCGCACCGTGGTCAAACTGGATGGCGATAGCCAGACGGTAGTGCCCATGCAAAAGAATGACATGGGAAAACTGGAAGTGGATCTCTCGGTGTATGAAGTCCACCAGCAAAACGTTCAGGCCGCCATTGAATACCGGACCAAGATGATGAACGCTTTGTTGAGCGTGCTGCGCAGTGGTTAGTTTTCAAATTGACATTCCCTATCCATTATGTTATAACTCGCCCAACAATTTACGGAATGCTCATCCAGAGAGGCGGAGGGACCGACCCTGTGAAGCCTCGGCAACCAGTCAGTGGTCCGTGTTCTGGCGTGACCAGTGAAGAAGGTGCCAATTTCGGCGGACGCTTGTCCGGGAGATGAGAGAAGACTTTCCTGTGCGAATGTCGCCTCTCATTTTCGAGAGGCGATTTTTTTGAACGAGTTGTTTCAAGGAAACAGTTCTTCAGCAACGGTGATCTGTTTCCACTGCCGCCAGAGCAAAGCCACCAGAAAGAGTGTGTAGCCGAACAATGCCCCGATATACCACTCGGCTACACCCAACGAGATGGGCATAAGAAGCAACAACCAACCGGCACCCAGGTATCCGCTGATCAGGGTGATTTTCTCACGTGAAGGTGGTAACGCACGCCAGCGTTTGCCCAACAGCAGGTAGTAGCCATTGGTAGTGATGAGGATTTCCAGGATCAGCCAGAGGATTCCTACCCAGGTAAAATCGTTCAGGCTGCCAAAGGCTAATGCGGCAGCGGCCCCCAGGGCGGCATACATGAGCCGCTCCCAGGTTTGAATGGTGCGTTGAGAGATCTTCTCGTCCATAACATACCTCGTCAGGAAGATGAGTGATTTTCTAAAACGGCGACGATGCGTTGGCTGACATCCGGCACATTGAAAATTTGAATATTCCGTTGAATGAACGCCGCTAACAGGGCATGGCCTTTTTCGGTCAGGCGGTAATAACGCCGTTGTGGGCCACTGGTTGAGGGTTGAAGCTCGCTCTCCACCAGGCCTACCGCCTCGAAGCGGCTGAGTGCACGGTAGATGCTGTTGTCGTCCACGCTCATGGTACCCTGGCTGATCCTGGCGACTTCAGCGCTCATTTCATACGGATAGCGTGGTCGCTCATCCAGCAACAGCAACAACCAAAAGGAAAGCAACCCTTTTTTGTAGGTCTCTTCCCATTTGTTGAGCAGGTTGTTTAGGTCGCTATTCATCATAATCTGTATTCTCTCTATGGTATTATACATAAGGAATAATACTGAATTTTGCAAATTTGTCAAGTAAGGAAAAGAACATGACTCGAACCTACACCAACCGCCGCTATTTGGATGCCCTGGAAAAGAAAGTTTTGATCTTCGATGGAGCCATGGGCACCAGCTTGCAGAAGATGAATCTCACCGCGGAACATTTTGGCGGGGAGAAATACGCTGGCTGCAATGATTACCTGGTCATCACCTACCCGCAGGCCGTGGAAGCCGTCCACCGTTCCTTCCTCGAGGTCGGCGTAGATGTCATTGAGACGGACACCTTCCGCTCCAACCGCATCACGATGCGAGAATATGGCTTGCAAGATCGGGTGATCGAGATCAACCAGGCAGCAGCCAGCCTGGCGCGCCGCCTGGCCGATGAATATGCCCAGAAGACCGGCCAGCCCCGCTTTGTCGCTGGCTCGATTGGCCCAACAGGCAAACTCCCCTCCGCCGACGACCCCGAACTTTCAGATGTGACCTTCGACGAACTGGCCGATGTCTTCCGCGAGCAGGCGGTCGGTCTGATTCGCGGCGGGGTGGATCTGTTGCTCATCGAGACCTCCCAGGACATCCTCGAGGTCAAGGCCGCGATCGCCGGCATTCACAAAGCCTTCGCCGAGAGCGGCGTTTCGTTGCCGATTCAGGCCCAGGTCACGCTGGATACGACCGGGCGGATGTTGCTCGGTACCGATGTCGAGGCTGCTCTGGCCATCCTGGAGGGCCTGGGCATTGACGTGATCGGCCTGAACTGTTCCACCGGCCCGGAGCACATGCGCGAGCCGATCCGCATCCTGGGGGAACAGTCGCCGCTTCCGGTCTCGTGCATCCCCAACGCCGGCCTGCCGCTCAACGTGGATGGCCAGGCGGTCTATCCGCTCGAACCAGAACCGTTTGCCAACGATCTGTACGAATTCGTCACCAGGCACAATATCTCGGTGGTTGGCGGCTGCTGCGGCACGACACCACAGCATCTGAAACTGTTGGTAGAAAAGCTCAGGGATCATCCCCACCCGCCGCGCCCGCCACGCTTTGAACCCAAATTGGCCTCGGCAATGACCGCCAGGGCCATGCGCCAGGACCCACCCCCCACCCTGATCGGCGAGCGCTGCAATGCGCAGGGTTCGCGCAAGTTCAAGCGCCTGCTGCTGGAGGAAGACTACGATGCGATCCTGGAGATCGCCCGCGAGCAGGTGGAGAACGGCGCCCACGCCCTGGATATTTCCACCGCCGTCACCGAGCGTCCCGACGAGGCCGAGTTGATGCGCAAGGTAGTAAAGAAGCTCGAAATGGGCGTGGACGTGCCCCTGGTCATTGATACCACCGAACTGGATGTGCTTGAAATCGCTCTCAAGACTGCGCCGGGGCGCTGCCTGATCAATTCCACCCACCTGGAAGGCGGCCGCGCCAAAGCCGACCGCGTCTTTGCCCTGGCGAAACAGCACAACGCCGCCGTCATCTGCCTGACGATTGACGAACAGGGCATGGCCAAGACACGCCAGCGCAAACTGGAAGTGGCCAAACGCATTTACGAGATCGCCATCCACGATCACGGCTTGCGCCCGCAAGACCTGGTCTTCGACGCGTTGACCTTCACCCTGGCTACCGGCGACCCCGAATTCGCCGATTCGGCCATCGAGACCCTCGAGGGGATTCGCCTGATCAAGCAGAATCTCCCCGGTGTGCTGACCTCGTTGGGGGTGAGCAACCTTTCCTTTGGCCTCGCCCCGCATGCCCGTCCGGTTTTGAATTCGGTGATGCTCTATCACGCCGTGCAGGCCGGCCTGGATATGGCCATCGTCAACCCGGCACACGTGACCGCTTACGCCGATATTCCCCAAGAGGAACGCGACCTGGCCGAGGATTTGATCTTCAACCGCCGGCCAGACGCGTTGCAACGTTACATCGAATACTTCGAGAAGGTCACGCCGCAAAGCGCCGAAGCCAGCGCCGATCCCACAGCCGGGATGTCGCCGGAACAGCGCCTGCACTGGAAGATCGTCCATCGCCACAAGGAGGGTGTGGAGACGGATATTGATGAAATCATCCACCGCCAGACTTCGGAAGTTGCGGAGGCCTCGGAAATCTTACGGGCGCGCCAACACGAAACCGCCGTTCACATCCTCAACACCGTCCTCCTCCCTGCCATGAAGGAGGTAGGGGATAAATTCGGCGCGGGCGAACTCATTCTGCCCTTTGTGTTGCAATCCGCCGAGGTGATGAAGCGGGCGGTTGCCCACCTGGAAAATTACCTGGAAAAGAAAGAGGGCGTCAGCAAAGGGTTGATCGTCCTGGCCACAGTTTACGGGGATGTGCATGATATTGGGAAAAACCTGGTCAAGACCATCCTCTCCAACAACGGCTACACGGTGATTGACCTGGGCAAACAGGTGCCGGCCGAGACGATCATCAGCAAGGCGGTAGAGGTCAACGCCACCGCGATCGGCCTCTCGGCGCTGCTCGTCTCCACCTCCAAGCAGATGCCGCTCATCGTCAACGAATTGAATCGCCGCGGCCTGCAATTCCCCGTTCTGATCGGCGGCGCGGCGATCAATCGGCGTTTTGGTCGGCGCATTCTGCAAACCGAGAGTGGGGAGTATTACGCCCCCGGTGTCTTCTATTGCAAGGATGCTTTCGAGGGCCTGGAAACCATGGATGCCTTGATTGATGATTCCAGACGCCCCGCCCTGCTGGAACAAATCCGCCAGGAAGCAGACATGGAATTGGGGCGCCTGACACAACAAGTACGGCCGGTGGCCAGGGATCAGCGGTCAAATATCGTCCCTCAGCCCATCTCGCTCCCCAACGGTGTTTCCTTTGGCCGGAAGGTTGTCCGCTCCATGCCACTGGAAATCGTCTTCCAGCATCTTTCCATCAACGAACTCTACCGGCTTTCGTGGGGCGCAAAAAATACTCATGGGGAAGAATGGGAGAAACTCAAGCAGGAATTCGATGCTCGCCTGGAGCGGATGAAACGCGAGGCGCTGCGCACAGGTTGGCTGCGGCCCCAGGGCGTCTATGGCATTTTCCCCTGCCAGGCCGATGGCAATGATTTAATCATCTACGACCCCAACGATCTGAAACCCCTAACCCGCTTCACCTTCCCGCGCCAGCCCGCCGATGAGCACCTCTGCCTGGCCGACTACTTCGCCCCTCTCGATTCCGGGCAGCTGGATGTAGTCGCTTTCCAGGTAGTGACCGTTGGCCAGGAGGCCAGCGAACGCTTCGACCGCCTGCAAGCCGCCGGGGATTACAGCGAGGCTTATTACACCCACGGCCTGGCCGTCCAAACCGCGGAAGCGACGGCTGAATACCTGCACCGCCACATCCGCCGCGAACTGGGCCTCCCCGATGGACAGGGCAAACGCTACTCCTGGGGTTACCCGGCCATCCCTGAGCTGGAAGACCACCGCAAAGTCTTTGACTTGCTTCCGGCAGAGGCCGAATTGGGCATGAGTCTCAGCCCTGCCTATCAGTTGATTCCGGAACAATCCACCGCGGCGATTATCGTTCACCATCCGCAAGCCAAATATTACAGCGTAGGTGAAAGCCGGGTGGAACAATTGATGCGCTAAATGTCGGCAAAGAAACAGCCAGACAGGTACATTCCATGAATGATCTTCTTTCCCTTCTCCAATCTTCTACCACGCTCCTCGCCGATGGCGCCATGGGGACCTTGCTCCACGCCCACGGCTTCCGCTTCGACCAGTGCTTCGATGAGCTCAATCTCACTCACCCCGCTGCGGTTGCCGAAATTCATCGCGCTTACATCGAATCCGGCGCCCAAATTATCCTGACCAACACCTTTGGCGCCAACCGTTATAAGCTGGCAAAGCATGGTCTGGCAGACAAAGTTGCCGAAATCAACCGCGCCGGCGTGGAACTGGCGCGGCGCGTCGTCAACGCCTCGTTTCGACAGGTGTGGATTGCCGGCGATGTAGGCCCCCTGGGAGTACGCCTGGCTCCTTTCGGGCGCGTTCAGCCCCAGGAGGCGCGCGCCGCTTTTCGCGAGCAAATTCAGGCACTGAGCGAGGCCGGCGCCGATCTCATCGTGATCGAGACGATTACCGATCGCTTCGAGATCGTCGAAGCCATTCAGGCGGCTCGCGAGGTGACCTCCTTGCCAGTGGTAGCTTCGATGACCTTCACCCGCGACGATCGCACCCTGCTGGGCGATGATCCCACCACCGTGGCACGCACCATTCACCAGGCAGGGGCAGATTTGATCGGCGTCAACTGCTCCGGGGGACCTTCTCAACTGTTACGCATTCTCCGTCAGATGCGCCGCGCCGTGCCAGAAGCCCACTTTTGGGTCAAGCCCAATGCTGGCTGGCCAGAACATGTGGGCGGACGGGTGATGTATGCCGCCACGCCAGAATACTTCCGCGATTTCGTCGCGGAGTTCCGCAAGGCAGGAGCAAGCATCATTGGCGGCTGCTGCGGTACCACCCCCGAGCACATTGCCGCCATGCACCAGGCACTGATCTCTCAACCCGACATTGCCACCGAGACCGTTGAAATCAGCGAGGCCCCTCAAACCCTGGACCTTCTCCAAAACGAATCACCCTCCCAACTGGCCCGAAAATTTTCAGAGGGCAAATTCGCTATTGCCGTAGAACTGGACCCGCCCCGCGGCCTCTCCACCCAAAAATTGGTGGCCGCTGCCTCGCTGCTCAGCGATGCCGGCGCCGATGTGATTGACGTAGCCGATACGCCTATGGCACGCATGCGTATGTCGGCCTGGGCGGTTTGCGATGTCATCCAACGGCAGGTCGGCATTGAAACTACCCTGCATTTTCCCACCCGCGGACGTAACCTGCTGCGCGTTCAAGGAGATTTGCTCGCGGCCCACGCCCTGGGCATTCGCAATGTCTTCGTCGTCATGGGCGACCCGACCGCCATTGGCGATTACCCCGAAGCCGCCGACAATTACGACCTGGTACCTTCAGGGCTGATCAAACTCATCAAACAGGGATTCAACCTGGGCATCGATCACGCTGGCGTTTCCATCGGGCAGCCCACCTCCTTCTTCGTCGGCGCGGCACTCAACCCCTGTTCTCCCGAACCGGACAACGAAATCAAAAACCTGAAACGCAAGCTCAAAGCCGGCGCCGATTTTTTCCTGACCCAACCCATTTTTGACCCCCAAACTTTGCGCCAATTTTTGGAGCGTTTCGCCAAGATCACCGGCCGCCCCTTCGACAAACCCGTCCTGGTGGGCATCCTGCCCCTGGTCAGCGTAAAACACGCCAACTTCCTGCACAACGAAGTGCCGGGCATCGTCATCCCTGCCGAAATTCGCGCCCGCATGGAAAGGGCCGGTGAGAACGGCGCACAAGAAGGGGTGCAGATCGCCCTCGAACTCATCGAAAAAATCCGCCCCTGGGCCGCCGGCATTTACATCATGCCTCAATTCCACCGCTACGACCTGGTTGCCGAAATCATCGAGAAGACCCGCGCCGCCGGCTAAACCTTTTCCCCAACCTCAGGTATACTACCCCGTATGCTCCTCACCATTGACCTCGGTAACACCAATTTGACCCTCGGCCTCTACCAGGGCGACCGCCTGGAACGTCACTGGCGGCTGGCCACCGACCACAACCGCATGCCCGATGAATACGGCCTGCAATTCCTCGGTCTGCTACAAAACGCGGGCAAAACCACCGCCGATCTCACCGGCGTAGCCCTGGCCTCCGTCGTCCCACCGCTGACCAGCCGCGTCATCCAGGCTTGCCGCGAGTACCTGAATCAATCCCCCCTCGTCGTAGATGCTGGCATCAAAACCGGCATCAAAATCCGCTACGACGATCCCCGCGCCGTCGGCGCCGATCGCGTGTGCGATGCCGTTGCCGTCATGCACCTCTATGGCGGCCCGGCCTGCATCATTGACTTTGGCACTGCCACCACCTTCAACGCCCTCACCCGTGAAGGCGACTACCTCGGCGGCGCCATCACCGCCGGCATCAACCTGGCCGCCGAAGCCCTCTTTACCCATGCTGCCAAGCTGCCACGCATTGACCTGCAACGCCCCCCCTCCGTCATCGGCCGCAACACCGTCCACGCCATGCAATCTGGCCTGCTCTTCGGCTACGTCTGCATGGTCGAGGGCATGGTCGAACGCTTCCGCGCCGAATTAGGAGCAGATATGAAAGTCATCGCCACCGGCGGCCTCTCCGAACTCATCGCCCGCGAAACCAGAGTCATCAACATCCTCGCCCCCTGGCTCACCCTGGATGGGCTACGCCTCCTGTGGGAACTCAACCGCGCCTGATGCTTTCCAGAAAAGCCCTCCTCCTTTTGCTGGCCAGCCTGCTGGTGGCCTGCCAACCCTTCGTCCGGCTGAGCGCACCGGTAGAGGCTCAGGATGGGGACCCGGCTTCCACTTCCCCCGCGCCGACTCTCCCTCCCCCGGCCACATCTACCCCGCGCCTGATCCCGCCCCGCTTCACCCCGACCCCGCGCCGGTTCCCCCTACCCAGCGCGACCTCCACCCCCTCGCCCACTCCCACCTGGAGCCTGCAAGGCCCTGGTGAGGTGATCGTGCCCATTTTGCTCTACCATCACATTCAAGAGAGCGAATCCCCCAGCCGCTACCGCGTTCCACCCCAAAAATTCGAGCAGCAAATCAAGCTGCTCCACGATTGGGGCTACACCACCATCTCCACTGAGCTGCTGGTCCAGGCCATCACCACCGGCGCCGAATTACCACCCCGCCCCATCATCATCACCTTTGATGATGGCGATGTGGACGTCTATGAAAACGCCTTCCCCATCATGGAAAAATACGGCTTCACAGGCGTTTTTTACCTGGTCAGCAACTACATTGGCCAGCCCAATTACATTACCGTTGAACAGATTCAACAAATGGCCGCAGCCGGCTGGGAAATTGGCAGCCACAGCCTCAACCACCTGGACCTGATTAAAAATGCCGATCGCCAGCGAGAGGAAATCGTTCAATCCAAAGAACAGCTCGAAGCCATGCTAGGCGTCCCAGTGCGCACCTTTGCCTACCCCTTTGGCCGCGCAGGGCAGGCCGCCAGAGACTACGTAAAATTTGCTCAATACATCGCCGCCATGGGCTTAGGCAATAGTTCCGTCCAAAGCCAGCGAAACCTGTTTTACCTGTGGCGATGGGAGGTGCAAGGCAGCTTTGACCTGCAAGCCCTGATCGCTTACCTCCCCTGGAAAGGTGACCCGGCCGCCATCCCCCCTGAAGAAACACCCTCTCTATTCACAGCAACCGCTTCACCGTAACAACCAGGAACTCTGCCCCCTCAGTCAACGTCTGATAATAGGACAACTTGCATGAGTTGTCCTATTCCTTTCACCCAACCAGGAGATAACACCAATGAGAAGCATCCTCTTCGTGTTCCTTTTGCTTGCTGCCTGCACTCCCTTCCCGGCTCCCCAGCCCACCCCCCAACCCGATATGCCCTCCCCTCCTGCCTCCACAGAGATCATCCCGCCGGCCGAAAGCGGAATCGAAGGCCAGGCCACCATTGGGCCAATGTGCCCGGTCATGCGAGAAGGCCAGGAATGTCCTGATCAACCCTACCAGACCCCGTTGATCATCCTGGATAACCAGGGACACCAGATTGCCCGCATCGAAACCGATGCCGAAGGCAAATTCCGCTTGAACCTGCCGCCTGGCGATTACATCATCCATCCAGAGATTCCAGCCGATCGCCCGATCCCAACGGCTGCCGACGTGCAAGTGACCGTCCTGCCAGGCCAATTTACCCAGGTAAAAATCGAATTCGATAGCGGCATCCGCTGAGCCGCTTGACAATCCACTGTTTTTGCAGATAATAAGCCCTAACTCCCGGTCTTTGAAAAGGCATAGACGGAGGAAAGTAGCTCAGCAGAAGCCGACAGAGAGGCGCCGCAGCGGCTGAGAGCGGCACCCGGTCGAACCTGAGCAAAGTTCCCTCCCGAGCCGTTCGGGTGAACGGAGTGCCGATCGCTCCCAGTAGTTCGAACCGCAGCCTCAGCGTTACAGGAGGAGCCTGTCGCGACCCCAGCCGCAGGCCTGAGCGGATTGCACCAGCAATCAATTTGGGTGGTACCGCGGGAATTCCCTCCCGTCCCATGTGGACGGGAGTTTTTTATCTGCGAACAGAATTGTGCTCATTGAGGAGGTTCTATGCTCGACAAGTTGAAGGAAATCGAAAGCAACGCCCTGGCTGCCCTCGAGCAGGTACAGGATGAAGCCGCCCTCGAGGCCTGGCGCATCTCCTTCCTGGGACGTTCTTCACCGCTGATGCAGGTTTTCAGCGAACTGGGCAAGCTCCCTAAAGAAGAACGCCCCGCGGTAGGACAGGCAGCCAACCAGGTGAAGCAAGCCCTGGAGGCCGCGCTGGCCGATAAAACGGAAGCCATCAAACAGTCCGCGCTGAAGCGGGCGCTGAGCGAAGAACGGTTGGACGTCACCCTGCCGGGGCGCCCCATCTTGCACGGCCGCTTGCATCCTTCCACTCAACAGCTGCGCCGTGTGCTTTCGATCCTCGCCGAGATGGGCTTTCAGGTGTACACCTCTCGCGAAGTGGAGACAGATGAATACAATTTCCAGTTACTCAACTTTCCGCCACACCATCCGGCGCGCGAAATGCAAGATTCCTTCTACGTGGAGGCCGGCGAGCGCGGCGAGAACCCCATTTTGATGCGGACTCACACCTCCCCCGGCCAGATTCGCGCCATGCGCTACTTCGCCTCCCTCAACCCGGATAACCCTCCGCCCATCCGCATCGCCCTGCCCGGAATGTGCTTCCGTTACGAACAGGTGACCGCCCGTTCCGAGATGCAGTTCAATCAAGTCGAAGGGCTGGTGGTGGGAGAGAACATCACTTTTGCCGATCTGAAAGGCACCCTGGCCGATTTCGCCCGCCGCATGTTTGGGGCACAAGCGCGGGTACGCTTCCGCGCCGACCATTTTCCCTTCACAGAACCCTCTGCTGAAATGGACGTGGAATGCTTTGTCTGCGGCGGCAAGGGCTGCTCGGTCTGCAAACGATCTGGCTGGCTAGAGATCCTCGGTTGTGGAATGGTGCATCCCATCGTGTTGCAAAATGGCGGCTATGACCCGCGCCGTTACACCGGCTTTGCCTTTGGCATGGGACCAGAACGCCAGTTGATGTTGCGCTACAAGATTGACGATATTCGCTACTTCTGGGGAAATGACGTGCGTTTCCTGGAACAATTCTAGAAGGTGTCATCATGAAACTACCCATTTCCTGGCTCAAAGATTTCATTGACCTGGACGGCTTGACCGTTGAAGACATTGCCCGCAAACTCACCCTGGCAGGCCTGGAAGTCGAAGAGATTCGCTATGTGGGGCTGCCCATGCCGCAATATGCCGCCGGCGAACCGCACGAATTCAAAACCAGCGGCATTTCCTGGGATCCGCTAAAGATCGTCGTCGCCGAGATTCGCCAGGTAATGCCGCACCCCAACGCCGATCGCCTGACCCTGCTCGATCTGTTCGACGGCACACAGCAGCACACCGTGCTCACCGGTGCGCCCAACATTTTTCACCTCAAAGGCAGCGGTCCCCTGCCCAAACCGCTAAAAGTGGCTTATGCTCGCGAAGGCGCCATTCTCTATGATGGCCATGCCGAGGGGTTGCAACTGATGACCCTCAAGCGGACGAAAATCCGCGGCGTCGAATCCTACTCCATGGTCTGCTCGGAGAAAGAACTGGGCATCTCCGAGGAGCACGAAGGCATTATCCTGCTCGATGACGATGCCCCGGTCGGCGTACCGCTGGCCGATTACATCGGCGACGCTGTGCTCGAAGTCAAAATCAACCCCAACATGGCGCGTAACGCCAACGTCTTTGGTCTGGCACGCGAGCTGGCCGCCATGACCGGTCGCCCGCTCAAACGACCCGTCATCGAATTTTCCACCGCAGGCGAGTCGGTGGAGAATCTGGTCACCATCGAAATCACCGACCCCGAGCTCAATCCCCGCTTTGTGTTGGGGCTAATCCGCAACGTAGAGATCAAACCCAGCCCCTACCGCGTGCAATTACGCCTCAAACTGGCGGGCGTGCGCCCGATCAACAACATCGTAGATGCGACCAACTACGCCATGCTCGAATTGGGCGAACCACTGCACGCCTTTGACTACGATGTGCTCAAAGCCCGCGCCGGCACAAAACCGGTCAAAATCATCACCCGCGCCGCCCGCGAAGGTGAAACACTCGTCACCCTCGACGGCGTAGAACGCAAGCTCACCCCGATCAACGTCCTGGTCTGTGACGAAAAAGGCCCGCTTTCCATCGCCGGCGTCATGGGTGGCGCCGAATCCGAAGTCACCGAAAAGACCCGCAACGTCTTGCTCGAAGGCGCCGCCTGGAACTTTATCAACATCCGCCGCACCGCCCGGCAACACAACCTCCCCTCCGAAGCCTCCTTCCGTTTCTCGCGCGGCGTCCACCCCGCCCTGGCCGAGGTAGGTGTGCGCCGCGGCCTGCAATGGATGGCGGCCTGGTCAGGCGGAAACGTGGCCCCCGGCCTGGTAGATTCCTACCCCCTGCCACCCAAAGACCCGCTCATCACCCTCACCCCGCGCGACGTGAAACGCCTGCTCGGCATTGAGCTAAGCGCTCAGGAAATCGCCGACATGCTCTCCCGCCTCGAATTTCAGTGCACCCTTCAGGGCGAGAGCGTGCTGGCCCAAACCCCACCCCACCGTCTCGACATCGGCGAAGGCGTGGTCGGCCTGGCCGACGTGCTGGAAGAGATCGCCCGCCTCTACGGCTACGATCGCATCCCCGAAACTCGCATCGCCGACCCCCTCCCACCGCAAATAGGCAACCCCACCCACGAGTGGGAAGAAAACATCCGCGACCTGCTGGTCAACCTCGGCCTGCAAGAAGTAGTCACCTATCGCATGACCGCCCCGGAGCGAGAAAGCCGCCTGATCGCCTTTGACGAGTACGTTGCCATCAGCAACCCCATCACCCCTGAGCGCCGCGTCCTGCGCCGCAGCCTGGTCGCCTCCGTGCTGGAAATCGTCGAACGCAACATTCGCTTGAGCG
>DAOUAN010000034.1:0-2422 GCA_034433385.1 Anaerolineales bacterium | reverse complement strand
TCACCCGCAGCCAGCGCGGCCCCGGCAAGGGCGGGTCGGGCAATTCGCCGGCACGGGCAGCCGAAAGCGGCGTCCAGACAAAATCTGGCCAGTAGGGAGCAATGGCTTTGGTGAGCAGAACGCGGGGAATGTGTTTGTCCACGTAAATGGCGCGCATGAAAAGGCCTCCTCAAGGTCGCATGAGATTTTGCAAGTGGTAACGGCCATCCGGCCCAGGCACATACGTGAGCGGGCCTTGAGGCACCGACGGCTCAATTTCCAGATAGCCGGCGTCCATGTACTCCCAAATTACCTGGAACGGCGTCTTTTCGGCATTCCACTTCTCGACGATGACCACGCCATGCCCGGGCAGAATGGCAAAAGCTACCTGCCGCGGATCCGCCGGGTTGAGCAGGCAAGCCGCCCGCGAAAAAGCCTGATAAATGCCGCGCGCCTGTGCTTCGGTAGAACAGGAAACCGGGTAATGATAAAAAGGCGGATCCAGCGGCACGTATTCCACAAAATCGGGGTGAAAGGCAGCCACCCCGCGATGACCATGCAATTTGGAGCGCGCCACCGGCACCTCATAGACGCGGCCATCCTGGGAAAAGGGAATTTTGGGGAGCGGTTGATCGAGGGCGATCATCTCCACCGCCTCGGAGGAAGGCGGATCGTTACGGCGGCCTTCCACGTGGCGCACCAGCGCCCCCTTGCCATCGGAGCGAACACCGGTGATGATTGCCAGATCGTCCTCGCTGATGTTGTCCTTATCCACCGGCCGGGCACTGCCAGTGATGGTCGAAATCAGCGCCGGCAAACGCGGTTCCCAGGTGGCAAAACAACCTTCGCTATATTGATCGGCGACGGCCTCCCCAATCGAAGGGACAGCGACCAGGTCGGCGATGCGCACCGTGCGGGTGAAGAAGTGGCGCTTGCCCAGCTCACGAGCCGCATCCAGCATGTGCCGCGGCGTCTCCAGCGAACGCCATTCATCTGCAGGGATCGGCTCTCCCACCACCTGATGGGCAGTAATCTCAGTGGTACTCATGACCGTGGCTATCCGCAAGGCCAGTTGGCGATAAAACGCCGCTTCATCCTGGGCCATCGTGCGCGGATGCGCTCCCACCAGGTCAAACACATAGGCCTCGTCAGGCCTGTCCTCACCGATAAACAAGAGGATGCGAATGCTTTTGGCCTGCGCCTGCAGCACCCGCTCCAAGGCCAGAATCGGACCGCCGCGCCTGCCCTGCTCCAACAGCGTCTCAAATGCGGAGGGCGACAGCCCCTCAAAGGTCAAATCCGACGGATCAGGCGGAGACTTTTGCAGCGCCCGCCCAAAATGCTCCAACATGCGGTGAAATTCCTCGCCTCGGGCATGAATCAACGTCAACACCGTCGGAGTGTGGGGAAGACCAAAGCGTCGGCGCGCCGTAAACAACAGCGACTGCCGCCAGTTGAGCGGGCGCAAGAACGGCGCCGAGGTCAAAATCAACTCCGTCTGCGCGTCAGGCGCTTCCTGAACGATATGTCCCAGCTCACCAAACGTCTCCAGCAAGTGAGAGGCCGCCACCTCCAGCAAAGGCGACATCGGCCCCGGCACAAAGGCCAGGTGGATAGGGCGCAGCCAGTCATGGACATGGCTTGCAGATGGTACCGGGGAAAATTCGCTCATCGTACCTCCAAAACTTTACTATTCAAACACCGGTCAACACAAAACAGCACGCCAAAACCGCACCCTGCCCTCCCCTGCTCTCTTTTCACTCCAGCCAGGTCGTACGATCTTCAAACCCTGGGCGTTCCACCGCCTCCGGCAAAAACTCCGGGTAACCAATATACAGAAAAGCAATCAGATGTTGATCGGGCGAAAACCCTAAAAATTCCTTGACTCTGGCATCCCGCGCCCATTCCCCCGTGCGCCAGATGCCCGCCAGGCCCAAATCGTGCGCCGCCAGCAACAAATTCTGGCAGGCTGCGGCCGCAGCGCAGATATTCTCAATCTCCTGAACTTTTTCTTCGCTGGGCTTATCCACCCCCACCGCAATCACCACCGGCGCCCGCAACGGCAACGACCGGGTTTTGGTCAACGCCTCGGCTGGCAGATCCGGCCGACGTTCGTGCTGCGAGGCGGCCATCACCTCGCCCAAGCGCTCACGCCCCGCCCCGGTCAGCACGACGAAGCGCCAGGGCCGCACCTTATAATGATTCGGCGCCTGCACCGCCGCCTGAAGCAACTTCTCAATCAAATCGCGCGGCAACGGGTCGGGCTTCACCTTTCCAATGGAATGACGGGTATGAATAGCGGTCAGTGTCTCCATGGCTCCTCCAGAATTGGTACAATTGTGGCTTGAATTATACCGCCATGAAAATCTTTCACTCCCCTGCTCATCGCCTGCATACCCCCCCTTTCGAAGTCTTCGATGGCGGCCAGCGCGTCCCCTACCTG
>DAOUAN010000033.1:0-2273 GCA_034433385.1 Anaerolineales bacterium | reverse complement strand
CCGGCCCACCTCCCCACTCCCCGCCGAGGCTGCCAGTTCACTCCCCTTTGAACCTGCCAGCCTTCCTTCTCCGGCAAAATCCTCGCCCATCCTGCTCCGCCTGCTGGGCTTCCTCAACGGCAACTGGCATCGCGTTGCCCTTTCGGTGCTGTTGGGCGCCCTGACCATCGGCGCCAGCATTTCCCTGATGGGCACCTCCGCCTGGCTCATCGCCACGGCCGCCCTGCACCCCAGCATGGCCGAGCTAGGGGTTTCCATTGTCGGCGTGCGCTTCTTCGGCATCAGCCGCGGCATCTTCCGCTACCTGGAGCGCCTGGTCTCCCACGATGTCACCTTCCGTTTGCTGGCGCGCCTGCGCGTCTGGTTCTACGAAAAGCTGGAACCACTCGCCCCCGCCCGTTTGATGGAATACCGCGCCGGTGATCTGCTGGCGCGCATCGTCAGCGATGTGGAGACGCTGGAAAACTTCTACGTGCGCGTGGTCGCCCCTCCCTTGACTGCCCTGCTCGTCGGCGCGGCGACCGCCCTCTTTCTCGCTTCTTACGACCCCCGGCTGGGCGCGGCCTTGATCGGTTTTTTCCTCGCCCTCGGCCTGATCCTGCCCCTGCTGGCCCAGGTCATCAGTCGCGGCGCAGGCGAACGGCTCATCCGTCAGCGCGCTGACCTGCACATCCAGGTGACCGACGGGATTCAAGGCCTGGCCGACTTGCTGGCCTATGGGCGAGCCCAGGAGCGCCTGAGCCGACTGGCCAACACCAGTCACGCCTACGGCCGGACTCAACAACGCATGGCGCTGATCAGTGGGGTGAATTCTGCTCTGGGCACGCTCCTGACCAACCTGGGGTTGTGGGTGGTGGTGTACCTGACCATTCCCTCGGTAAACAGTGGTCGCATTTCAGGCGTGATGTTGGGGGCGCTGGCCCTGCTCACCCAGGCTTCTTTTGAGGCGGTCACTCCGCTACCCCTGGCCGCCCAAATGTGGAACGCGGCGCGCGAGGCCGCCCGCCGCCTGTTCGAGGTTGTGGATACAGAACCAACGGTGAAAGAGGCAATGCCCTTAAACGCCGGGCAAGGGGCCGCAAGTGAACAGCCCCTCTCGCTGCGGGTCAGCGATCTCACCTTCACGTATCCTGGCCAAACCAGCCCGGCCCTGCGTGGGGTGAGTTTTGATCTGGACGCGGGGGCGTCACTGGCCATTGTAGGACCAAGCGGAGCAGGCAAGAGCAGCCTGGTCCATTTGCTGATGCGCTTCTGGGAGTATGATTCGGGCGAGATTCGCCTGGGGGGAGAATCGCTACGGGAGCTGGCGCCCGCCGAAATCCGGGCGCGATTCGCTGTGGTCTCGCAGAATTCGTATTTCTTCAACGCCACCATCAATCAAAATCTGCGCCTGGCGCGGCCCTCTGCCACTCAGGAGGAAATCGAAGCGGCAGCGCGCCAGGCACAAATCCATGATTTTATTGTTTCGTTGCCGAAGGGCTATCGCACCCTGATTGGCGAACAGGGGGTGCGCTTGAGCGGCGGGGAACGTCAGCGGCTGGCCATTGCGCGAGCCTTGCTGAAGAACGCGCCCATTCTGATTTTGGATGAGCCCACCGCCAATCTCGACCCGCTCACTGAGCAGCAGGTGTTGGAAACGCTTTTTGCCATTATGCGCCAGAAAACCACGTTGCTCATCACCCACCGGCTGATTGGCCTGGAAAATGTGGATGAAATCCTGGTGTTGGACGCGGGTCAAATTGTGGAGCGCGGTACTTTTCAGCAATTGCTGCAGGGCGAGGGGCTTTTCCGCCTTTTGTGGGATTTGCAGAATCGGGTCATTGAGGCGTAGTTACGCCACGGTGAGCGGCAGGCCAATTTTTTCGGCATCGAATGGCACAAAATTGACGTTAAGTTAACCTGAGTTCGGGATAAGTCGTTATCTGCAATAAGGCTCAATTCTCTTTTGCATCGAATTTTCACGAATGTCCCGAAGAAAATTTGCCACATTCGTGTCATTCGATGCGGAGTTGCGAAGTCCCCAAAGGGGGAGCGAAGCGTGAGGGATGTAGACCTGCTCCTGTCCCGTCTGGTACTTCAAACGCCCCATCCCCCCACCCCCTTCCCCGCAGACTGACGACACTTAGGGCACATGCCCCTTGCGGGGAAGGGGGATGGAGGCTGCGGAGGGAAGGGGCGCTGTGCGCCCCTTCCCTCCGCAGCCTCCCTCTCCCTTCCCCGCAACTCACCGCGCTACGCCATTGTCAAAAAAACACACAGATCATTCATGCGGT
>DAOUAN010000032.1:0-38719 GCA_034433385.1 Anaerolineales bacterium | reverse complement strand
CCACTTCGGGGTTGTAGCGGAAGATTTTCAGGGTTACTTGCATGGCGGCCTCACTAGTAAACGCGTTCTTTGGGCTGATATTTGGTAATGACGACCGGTTTGTAGCCCAGGGTAATCTTTCCGTCTTTCTTCCAGGCCAGGGTGTGCTTGAGCCAGTTCTGGTCATCACGCTTGGGGAAATCTTCGCGCGCATGACCGCCGCGGCTTTCCTGACGCGCCAGCGCAGAGACGGTGGTCACTTCGGCCAGTTCAAGCAAGTTGCTCAGCTCCCAGGCGTTGAGCAATTCGGTGTTGAAGACCTTGCCGGTATCGGTGAGTTGGATGTGTTTCAGGCGCTCTTGCAATTCGTGAATCTTGTTCAGGGCATGGGTCATGGTTTCTTCAGTGCGGAAGACGCCCATGTGATTGAACATTTCACGCTTCATTTCCTGGCTGATCTGGAAGACATTCTCGTTCCCCTTGGCCTGGCGCAGTTGATCGAATTGCTGGCGGGCGAATTCAGTTGGGTCGGCAGGCAGAGGGGCAAAATCAGCGCCTTTAGCATATTCCGCAGCGCGCATGCCAGCGTATTTCCCAAAAACCAGAATATCAAGTAGCGAGTTTGTGCCCAATCGGTTAGCCCCATGGACAGAAACACAGGCACATTCGCCCGCCGCATACAGGCCTGGCAGGACAGTGTTTTTCTCGTCGATCACCACCTCGCCATACATGTTGGTCGGGATGCCGCCCATCGCATAGTGCGCTGTCGGCTGGATGGGCATGGGCTGGGTGACAGGGTCCACGCCCAGGTACGTGCGACAGAAGTCAATAATATCGGGCAGTTTGGCCAGAATTTGTTCACCGCTGACTTTGTAGGGGCTACCATCAGGGTTGGTGCGCCCGTCCAGAGCAGCATATTTGTTGACTGTTTCGGGGCGGACGTCGAGGTAGACGTAGTTTTGGCCGTTGATGCCCCGTCCTTCGCGGATTTCCATGTAGATGGCACGGCTGACGACATCGCGCGAGGCCAGGTCTTTGACTTTGGGCGCATATTTCTCCATAAAGCGCTCGCCCTTGTCGTTGATCAGCACGCCGCCTTCGCCGCGCACGCCTTCGGTGATAAGAATACCCAGTTTGTAAATACCCGTCGGGTGGAATTGGAAAAATTCCATATCTTCGGCGGGGATGCCGCGGCGGAGCGTCACGGCAATTCCATCCCCCGTCAGAGCGTAGGCATTCGAGGTGATTTCCCAAATACGGCCATGACCGCCGGTGGCAAAAACAACTGATTTCGCCTGAAAGGTGTGTAGCTCGCCAGTCGCCAGTTCTATGGCCACCACGCCAGCGGCTCTGCCGTTTTGGATCAGGACATCCACCACCTGATATTCGTCGAAGAACGTGACGTTATTTTTCAGGCACTGCTGATAGAGCGTCTGCAAAATCATGTGGCCAGTACGATCGGCAGCGTGGCAGGCGCGTCGGACAGGTTTACCGGTTACGTTGTTGGTGTGCCCGCCAAACGGTCGCTGGGCGATACGGCCATCGGGTGTCCGATCGAAGGGCAGGCCCATGTGTTCCAGCTCATAGACGATGCCAGGCGCCTCGCTGCACATAAATTCAATAGCGTCCTGATCACCCAGGTAGTCGGAGCCTTTGACGGTATCGTAAGTATGCCATTCGGGATGGTCTTCTTCCAGGTTGCCGAGCGCCGCGCCGATCCCGCCCTGCGCTGCGCCAGTGTGCGAGCGGGTGGGGTAGAGTTTGCTGATCACCGCCGTTTTGGCGCCCCGCGAGGCGTAGAGGCCCGCCATCAGCCCCGCGCCGCCAGCGCCAACAACGACTACATCAAATTGATGAAGATTTGCCATACAGAACTCCTAAGAAGTCCAGATCACGTAGAGACCGATGATGCTGATGCTGAGCAGGAAAATGATGCTCAAAATGCGAAGGATTTTGCGACCGCGCGCCCCAGTGATGTAATCATCACCAATCACGACCAGACCATGAATGCCGTGAGCGCTGGCGATCAGGAACATGGCACTGGCAGCCAGCCGCCAGAGGGTGGAAGCCCAGGGTGCCAGGTCAGGGACATTGGTGCTTTGAACATGGGTGCTATTGGGCATAAAAGCCCAGCGCATGACGTCGGCCAGGTTCATTTGCGTGCGCGCCCCCATAATCAGCGCGCCGATGATGGCGAAAAGGGCCAGCGCGTACATCGCTAACGCAGAGAGGCGAGTGAAGATCCACATCAGCATTTCAAAGTTCAAGCCGCGCTGTGAGAGGGGCAAAGTACGGGGTTTGTTTGCCATAATTAGCCTCCCAGGGCTGTGCGCAAAATGACGATCACGGCCAAGCCAAACAGGGGCAAAAAGACCGCCCACTCAATCCAGATGGCCTCGCGCTGATATTCCAGCAATTTCGGCCATAAGTCTAAAATGGTGATCCGCAGCCCATTGATGACATGGAACAGCGCACAGAAATAAATAAAAATTTGAAAGAGCCAGTTTTCATACACATCATTTATGAAGACACCCACATCTCCGCCCACGAAAGATGCCACAACGTGCAGGGTGACAAAAATCGCCATGCCCAACCCACCTATGCGATGAAGGACAAAGGTCAACATTGGCCCTTGTCCTTTATAACGCAAAGCGGTGGACAGGCTTACATTTCGTTTCAAGCCCATCTATGCCTCCTTGGGAATGGTTCTTGGCGCACGAGGCTATATTTTACCTCTACTTTCTCTACATTTGTCTTGAAAGATTGCGCCCTGAAGAGATAACACTGGGATTGTAAGCATATCTTCATTTCACGTCCAATAAAAGTGACAATTCTCATATATTATTCATTCCACACTTCCTTCAATAATTTGGTTATTGACCTTTATAATCCGAATACGCGCCATTGTTTGTCCGATTCGGTCAAATCTGGCGCAAAAATCACCGATTTCAACACAAGTGCTGTTGATTTCCTGTCTGGAGGTGTTCATGTCTGGTTCTCATGTGAGCCGAAGAGACTTCATCAAGGCCGTAACCGCGATCGTTGGTGGAGCCATTGGGGCCATCGTCGGCCTGCCCTCTATTGGTTATTTACTTGCGCCTGCCCTACGGGAAGACAAAAGCAACAAGCCCATCACCGTTGGCAACCTGAAAGACATTCCGGTTGGCAAGCCCTATCCCTTTTCCTTCACGCTGACCAAAGTCAACGGCTGGGAACGCACGGCCAGCAACTACGGCGGTTTTATCTTGCGCAAATCAGAAGACCCCAAAGACATCGTCATCCTTTCCAGCCGTTGCACCCATCTCTCCTGTCGGGTCAACTGGCACGAAGAAGCAAATGCCTTCATCTGCCCCTGCCACGACGCCAAATTTAGCCCCGAAGGAAAAGCGCTCTCCGGGCCACCACCCGCGCCACTCGGCCATTTCGACTTTCAGGTCGCAGAAGATGGCACCGTCACCATCATCCCCATTGAAGTCAAGGAAGGTTAATCATGTGGCAAAAAATCTTCGACTGGCTCGATGAACGGCTGGACTTGAACGGCCTCTACCAAAACCTGCTGGATCGCCCCGAACCCAAAGGGAATTGGTGGAACACCCTCGGCTCAGCCAGCCTGTTCCTCTTCGTCATGCAAGGCCTTACTGGCATCTTCCTCACCGTCTATTACACTCCATCCCCGGATCACGCCTACGATAGCATCAATTACATTATGAACGATGTGGCCTTTGGCTGGCTGATTCGCGGCATTCATCACTGGGGCGCTTCGCTGATGGTGCTGGTCGTTTTCATTCACATGCTGCGCGTCTTCGTGACCGCTTCCTACAAATACCCTCGCGAGATGACCTGGTTGGTAGGCATTGGCCTGCTGCTTCTCACCCTCGGCATGGGCTTTACCGGTTACCTCCTGCCCTGGAATCAACAGGCCTACTGGGCCACCACCGTCGGCACCCAGATCGCTGGCAGTGCCCCGCTGATCGGCGATTTCATCCTCAAAGCCCTGCGCGGTGGCCCCGACCTGAGCGCCCTCACCTTGCAGCGCTTCTTTGCCGCCCACATCTGGATGCTCCCCGGCGCCCTCGCCGCCTTGATCGGTGTGCACCTTTACCTGATCATCAAACACGGCGAATCCCACTGGCCAACAAAAGAAGATTGAGCCATCTTGCTTTTTCTCTGACCAAAGGACGCAAGCATGAAAGACGAAATCAAACAACAAATCAACCAACGTTACGAACGCGAACTGCAACGCGGCGAACGCTTTTGGCCCGATAGCATCTTCAAAGACGTTATCGTCTCCCTGGGTATCTTCGTCCTGCTCCTGCTGCTGGCCACCTTTGTAGGCGTAGAAAGCCTCCCCAAAGCCGACCCCAGCGATAGCACCTACGTCCCCCGCCCGGAGTGGTATTTCCTCTTCCTCTTCAAATTCCTGGCAATCTATGGCCAGATTCCCGTCATCGGCAAAATCGAGTGGCTGGCAACGGTTCTCGTCCCCACCATCGGCATCGCCCTCCTGACCTTGCTCCCCTTCCTCGACAAAAGCCCCTACCGTTACTACACCCGCCGCGCCCTGCCCTTGACGGTCATGGCGATCATCGTGCTCGACATGGTCTTGCTGACCCTCATGGCCAACATTCCCACCGTCTCGCCCGATGGCTCGAACCTGATCGGTATCTTGCAGGCGATTGCCGGATTGTTCATCCCCGGCCTGGCACTGCTGACACTGGTCATCCTCTCCCTGCGGGTGCGCTCCAATCCCGTTCGCCTCATGGTCCGGACCTCAGGCCTGGCTGCCGTTGCGATGATCGCATTCACCGCCGCCGTCTTTTTCCTTGCCCCTCCTACCGAAAAAACCGAAGAGACCCTTGCCACCACCCTTCCCGAACAAATCCTCGCCGGGCAAGACCTGTATTCCATCCATTGTGTAGAATGCCACGGCGATGACGGCAAAGTGACCAAAATCGAAGGGGTAGAGGGCCTGGAAGGCAAAGAGATCAGCGCCATCAATAGCCACGACGTGCTCTACACCCTCAACGACGCTTCACTGGCCGAAGTCATCGCTTATGGGCGCCCCGAGGCCGGCATGAATCCCTTTGGCAAGGCGTATAACCCCGAAGGGCTCACCAAAAGCGAAATTGACTACATTGTGACCTTCATGCGCTACATGTGGGACGATCGCTTTGAGGCCCCGGCCGAAGCACTCAAACCGCTCTTTCCTCCGCTGGCCGAAGGCGAAGTGCCCTCGTATGACGTACATATCGCTCCGATTGTGAAGCGTTATTGCCTTTCCTGCCATCGCCCCGGCAAGGATAGCAATAATTACTTCATGGACACCTACGAAAACATCCTAACCAGCGGTGATCACGCGGATAAGAACATCATCGCCGGCGATCCCAATTCCTATTTGCTGCAAGTCATCCAACGTCATGCCATTCTGGATGAAAACGGCAAAGAGATCATCGGTGTGATGCCCCCCAAGAGCGTGCTCAAGCCAAATGTAGTTGAGGTATTCGTGCGTTGGGTGCTGGCCGGTATGCCCCGCACCGCCGCCGATGCCGCCAAATTGACCCTGCCGCCCATGCCAACCCCCACGCCATAGAATAGCGCAGCAACCCGCGGCCAAAGGTGAAACAGATCAATGAGTTGCCCCACGAATCCGCGCGGTCATAATAGCAAGAGTAATACTATACCGAAGTCTATAAGCCACCCATAAAAACCCAGACCTCCGAAGTCTTGCAGATTTCGGAGGTCTTTTCATCTCACTCATGTTTTAGACAGCCCTACACAACTTTCACAAACTTACTTCAGGAAACATTAATCTTTTTTTATTATCATGGGGGTACGAATTGTCGGTCACCATCTTTGCACTTTTAACCTGACTTGTGCAACCAGCAGGCAAAGCATAGAAAATGGCAAGATTTTACTTCTTACCCCATTTTGCTGCCTGCTCCCACCCTTGCCCATCCCCCGTCCGCTGGTGGGTGCGGCACAACGCACATTCCACAGACGAGGGGAATGGGGTGGTTGAAGCACCACGGAGACAGGAGCCATGTCCGTATTCGCTCAAACCAGCACATCTGGCGGTTTGGCACCAAAAGGGCAAAGAGAATAGCAATAGCCAACTCCGCATCGAATGACACGAATATGGCAAATTTTCTTCGGGAAATTCGCGAAAATTCGATTCAAAAGGAGCCTTATTGCAGATAAAGTGTAATAATCGGCCACAACTTACAGAAAATTGGAGATAACATGAAACATTTATCGGTATTCCTTATCGTAGCTTTTGCGCTTCTTCTTTCGGCCTGTGGAACGGTAGGGCAGCAGACCGCGCCGGTCGTCGCGCCGCCCACCCAAAATCCGGGCCTTGATTCGCCTGCCCCGGCCTCCCCTGTACCCATGACGGGATCCCCCGCATCGCCCGCATCAACCCAAATCGCCCCCAGCGATTCATCCAGTGACCCCATTCCGGTGCAGGTCACCCTGGGTGATATGTGGATCAAATCGGATGTCACCACTTTTAAGGTGGGTGTGACCTATGTATTTACGGTGACAAACACCGGTCGCCGCGAGCACAACTTCAACATCTCGCATCCGGCCGAAAAGAATCCAACTGCCATCAACGCAGCACGAGCCAACGCTCTCTTCAGCATCTCAGAAGATGATCTGAAGCCTGGCATGACCCAAACTTTTGAATTTGTCTTCAAAGAGCCCGCCCCGGCAGGGACGCTGGAGTTTGCCTGCCTGATCCCGCGACACTATATCATGGGACAATATCTCAGCATTGTCGTTGAGCCATAGATTCAGCCGGCCCACTGTCTGAGAAAAAGGGCGTTTCTCCGCCCTTTTTCTCATTTGAAAGCAAGCGTCGCACCATAAAAAGCGCCGACCGGGGAAACCGCTCTAAAATTCAGCCGAATCACATCGTTTTCGTAAATTTCTTTAATTCGTTATAATTAGCACTTACTGACCATCTTTCACCAATCTGGCGGGGTCTCGCACCTCGCTTGTGGGAGTAGAGAACATGATTCAACTTTGCTACAGCACCTTTGGTCTGACCGACCTGAAATTTTTGGATTCCATCGAAGCCGTAGATCGGGCTGGCTATCCGGGTATTGAAGTTTCTTTTCATCGTGATCAGTTCAACCCATTTGAGTTGACCGATGAGTACGTTGAGGCCATCAAGAAGAAATTTCAAGGAGTCCGGGTCAAACCGGCCTGCATTGCCACAGCTTCACATTTTTTCACCCCCTCCCGGCCCCACGAACCGTCGCTGATGAGTCCTGACCTGGCCGGGCGGAAGCGGCGCATTCAGCTGATTCGCCGCGGCATTGACCTGGCGCGCAAATTGGGCGTTCCTCTGGTGACTTTTGGCAGCGGCTTTATCCGCGACGAGCACGTCTCCAACCCCTCGGTCAATCCACGCGAACTGTTGGTAGATAGCATCCACCAGCTGCTCAAATCGGTGCGGGAGGATGACATCACTCTGCTCATCGAGCCTGAGCCAGGCATGTATATCGAGACCATTCAGCAGGGGATTGACCTGGTGGAGGAGGTCAATTCACCGCAATTCCGCCTGCACATTGATCTATGCCATGCGTATTGTTCCGAAAAGGACTACATTGCCGAATTGGGTCGTGTAGCACCTTACACTCGCTACCTGCATGTTTCGGATGCCCAACAGGGCTACAATCTGAAACTGGTGAAAATGAGCGAAAATTTAAAAATGGATTTGGACTTCGCCAGTTATCTGATTTACTTCCCCGAAACGGCCGATTACCTGTTTGTCGATCGCCGCAATCCGGTTTATTTTTACGACGAACGTCCCAGTCGCGAGCAAGAAAAACGCTTCGAGGCCATTCTGGAAAGCGTTGGCATTACGCGGCCCATCCGTTATGTGGATTACAACGGGCTATTCGCCGGCGCCACGCCTTATGACGACGAAATTTTCACATACCTGATCTCGGTGCCCGGCTTGAGTTACGATGTCCTGGAGCGTGCCCGCCCGGTTGTGCTTTATTTACGCACCCACGCGGATGAGGATGGCCGGCTCTTGATGGACAAGATGGTAGCAAACACCCTGACCGGCATCGTCCACTTTCATGAAATCCCTGGCGAAGGCACCCTGGATTTTGCCGCCAGTTTCAAGGCGCTCAGCGATCACGGTTATTCGGGGTATGCTTCAGTGGAACTTTACCATCACGTCAAATCGTGGGAAAAAGCCCTGAACGACAGTTTCAGGCATTTATCGCAATTTGTGTAGCGCCAGAGCAGCGGCTTCGCGAATAAGGAAGCCGGCTTTGCCAGTTTCCGCCCGGCGGGAAACGGCTGACATGCGCTGCCATTGCGTTTTCTCAAACACAACTCGAATGAGGAGAGATAATATGATAGATGTTGTCCAACTGGGGTGGGACCCCAAGACAGTAGGAGAACTGGATCACCGCTTGTTGAAAGCGCCCCACGTCAAATTGCGTTCGTTTACCGAAGGCCCCAAAGGGGATGTGGTCTACGCGGTAGATTTACGCATCAATCGCCCCAATGTAGAGTTTCTGTCTTCGACAGAGATGCACTCGTTTGAACATTTTCTGCTGTGGGGTTTTCAAAAATATTTGCCGCAAAACTTCATCTCGGTTGGCCTGATGGGCTGCCAGACAGGTTTTTACCTGATTCTCTATAACGAAGGCAATGCCCGTACAATTTGCGACGTGTACGAAAAAATCTTGAACGATATTCTCGTCGCTACCGAAGTACCGTATGCCAACATTGCTCAATGCGGCAATTACAAAAATCACAGTGTAGAGCTGGCTCAAAAACTTGCCCGGAGGGTGTTGGAGGCTAAATCCAACTGGTTACAGGTAATATGAAACGTTTGGTTACTTACCCACATCTCATCGAATACGAGGTACTCAACGCACCCAATCTCTTCGACCCGCAAAACCCCGCCTTGCTTTCTGCGGGCAGAATCGAAAACGCCCGCAGATTTATTGTTGTGGATAGCAATGTAGAAAAATACTGGGCAGCAGCACTGCGAAATTACTTCGTTTATCACGATATTGAAACAAAAATCATCACCTTCCCCGGCGGCGAAGAGAACAAAACGATCGAATTTTATCTTTCGATGGTGCGCGAGCTGGATGCTTTCCCCATCCATCGCCGCGATGAGCCCATCATCGCCATCGGCGGCGGTGTATTGACCGATGTGGTCGGTTTTGTTGCCAGCAGCTATCGGCGCGGGGTACCTTATATCAAAGTCCCAAC
This sequence comes from Anaerolineales bacterium, assembly GCA_034433385.1. GTDB lineage: Bacteria > Chloroflexota > Anaerolineae > Anaerolineales > Villigracilaceae > DAOUAN01. The sequence continues at coordinate 29,494 of DAOUAN010000032.1, read as the reverse complement.
AACCCTGATGGGCTATGTGGACGCTTCCATCGGCATCAAAACCGGCATCAACTATAACGGCAACAAAAACCGCTTGGGAGCCTTCCACGCTCCGCAAAAAGTTTTGCTCGATAAGGCCTTTCTGACCACCCTGCCGCGTCGTCATGTGTTGAACGGCGTCTGCGAGATCATCAAACTGGCAATCATCAGCGACGCGGAATTATTCCACCTGCTGGAAATTTACGGTCCCCAAAGTGTAGATGCCCACTTCCAGAATAAAGAAGGTGATCTGATCCTCGATCGCGCCATCGAGGGGATGTTGAACGAGCTACAACCCAACCTTTTCGAGGAAGAACTGGCGCGTCGCGTGGATTTTGGGCACACCTTCAGCTACGGCCTGGAAACCCGCCACGAAACACAGCTCTACCACGGCGAGGCGGTCTTGCTGGACATTCTGGTCTCAACTCTCATCGCCGAGCGGCGCGGCCTCATTAGCGAGGCGGATACCGGCCGTATTTTCCAACTGGTGGGCGAGTTGGGCATCACCCTGGATGTCAGCGTGTTAGACCCGCACTTGCTCTGGCTCTCCCTGGAGGAGCGCACCTATCACCGCAACGGCTTGCAACGCACCCCCATGCCGTGCGGAATCGGCGAATGCGTCTTTCTGAACGATATTCGCCCCGAAGAAATTGAAATGGCTGTGCAAAATATTGAAGATTGGATGAGTATCAAAAATGTCAGCATTTAACAACAACGTAGATCACGAGGAAATCAACAAGTTTGATAAAGTATCCCAAATCTGGTGGGACCCGCAAGGTGAAATGCGCACCCTGCAAACCATCAACCCGCTGCGGACCAAATTCATTATGGAACCGCTGGCTGGAATCCCGCGCCCTAAAATTCTGGATGTGGGCTGTGGTGGCGGCGTCCTTTCCGAGGCCCTGGCGCAAGCGGGAGCAGAAGTCACCGGCATTGACCTGGCACAAGCCGCCCTGGAAGTGGCCAGACACCACGCCCAGGGGCAGGGATTGCAGATTGATTATCGCCTGCAATCGGCCGAAGAAATTGCCCAACAGCAACCCGCCAGTTTTGATGCCGTCGTCTGCATGGAAATGCTGGAGCACGTGCCAGAACCAGGCAAAGTCATCGAAGCCTGCGCTCAGGCATTGAAACCCGGCGGGCACGCCTTCTTTTCCACCATCAACCGCACCCCCAAGTCATTTCTCTTTGTCATCTTTGGAGGGGAATATATTTTGCGCCTGCTCCCGAAAGGCACCCACACCTACAGCAAATTGATTCGCCCCAATGAATTAAAAGCCTGGGCCAGCTCGGCCGGCCTGGAATTCCAGCGAATCGCCAGCCTGATTTATAATCCCTTTACCGGCAAATTTAAACTGGTAGAAAATCGCGCCGACGATAATTACCTGATGCACTTCATCAAAAAATAACTCAGGCGAAAGGAACGCTATGAAACGCTTCTTTGCCCTCTCTCGCACCACCCATGGCGTTTTGGACATTGCCGCCCCCGGCTTTGTAGCCCTTTTGTGGTTGGGCAAGTTTCCACCCCTACCAACTATTGCACTCTCCCTGTTCACCGCCTTCGCTGCCTACACGGCCATTTACGCCCTGAACGACCTGGTAGGCATTGCCGTGGACAAAGAAAAATTTGCCGGCGGAATTAACCCCGGCTATTCGGTAGAAGCATCCGAATTGCGCTACCCCCTGGCCCAAAACGCGCTCAGTTACCGCAGCGGACTGCTCTGGTTCGCCTTCTGGTTTGCACTGGCCTTGTTGGGTTCCTATTGGCTCAACCCGAGCATTGTTTTCATCTTACTCGCCGCCGCCATCCTGGAGGTCATCTACTGCTTGCTGCTCAAAGTGACATATCTGCGCACCCTGGTCAGTGGGCTGGTGAAGTCGAGCGGTCCCATTGCCGCCATCTTCGTCGTGGACCCGCACCCCACCCCATCAAAACTCCTGCTGATCCTGGCCTGGGTATTCTTTTGGGAGATCGGCGGACAAAATATCCCCGCCGACTGGAACGACGTAGAAGAAGACCGCCGCGTGCATGCCAAAACCATACCCTTGCAATTCGGGCAGCAAATCTCCGGCCTGATCGTCCTGCTCGCCCTCGGCCTCACCGTGCTGGTCAGCCTGTTCCTGCCGCTCGTCTCCCCGCTGAGCCTGGGCTGGCCCTTCCGCCTGGTGAGCCTGACCATTGGCTATTTCCTGCTATTGCAACCTGCCTGGCAACTGTACCGCTCTCACGAAGGTCGGCGCGCTGCAGCCCTGTTCGACCGGGCCAGCTACTACCCATTTGCTCACCTGGTGGTGATTACACTGTTCACGCTGGTGTAGATTCCAAACATCAACAGAGAAAAACCAATCGCCCAACAGATTCGTTTTCCGACCCGCCATCCGACAACAAACTCTCAGACCTCCGAAATGACACAAACTTCGGGGGTCTGATTCTCGTTCTGCCTTTCGAACAGCATCCGGTCAGAAGGCTACAGCAATCGTTTTTTCATCCTCGCGACAACCCCCTCCGCTCTGGGTTAACAAACACATGAACCCCATCCTGGTCATTGGCAGTTTGAATGCAGATCTGGTCATCCGCATCCCGCGTTACCCACAGGCTGGCGAAACATTGCAAGGCAGCGACCTGTTGACCTTCCCCGGCGGCAAGGGAGCCAATCAGGCCGTGGCCGCGGCGCGGCTGGGCGAGCGCGTCACGCTGGTGGGACACGTAGGGCAAGATTCGCTGGGAGACTTTTTACTGGCCCAGCTTGAGGCCAATTCAGTGGAAACCAGCCACATCCGACGCGATCCAACCGCTACGGGTACAGCCATTATTCTTGTGGAAGAAAACGGACAAAATCGCATCGTGCTCTCCCCTGGAGCCAACGCCAACGTTTCTGTGGATGAAATCGAAAGCGTTTCTTTCCCGGACTTTGACCTGCTCCTGCTCCAATTGGAGATTCCCCTCGAGACGGTTCTTCGCGCCGCCCAACGCGCTCACCAAAACGGCGTACGCGTCCTGCTCAACCCCGCCCCCGCCCGCCCTCTCCCCGACGACTTGCTCGCCAACGTAGATTTTCTCATCCCCAACGAAAGCGAACTGAGTCTGCTCACCGGCCTGCCCGTAACCGACCTGGCCTCAGCGGATGCAGCAGCACGCCAGCTGCTTCAACGCGGCGTGCCCATGGTCATTGTCACCTTAGGGGAAAAGGGTGCACTCATTGTGGAACCACAGCGCGCCCGTCACATCCCGGCTTTTGTGGTAAAAGCAATAGATACCACAGCCGCCGGCGATGCCTTCATCGGTGGGCTGTCCAGCGCCTTGCAGCGCGACCTTTCCCTGGACGACGCCGTGCGTTTTGCCAATGCCTGTGGCGCGCTGGCCACTACTCGGCTGGGCGCACAGCCTTCCCTGCCCCGGCGAGAAGAAGTGGAAGCCTTTCTGGCTGCAAACAAAACTTAAGGAGCCTCTATGCCCCCCAAACGCATTCTTATCGACACCGACCCCGGCATTGACGATGCAGCCGCCATTTTACTGGCTCTGGCCTCGCCAGAAGTACATCTGGAAGGCCTGAGCACAGTGCATGGGAACTGCTCGGTAGAGCAGGCTACCATCAATGCTCTTTCTGTTCTTGAATTGGCGCGCGCCAGCCATATTCCAGTGGCACGCGGCTGCTCCCTGCCCCTGGTACAACCTTCCTTACTCGCCCCCGAAACTCACGGCAATAGCGGCCTGGGCTATGCCCATTTGCCACCGCCGGCTTCACGCCCCATTCACCAACACAGCGTAGATTTTTTGATCGAGAAAATCCTTTCCGCCCCTGGCGAAATCACCCTGGTGGCCATCGGCCCATTAACCAACATCGCCCTGGCCATTCGCAAAGAGCCGGCCGTTGTGAATGCGGTACGAGAAGTGATCATCATGGGCGGTGCGATTCGCCTCGAAGGGAATACTACGCCGTTGGCTGAGTTCAACACCTATGTAGACCCTCACGCGGCACACATGGTGTATCATAGCGGAATGCCCATCACGCTCGTTCCGCTGGACGTGACCTATCAGTGCATTTTGCGTCCAGACGATGTGCAGCGCCTGCAAAAAATCAACTCACCCATCCCGGCCTTTCTGGCGGAGGCCACTCGCTTTTACATGGAATTCCACAACGAATATCAAAACATTGACGGCTGCATCATTAACGATCCACTGGCATTGGCCCTGACTTTTGCTCCTGAGCTTTGCACTTATGAAGAATTGTATGTGGATGTAGATATTTCCGGCGGCGTTTCAATGGGAAAGACATTTGCCGACTTTTATCGCATGACGCAAAAGCCGGCCAACATGAAAGTGGCTCTGGGCGTCCGTGCAGCCGATTTCATTGAATTATTCTTGCAACGGATGATGGCTCTGAGCGAATCCGTCTCAGCGTAGGAGGTGGCTGGGGAAACGAGGACGCTCAATCCGCATACGCAGGCGAGCAAGGATAAGTATTGCCCGCAGGAGAGGTGACCGTCCATTCTCCGTTTGTGGTCAGCAATTGGTATTGTTCCAGAACAGGTTGCAGGCGCTGCAAGGCGCGGTCGGCGGCGAGGCGGGCAAAGTGGAAAGAAGGCCAGGGGTAGGAATCGGCCGGGGTGCGTTGGGCGCGGAAGCAGACCAGGGTGGCAGTCAGAGCTTCTTTAACGGTATCCGGCAGGGTCGGAGTCTGAAGCGCCGCACTCAGGGGCGGGATGGCGTCGTCGGAGAGAGTCAGAAAATAGGGGGTGTCCAGGGCCACTTTCCTGTCTTCTAAGGTGCGGGCGATGTTTCGCTGCACGATAAAGGCATCTACGTTTAGCAGGTTGAGCGAAACTGCAAACCCCAGGGCGGTAATCAGGATAGAAAGGGGAAAGGCACGCTCTTTTCTCAAAATTTCCAGAACGATGGTGGCCATGAGCAACAGACCCAGCCAGACCAAAAAGACATGGGTGTACGTGCGCAGCCGGGAAAAGCCATAGGCTGCTTCGTAGAGGCTCAGCCGCTGGTAAGCCGAGGCCAGAATCACCAGCACCAGGGCAACCATGCCACTCGCCAGGGCAGAGAACACACGGCGCTGCAGCTCGCTCTGGCGACGGGTGATGGCCGCCAGGACAAAGAGCAAAAGCAAGCTAAAAAAGGCGACTGCGACCAATTCGCCAAAGCCGCGGCGAGCATATTCTGAGTAGGTAAAACCATCCAGGTGAATATTGGCTTGCCCGCCGAAGAAGTATTGAAATTGAATGAGCACAAACGAGGCAAAGAGCAAGACGACGCTACCCAAAACAACACTCGCCTCCACAAAGCCCAGGAAGGGGGGAATGAGGGGGCGGGTTTTGTCAGCAAGAAACTCATCGCTGGATTGGGAGGCAGCATGGAGATACACACCGCTCAAGGCGTAGGCCGCGGCCAGGATATAGCCAAGGCGGAAGAGATATTCGGGCAAATTTTGCAGATTGAACAGGTTGATGAAACTTTGCAAGCGCTGATTGAAGACGAGATCGGCGGAGGCAAGCAATGAGGCGAAGACGACCACGATGGGTAAGGCCAGGAGCACGCCGCGCACCAGCGGCCATAGCCAGCGGCGCTTCGCCGCCGGACTTTCGGTTGGGTCGCCGCGCAGTTGGCCGATCCACCCCCAGGGGCGGAAGAACAGGCTCCCCGCCAGGCGCAAGAAGTTGCGCAGGTAATCGAGGAAAGAATACTCCCACCAGCGTCCGCCCAGGTACGTCACCGCTACCAGGCTCATCAGCAAAAGGGTCAGGAGGTAATTGACGAAGGAGGTCAGCGGCTCCTGGCGAATAAAGGTCATCAGGGCGAGAAAGGCAAAGGGGGGCAAGAGGAGCAAAGTGGCGCGAGCCGGGCGGAGACCGGCGCTGAGGAGCAGGGCAAAGCCAGCAAGCAGAGAGAGCAAAGCAAACAGGGCAAAGTTCAGGCCGGGAGCTTGTTTCCAGAAGAGAAAATCAAACAACCAGCCCAAAAACAGAGCGACAATAAACAGGCGTTTGGGGGAAAGATTCATGCTGGGCCTCCTGAAATAATTTTGGGAGAGTATCGTTGTGAAAGGGTAGCAAAAACTATCAAAAAGTATCATTTTTGAAAAGCAAGATCGAATTTTGCCTATTGACATCCAATTTGAAATATGACATACTGGAGACACTTCAGGGGGCACATCACTCCGTGCTATCCTTTAGAAAGGAGGAGGTGATGTCCATCATGGATAGTAGCAACAAACGCAGCGCTGTGGCATCCCTCCTCAAGAAGTAATTGAAGGAAGCCACAGCGCCCCACGAATGCCGTCCGCAAGGGCGGCATTCTGGTTTGTAATAGACTTTGGCTCATGTGTAATCTGTGTGCGTGTGTCATTGCGAGGGTACTCCCGAAGCAATCCCCAGGTTGGCAAGGAGACTGCTTCGTCGGGAAGAGCGCCCTCCTCGCAGTGACAAGTCGCACTTGTTCTACACATGAGCCTAGATTTTATCTGCAATAAGGCTCAGTTCTCTTTTGCCTCGAATTTTCACGAGAAAATTTGCCGTATTCGTGTCATTCGGTGCGGAGTTGGCTATTGCAATCATGATGAATAATAAAATAACGTCAATTGGGGATAAAACCCATCTAAAAATTCGCCCAAATTGGGTTGTCATGGCGAGACGGCGTTCTTCCGTCGAAGCCATCTCCCGGCAGGCTAGCCTGACTTTTGCGCAGCTGGCCGACAAAGCGTGAAAACGACCTCAGTTCGGATGGGGAAGGTAGCGGGGGGATGGGTGTTTGAAGCACCAGACGGGTCTGCAACCCTCACGCTTCGCTCCCCCTTGGGGGACTTCACAGGGCAGGCGCTCCGCTCACCATGACAGCAGGATTCAGGATCTTCGCGGCCAGGACAGATTTTCAGAGATGCTTTGTTGCAAACAATTTGCTGTGTCACTGCCAGGCGGCCAGAAAGGCCGCCGACCGCGCAGCGTGCTTGTGGCAAGCAGTCCCCCGGATGGGTGCGGAGATTGCTTCGCCGCCTTCAGCGGCTCGCAATGACACCCCAAACCAGGTTTCTCTTATGCTTACCACAGAGCCTTTCAGAGACAAAAACGGACGGACCGACTTCCAGCGGCCATGACGGACAGATAACAACTTATCCCGAACTCAGGTTAAAATACTTCCATGCAGAAACTAACACGTTGGTTCATTCCCCTGGCTGCCCTTGCCGTGCTGGCAGGCTGGTTGTATCTTGCCCCACCTGGTCTGCTGGGCAAAGCCGATGCCATTGGCTACGCCGTCTGCCATCGAATTGATGCCCGCTCCTTCCACCTCGGTGAGCGGCAGCTGCCCCTCTGCGCTCGCTGCACCGGCGAGTTCAACGCCGCGGCCGTTGCTTTGCTCTTCCAGGCCATCCTGGCGCCCCGTCGCAGCCGCTTTCCGGGCAAAAGCCTGGTAGCCCTGTTAATTGTGTTTTTCCTCGCCTTCGCAGTGGATGGGAGCAACTCCTACCTGTATTTGCTCAAACAAAATGGGCTGGGAGCGATGATCAGCATCCCCAATCTCTATATGCCTAACAACACCCTGCGCCTGTTCACGGGCAGCGGCATGGGGCTGGCCATTGCCGCCGTGCTTTATCCGGTCTTCAATCAGGCGGTGTGGCGAACCAGCGACGACCGCCGCGCCCTGGAGTGGAAATCATTTACGCTCCTGCTCATCGTTATCCTGATCTTCGATCTCTTGATTCTCAACGAGAATCCTTTTATCCTTTATCTGGTGGCTGTGCTTAGCACCCTGGGCGTGCTGGCGCTGCTGAGCATGGTCTTCAGCATGGTCTGGATCATCACCATGCGGCAGGAAAACACCTTCGACCAGATCCGTCAACTGTGGCTGCCCGCCCTGGCTGGCCTGACCCTGGCGCTCGTACTCATCCTCAGCATTGACCTGCTCCGCCTGAGGCTGACCGGCACCTGGAGCGGCTTCCCCGGCATCGGATAGGAGAGAGCTATGGAACTTCTGCTCGGCATCTTTTCGGCGTTTGGTCTTTCCAGCAGTGCCGGCCTGAATGCTTACATCCCCTTGCTCGTCATCGGCGTGCTGGCCCATTACACCAACCTGATCCACCTCAAGGCCCCCTGGGATACCCTCGCCAACCCATGGATACTCATCCTGCTTGGCCTGCTGGTCATCATCGAAATGTTGGCCGATAAAATCCCCGCGGTCAACCACCTCAACGATGCCATCCAAACCCTGATTCGCCCGATTGCGGGAGCCATTGCTTTCGCCGCCAGTGCGCGCGTGATCACCGATATTCACCCCGTGCTAGCCCTGGCCTGCGGATTATTCATCGCTGGGGGCGTGCACCTGGCCAAATCAGCGGTCATCCGGCCCGCCGTCACAGCAACGACCGGCGGGGCGGGAAATGTTCCCGTCAGCATCGCAGAAGACCTGGTCTCGACAATCCTCTCTGTGCTGGCCATCCTCATCCCCCTTCTGGTAGGAACCCTATTCATCGTGCTGTTTGCCTTATTCCTCTGGTGGCTCTGGCAACGTTTCGACACACAGGCGGTATAATTTTCAATAAGGAGAAGAGACATGGAAGAGATGCCCCAAACCCCCGTCACCCCCGCGCCGCAAAAAAAGACCAACGTCTGGCTCATCGCCGGCATCGCTGCCGTCGTACTGTGCTGTTGCTGCGTGGTAGCCGCCGTGTTGGCCTGGAATTACGGTGACTACGTGATGCACGCCCTGGGTGTTTACTAACCCCCATTGAGCCTTTCCTACGCCAGCACAGCGAGTATGCCCCCCTGGCGGAAGCGCCTTTGCAATTCCCTCAGCGCTTGACGCGCGTTTCGGCGCGTCCCGGCATCCAGATGCAAAGCAAGAAATTCCTCTTCATCCATTACCACCTGACGGCCATCGGCAGCCACCCATAAATCCAGCGCCAGGTCCACATACGAAACAAAGCCATCCCCCACCTCCGCCGGGCGGGCAATATTGCAATACCAACCCTTGATCTGCCCGTCATCGCGATCATAAATCTCAAAGACGTTATACCAACGGTTGGTAAAAAACGTTTCCACAAAACGATCCCCTTCTTTCAAAACAACATCCAAAAAAGGCAAATCGGGCCGGTTGAAATAGGCCTCCAGCACCAGGCGGTCAATCTCGCGGCGCAAAAGCACGCCGCTATACTGCCAGGTCACCGCTCCGCTCACATCGCGCTTGAGCACGGTGATTTTCTCACTCATCTTCCAGACACTCCACGCCATCCACCGCAAAGCCAATCTCTTCACCTACTTTGGGAGGATCGTTCAACGTAAAATACAGGCCATTCTCCAGCGTCACCTTGAAATTTTCTTTTTGAAAGACAACATCGGTCACGCGGGACTTCAAGGGGGTCGGCCCCATCACGCGTTTTACTCGCCCCGGGCGGATCAACGCCACCACGCGTCTGCCGGCGGCTTCTCCCCTCAAACAAGCGGCTTCCAACACCCCCAGCCGGGTTTGGATCTTTCCATCTGCGAGCACCTGTCCTTCGAGCAAATTCCCCAAGCCCAAAAAGCGCGCCACCCAGGCCGAACGCGGTTGAGCCACCACCTCCGCCGGGCTGCCCTCCCGAACGATCTGCCCGCCATGCAAAAGCAAAAGGCGATCGGCCAGAGCAAAAGCCTCTTCCTGATCATGCGTCACGTAAATCGCCGGGACGCCCGTCTCGTGCAAAATGTGGCGCAATTCTTCGAGCAATTCGTCGCGCAAGGCGCGATCCAACGCACCGAGCGGTTCATCAAACATCAGCAAGCGGGGACGCGGCGCCAACGCCCGTGCCAACGCAACCCGTTGTTGCTCTCCTCCCGAAAGATCAGTCACCCGGCGATGCTCAAATTTCTGCAAATTCACCCATGCCAGCACTTCGCTCACCCGCTGCCGGATTTCGGCATCCGGGACATGGCGCATACGCAGACCAAATGCCACATTGGCAAAAACGTCCAGGTGAGGGAAAAGCGCATAGTCCTGGAAAACCAGCCCAAAGTCCCGCAAGTGAGGCGGCCGGAAGGTGTAATCCTCCCCATTCCAGAGAATCTGTCCGCTCTCCGGCGCTTCCAGCCCGGCAATGATGCGCAACAGGGTAGATTTCCCGCTGCCCGAAGGCCCTAGCAGGCAGACGGTTTCTCCCGTCTGCACGGTAAAAGAAATTTCGTTTAACAGAGGTTGGCCTTCGTAAGATTTGGTGATTTGAAGCAGGGTGAGCATCGGGATTGTCTCTCGTAAGGGCGATTTAAAATTCCGTCGTTCCGGGCAGGCGCAGACGTTCGATGAGCAAAATAGCGAGCAAGGTCACAGCCATCAAAATGGTAGACATAGCCATCGCCTGCCCATAGTTCAATCCCCCCGGTTGCGCCAGAAAGCGATAAATCGCCACTGGAATGGTAGGATATTGCGGGCGCGAGAGCAAGGCGGTCGCACCAAATTCACCCATTGAAACAGTGAAAGCAAAGGTGGCGGCGGCCAGCAAAGCGCGGCGGACAATTGGCCAATCTACGGTCAACCAGACCTGTAACGGCGAAGCCCCCAGGGAACGGGCTGCCTGACGCAAACGGTCGGGGATGGATGCCAGCGCCGGCTGCAATGTGCGGATGACAAACGGCAAAGCCACCAGGGTGTGCGCCAGCGGCACCAGCCAGGGCAGGGTGAGCAACCGTCCAAAAGCGATGATAAAGCCTAAGCCCAAGCTGACGGCGGAAGCGCCCAGCGGCAACATGAGCAAGGGGTCCAGCCAGCGCTCAAGGCGCCCTGGTCGCGCCAGGGCAAAAGCCGCCGGAAAACCCAGCAGCAGCGAAAGAAGCACCGTTGCCCCCGCATAAGCCAGTGAATTGAACACGGCCTGCATTGGCGGAATATAAAAAAGCGATTCACGGCGGTTGATGAACAGTTCTGCGTAATAAGCCAGGGTCAAGGCTGGTTGAATCTGAACGCGCTCGCCGCGCGCCGGCTCAAGGCGGGCAATGGAACGCAAGGGCGGGGCGAGCAAAGGCAAAACGAAAAAGGCCATCAATAGGCTGGACATGACGAAAACAAAGGCCCTTTCTCTCCAGGAGCGCGCCCGGCGCAGGTTGCTCTCGGCAGGGCGGGGACCCGAAGCCACCATTGAACGTCCCAATAGGCGGGTGTAAGCCGAGGAAAGCAAGAGGGTACAAAGCAACTGCAACATCGAAAGGAGCGCCGCCAGAGGCAAGTTGAGCAGCTGCAAGGCTTGAACGTAAATTTCCACTTCCAGGGTAGCAAAGCGCGGCCCGCCAAGCAACAGAATCACGCCAAAACTGGTGAAATCGAACAAAAAAACGAGCAACCCCGCGGCCAGCAAGGAGGGGCGCAAGAGCGGCAACGTGACGTAACGCCACACCCGCCACGAATCAGCCCCCAACGAACGCGCCGCCTGGCCCAGGCGCGGATCGAGGTGCGCCAGGGCATTCCCAACGATGCGGATGATGATGGTGGTGTTATAAAAAACATGGGCGAGCAAAATGGCCGTCAGCGTGCCGGCGAAAGGAATAGGAGGCGTCTCCCGGCCCAGCAGGGCCATCAGCCCCAGGTTGATCCAGCCACGCGGCCCAAGCAGAGCATTGAACCCGGCGGCCACCACCACGGTCGGCAACATGAAGGGGATGGCCGTCAGGGCGCGCAGCAAAGATTTGCCAGGGAACTGGTAGTGCGCAAACAGCCAGGCAGCTGGCAGGCCGATCAATACGGTCAGCAAAGTGGAAAGGGTCGCCTGATAGAAGGTGAAGCCCAGCACCTCGGCTGCCCGGCTCAGGTTGGGGGCGGTCAACGTGTTGAGGTTGAAGGTAAAAGCAAAAATGCGAATTTGCGGGTAGAAGAAAAAGCCCCCCAGATAAAGCAATGGAGCAAACCAAAGCAGGAGGCGAAACAACCCCTGGCGCGAAGAAACCAGGTCAAGCCAGGCTTGCTTTTGATGGATTCCTTCGCGCCAGGTTTGAGTCTTCATTCGATCACCTGAGAACGACCTCAGTCCATTCGGCAATCCACTGGTCGCGGCCAGCAGCGATTTCATCTGGCGAGAGCACAGCGGGCTGGGCGGCTACCTGAGCATATTTCACAAAGGCCTCCGGCAAGCTGGCTTGCGGATTGACCGGGAAGACGAACATTTGCAAGGGCATATCTTGCTGGAATTGTACACCCAGCATGAAGTCCACAAACTTCTCGGCCAGGGCGCGTTGACGGGTACCGCGTAAGATGCCGACAAACTCAATTTGGCGGAAGCAGGTATCCGGTCCGAGCAGCGAGGCGGTAGGGGCCTCACCCAGCGGTTTTTCGGCAAAGATCACCTCCGCAGCCGGGCTGGTCGCATACGAAACGACCATCGGCTGTGGTCCATGGCCAGAGGAACCGCTAAAGTTAGTGTAATAAGCAGTATCCCAATCGTTGACGACCACCACACCGTTTTCGCGCAGCGCCCGCCAGTAATCCAGGTAGTCCTCACCAAAGTGCGCCCGCGTGGCCAGCAAAAAGGCCAGCCCCGGCGATGAGGTGGCCGGGTTTTCCACCACCAGCAGGTCTTTATATTCAGGTTTGGTCAGGTCTTCCAGACTTTGAGGGAGGGGTAAATTGTGCGCAGTGAAGTAGGCCTTATCGTAATTGATGCACACATCGCCATAGTCCACCGGCAGGGCGCGGTTTTGCGGGTCAAGTTGAAACTCGGCCGGGATGTTCGCCAAAGCAGGCGAGGCATACGGCTCAAAAATATCGGCCTCCAGAGCACGCGAAAGGAAGGTGTTATCTACCCCGTAAAACACATCGGCCAGCGGGGCCTCTTTGGACAGGATCGCCTTATTCAGCGCCGAGCCGGTATCACCGCTCTTGATGAATTCGACTTTGACGTTGTTCGCCTTTTCAAAGGCCGCGATCACGTCTTCACTGACGGCAAAGGCATCGTGCGTCATCACCGTCAGAGTAGCCGGCTGACGGGCGCAGGCCGTCAGGAACACCAGCAGGGCAAGGAAAAACAGAACACGTTTCATAGGAACCTCCGCATCAAATTTTGAATGGGCGACGATGAACGATCAAAAGCACACCGCTCTTGATCTGCACATGAGCTGTCTCGGCGAGCAATTCGTTACTGACCCCGCGCGTTTTGTGCGGATAGAGTGTCTCACCGCGCAGAGGCCAGCGCAGCCCTTCCGTTTGGATACCCTCGACCGCGCCCTGCCACGGGATCAGCGAAACCAGGTCTCCGCTTCGCCCCCGGATTTGAGCCTGATCGCGGCAAATGAGAATTTCCTCCACCCCATCATCCAGGCGAACCTGCAGGGCGGCAAAACGAGGGTCGGTGAGCAGGGCCAGGTTGGCGAGTGTTTGATCGAGGCGGTTGCCCAGGGCGGCTACCACCAGCAATTCAGCTGGCTGTTGTTGGAGGGCGTAATCGAGGGCCAGTTCCAGGTCGGTGGCATCTTTGTCGGTTGGATAGCGGAGTACGGTCACGCCGCTCTTTTCCAGGCCGGCTGCCGTGCTGAAATTCAGCGAATCGAGGTCGCCAATGACCACATGCGGCTTAAGCCCCAGCGAAAGGATGTGTTGGGTGCCACCATCGGCCCCGATGAGGAAATCATCCTTTCGCAAGATGAGGCCGGCTTTGACGGGATCAGGCAAATGACCATTGGCAAAGATGACGATACGCGACATGGCAACTCCATAGAATAAGGGGCGGGAGGATAAAAAAACCATCCTCGGCGCGGAGGATGGTTGAGTGCAAACGATGTTCCCTCCGCCAGCATGACCTGGATCAGGTAGTGCGGGTCGAGCGTTTCACGCTCCTCTCAGCCTGTGCCCTAACAGGCTCCCCGATTGCTTATCGTCACTGAAGGCTGCGAATGCTTCTTCAGGACAGCGTATGTTGTAGCAGAATCCTACTCCCCTCTCTTTGCCCTGTCAACCTTAACGGACACGCCGTTTCCATTCTTCTTTCAATTGCAATTCGTGGGGGCTCATGCCCGAATCGAGGGCGAGGAAATCGGTCAACAGGCGATTGAAGCGCACCGGATGGTCAATCATCGGGAAGTGGCCGGTATCTTCCAGCACAATTTGTTGAATCATCAGCGGCAGCGTCATGGATTCATCAAAGGTGGGCATGGTCACCAGCGGGTCATTTTGGCCATAGACCAATAGGGTCGGAATGCCCAATTGTCGCACGGTAACGAAGAAATTATTGGTGCTCAAGCCTTCGATCGAGGGCGGAATCGCTTTTGGATCGGCCTTGAGGGCATCCGCAAGAGCGGTGTTGTACTCTGGCGTACGGCTGCCCAACCAGTCTACCAAATCGCTGAGAGAAGCGGTTTGTAAACGCGTATGCAACGAATCGGGACGTAGGGGGCAATTGACCGCCATGATACGGTCCACGCTACGCGGCCATTGCGAGGCAAACCAGAAACCGACCAAAGCGCCCAGGCCATGGCCAACGATAGCGATCTTGCCAATCCCCATCTCATTGAGGAACTGATCAATCAGCGCCGCCTGGCGCTCCAGGGAATAACGCTGCGGCTCACGTGCGGTATCTCCAAAGCCAAAAAGATCCAGAGCATAGGCGCGGAAGGAGGTGGAAACGACCTGCATGGCATTGATCCAATATCGCCATGAGCCGATCCAACCGTGCAAAAAAACGATGGGACGGCCTCGCCCCAACGCCTCATAATGCACAATCGCTCCATCCAGGATAATAGCGCTCATCAGAAAAAATTACTTTCCAAATTTTCTCAAGATAGCGCGCACGCGTTCGGTCAATTGATCAGGCGCAAACGGTTTGAGCAAATATTCTTCTGCGCCGGCTTCCAGACCGGTCTGTATTTCAGATTCCTGACCTTTGGCGGAGAGAAAAACAACCGGTATGTCTTTGAGCTCAGGGTCTGCCTTCAATAGGCGACAGGCATCGTAGCCAGTCATGCGCGGCATGCGTACATCCATCAAAATTAAATCGGGCAGTTCCTTGGCAGCCATTTGCACGGCCTCCTCCCCATTGGAGGTTGTCACGACTTCATAGCCGGCAAAGCGCAACGTAAACGCGACCAGCTCGCGAATGTCAGGTTCATCTTCAGCAATCAAAATCTTGGCCATTCGTTCCTCGTCAATTCTTGATGACTGGTAAAGTGAAAGAGAAAGTGCTACCCTCTCCCGGTACACCTTTGCTTGTCACCCAAATGCGGCCATTGTGCATTTCAACCAGCTGGCGCACAATAGACAAGCCCAACCCTGTGCCGGGGGTAGCCAGCACTAGAGGGTGATCGCCGCGATAAAAACGCTCAAAAATGCGAGCCTGGTCTTGGGGCGAGATGCCAACGCCGTTATCTTCCACATCCACTTGAACTTCGTTGCCATTGATCGGCGCAATCCGAACTTTGATGGTGCCGTTCGCCGGAGTGTAGTGGTAAGCATTATCCACCAGGTTACCGAGAATTTGTCGAACCCGTTCGGGGTCACCCAGCACGCGCGGCAGGCTTTTCGGCGCATCGAGCGAAAACGCCATAGGCTTTTGCTCCTCTTGAGATCGGCGCAACGCCTCGGCCAGCACCTCTTCGGCCACATCGCGCAAATTCAGCGGTTGCGGCGTCAGCGTAACCCGTCCGGCCTCGATCCGTGAGACATCCAACAGATCGTTCACCAGGGCGTTGAGACGTTCGGCATTGCTTTTGACAATTTGCAAAAAGTGCGCCTGATTCTCGTTGAAAGCGCCCGCTGCACCCATGAGCAGCAAATCCACATATCCCTTAATCGAGGTCATGGGTGTGCGTAGCTCATGGCTCACCGTGGCCACAAACTCAGATTTGAGGCGATCAACTTCTACTTCGTGAGTAATATCACGGAAAATCGAAACCGTACCCAGGAAATCATTTTGGAAGATCACCGGAGCCAGGTGGATGAGGGCAATACGGCCATTTTCCAGCTCCAGCTGTTCCGCCACCATCTCGCCAGGACGATAAGAAGCCGGATCATCCGACCAGAGACGAATGGCCTCTAACCAGGCACCAGCGGCCTTGCCAAACAAGCCGCCAAAATTTTCAAGCGGTTGCCCAAGCAAGCGATTGGCGGAAAGGCCAAGGATGCGCTCGGTAGAAGAGTTCACGAAGGTGATGCGGTTCTCGGCATCGGTGACCAGCACCCCATCGGCCACCGCCTCCAGAATCGCCACAGAGCGACTGGCCTCTTCTTGCTCCTTACGCAACATCGCTCCCAGGCGTTCAGCTTGATCGCGAATCAACTCGTACAGATGGGCATTGTTGATCGCCACAGCCACCTGACTGGCGATGGCCTTGGCCAGGTTCAACATTTCGGGGTTGAAGAAGCCTACCTGGCGATGGAAGATCATTAGCACCCCGATCACATCCTCGCCTACCAGCAACGGTGCGACGATGGCGCTGCGGTGATCCTGACCGCTGGCGGGTGACTGCACCCAACGTGGATCCTGCCGCAAGTCATCGATCAGCACCGCTTCGCGGTTTTGTACCACCCAACCCGCCAGGCCCTCACCTACCTTGAGGGTAAAGCCGCGTCCACCCCCGGTCTGGTCCGAGAGATAGCCATAACCGGCGCGGTAATGCAGGAGATTGTCTTCGGGCTGCAACAACATAATCGTCCCCTGTTCCGCACCGGTAGCATCGTTGAGCAAGGAGAGCGTACGGTTGAGGGCGCGATCGAGATCGAGGCTGGAGGAAACCTCGGTCAAAATACGCAGCAATGTCTCGGTATTTTGCTGTTCGCGTTGCAACTGAGCCGTGCGCTCGATGACTCGTTGCTCCAGTTCCTGCGCCAGACGTTGCGTTTCAGCGAAGAGGCGGGCATTTTGGATAGCCACTGCTAATTGGTTGGCCAGCGTGCCGAGAATTTGCAAATCTTCATCGGTATAGACATCGGACCGGTAGCTTTGAGCGGAAAGCATGCCGATGACTTTGTTACCCAACGTCATAGGCACTGCCAGGATGGAGATTGGACTGGCCTCATCCCCATAGGAAATTCCGCCGACGCGATCGGCTTCTTCTTCCAAGTGAGTAATGAGCGGCTGGCCGGTTTGGATAATCTTTCCGCTCAAACTACCTTCCCAGGGCACAATGGTAGGCGGCAGGCGTACGCCCTTATCTACCAGGTAAACGCCTTGAATTTCGTTGGTCTCCTCGTTCAAAATGGTAATGACAAACGCCTCTACCGGCATCACTTGCTCGGCGGCCCGGTGCACCAAAGCATAAATTTGCTCTGGGTCTAACGTAGCACTGATTTGTGCACTGGAACGGTTCAAAATGGCAAAACGCTCCGCCGTTTGCCGCGTGGATTGATACAGGCGGGCATTTTCCAGGGCGATGGACGCCTGGTTCGCGATAGTGCGTCCCAATTCGATTTCATTGGGGCTGAACGTATCGTCACTGCTCGCCGTCACAAACAACAGCGCTCGCAAGTCTGCTCCGCTCACCAAAGGCAAGACCAGCAAGGAAGTCGTAGATTCGCCTAAAACAGTCAGCAAAGGGGCAATCTCCGCTTCTTGCTGAGCGTGACTGGTATGAAAAACGCCCAGCGATTCGCGCAAGCGCTCAAACAAGGTGGCATGAGGCAACACGCGCGGCAATTTAATTTTCGTTTTCGGAATAACCGTTTTCCACACCGCCTGGCCACGCTCAAAAACAACTACCAAAACGCGCTCCGCGTTCAACGCCTGTTGCAGCTCGGCAGCGGTCAATTCCAGAATTTGATCGCCATCCAGCAGGCCACTCAATGAGGAAGAGAAACGATTGAGCAGAGCCAGACGCTGGGAGCGTTGATCGAGTTCCATAGCTCGCTTCAAACTATCTTCGTACAGACGGGCGTTCTCCAGGGAAACGGCCGCCTGGGTGGCAAATGCCATGGCTACCTGAAGATGATCATGGGTGTAAAAATGCGCCTGCCATTTTTCGAGGGCAATCACACCAGAGAGTTCACCCTTCGCGATCAGCGGAATTCCCAACCAGGACAGGCGCGGCGCCTCAAGCGCCGGGAAGCGCGCATCCTCGCGTACATCGCCGACCGAAATCGGTTGCCCACTTTCGATCATCTGGCGGAACAAAGCCGAATCAGAAAGTGCTACGCTTAGCCCCAGCCTCTTTTCGGTATCCGGGAAACCACTGGCTGCGGCCACTGTCAAACGGTCTCTCTCGCGCAGCCAAAGAGTAGCCGTATCATAGGGCAAAATAGAAGCAAGGTGTTCAAGCAAAGTGCCGATTAACTCATCGCTGCGTAGCCGGGTAGTCAGAGCTGTTGCAGCATCGTTCAGAGCCTGTAATTGGCCTGCGCGTTCCTGGACGGCCTGGACCAGGCGGATGTTCTCGAGCGAGAGCGCCACCTGTTGCGCCAAAGACAGCAACAATGCCTCATCCTCCGGGCGGAAGGCAGCGGGGGTGTTGAAGTTATCCAACACCAGCAAACCCAGCGGTTGCTCCCCAGCAGCAATTGGAATCAGCAAGCTGGAAACGGGCAACCGCCCACCCGTAGCCTGGCGATAGAGCAAAAGTTTTTCGGCCTCCAGCGAGTAATCATAAGCGAAATGGATCTCATCCACCCGACGCGCTTTTCTTTCGGCAAACACGGCTCCGGGCAAGGCTTCGCCCAAATGGTAGGAAATCTTCAAAAGGCTCTGATTGTCGGCATAACCGGAGACCACCCGCGGCACCAGTTGACCCATTTGGGGTTGCCACAAGAACACAACGCCAGCATGGGCCGCCGAGAGTACCCGACGAGCACTCTCCAGCAATGCTTTGAGCACCTCATCTGGATTCAAGCCGCTCAACCGCCGACTGAAATCGAGCAGCAGGTTCACTTCCTGCAAACGGCGACGCGTCTCATTGAGCAGTGAGATGTTTTGCAAAACGACAGAAGTCTGGCGAGCAATCTGATGATAGACCTGGCGATCTTCATCGGTAAAGGGCGGTAACGGTTCAAGCGAGATCGCCAGCATCGCGGCGACCACACGCCCTTCCACCTTGATAGGCAGGCCAATGACCCCTTTGGCGCGTAAAGCACTCAGCAATGGCGTATCCCGCCATTCATCGTTTTCATCCAGATTGGCAATTAGAAGCGTCTCACCACTTTGAAGCACCGAGCGCAATGGATTGCGTTGACCAAACAAGGCCTCCACGTTGGTTGCCCGCGGCACAGCACCCAGAACGTGGAGCAAATGGGGGCCATCAGGCCCTTCTTCGGCCACTAATGCCACCGACATGCCCAAATGGGTTAGCGTTTCTCGGCCCAAGGCCAAAAGCGCCGAGGAAGCGTCTAGCTGGCGACTAACGGATTCGGTAATTGCCAGCCCGGCGCGCACCCGTTGAGCACGACGCTCTAACGCATGGAGCGAGATGGTCTGCTCAAGGTCTTTGTGCAACAGAATGGGCAAATCGTTTTGGCTGTAGTGTAATAATTTTTGCTGACGCTGCAAGCCATCTGAGAGCGCCTGGATTCGCTCTTGCAAGGAATTAATTTGCAACATATTTTGAATCACGAGGGCAGCCTGGGCAGCAAATCCTTCCAGCGATTCGATCGTCGCTCGATCGGGCCGCAAACCGTTCGACGGATCATCTACGCTGATCAATCCCAGGGGATTGCCTTCGGCGTCTTCCAACGGAATGAGCAGAAAATCATCCGGCTTCCAGGCATCCTTCGCCGAAATCTCCTCGCTCCGTTCGTATCTGGAATAAACATAATGAACATCTGCGGGCAGAATCGGTGTCTGATCCGCCGGAATGAAATAAGCACGCCCAATTTTGAATTCTTCGCGCATCAACTGGCGCAAGCTGGCATAGGGTTGCTTGCGCCCCATCAGGTCAGCCAGGGTATCAGCGGGCAGGCCAACTCCGGCCACGCGACGCAGCAACCCGCTGTCTTTCTCGTAGATACTCACCAGGGCCACGCGGAAAGGTGTGGCTGCACAAATCCCTTGAGCAATCGCCTGAAGGGCTTGCTCTAGAGGCTTTTCCGCACTGAGCGCGTAGGTGGTATTGACCAGCGAGGTAAGCGTCTCGGCACGGCGGCTGAGAATTTCGGCCCGCTGCCGCTCCATCTGATATTGGCGGGCATTGTGGATGGCAATTGCCGCCTGAATGGCCAGCGTCTCTATCGTTTCGCGGGCAGTTTCATCAAAAAAAGAGGGTTGAGAGCCATGCAAATAAATCAGCCCGAGGGTGCGCCCCTGGTACGCGATCGGCACCAACAATGCAGAACGCACCTCGGCGTGAGGTGGCTGAAACTCAGCGCGCCCAAAATTAGCAATCAGACGGGATTTTCCACCTTCAACGACTGCCTGTTCTAGCAAGCCTAATTCTGGCTCCACCGGACAACCTACCGAAAGCGTAATTTCTGACGCTTGATTTGTGTTCTCTGGGTTAAAGAGCAAAATGGAACCGCATTCGGCGCGCGTGATCTTTCGGCATTCGCTATAAATCATTTCGAGCAAGCGGCGCAGGTCAAACGTCGTGCCCAATTCCCGGCTGACACGGGCAACGGCAGTCAGCTGCTCCAACCGGCGGCGCAAGCCTTCATCTGTTTGGGCCAGGGCGCGCGCACTCTCAATCGCCACTGCCAGCTGACTGGCAACTGTGCCGAGCACTTGCAAATCGTATTCGCTGAAATGATCCGCCCGGGAGCTGCCGATCATTAATTCACCCAGACAGTTTTCATGCGCAAGCAGCGGCACGACCATAGCCGATTCCAGCCGCAAAGCGATCGTCAGCGGACGATAGGTATTCAACACGCGCCGATCAGCACTCAACCGTCCTGAGAGAAAAGGCTTCTGACTGCGCGAGACGATCAGATGATATTCTGATTCGCTAGCGAACAAATGGGAAAACACATCCGCAAAATCATCCGTCACACCAAAGACAGAGGGGCGGTGTAAATTCAGCTCACCGCGCTCATCGTCGAGCAGAAACACCGCCGCGGCATCAGCATGGAACAGGCTGACCAGTTCACGTACCGCAAATTGCAGCATCTCATCGGGGGTAGCTGAAGAAGAAGCCAGGCTGGCAATGCGCCGCAACGCCTCCGAACGAGAAGAACGCGCCTGCGCTTGTTGCACAAAAAGAGCGTTCTCGATCAAAATGGCTGCCTGGTCGGCCACCGCTCTGATCAGACGAAGTTCAGCAGGCGAAAACGGGGCAGTCCCGCCTCGATGGTGGGAAACTTGCAAATAGCCCACCATTCGTCCATTGGCCACCAGAGGCATCAGCACCGAATCGCGCAAACTGGCCGCCACCGCCACATGGGTCAACCCCAACACACGCCATTTTTCGTCACGCGAGGCATCCTCGCTCACGATTGGCTCAGGGTTTTTGAGCAGGGCCTCTGCCGGGCTGTTGCTGCGAATGGTGGTGCGGTAAATCTCCACAATTTGCGCCGGCAACCCCTGAAATGGGACTTGCCCTTCCAGCACAGATTTGGTCTCATCGTAAATCAAAAAGCCGATAATTTCTGCGGCGAAAAGTGGAGAAATCGTTTCCACCAGCCGCCTGAACAAATGCTTCGGCTCATGAAGCACATTAACCGCCTGGCCGAGATTCGCCAGCGCAGCCAATTCGGTGGCATGCCGATGCTCGCGCTCATAATCCAACGCATTACGCAACGCCTGTGCTGCCTGCCCGCAAAAAAGCTGTAATAATTCCAGGTCACTTTCGCCAAATGGCATCCCACTGCTACGGCCAAGTTCCACCACCCCCAACCAATCGCCCTTCGCTTGCAAAGGGCAACCCAGGTAAGAGCGAATCTGACGCCTTTCTTTACCGTTGGCCGGATGTTGTTCGCCCAAAGCGGCGAGCAACACTGGGCGCTGAGAATCCAGCACCTGAGCGGTATAGTCGGCAAAATGCGAGATAGCCAGGCGTACTAACTTGGGCGCTGTATCACTCGCTTCTTGCAAGCCATACGTGATCGGCACATCCCCTTTGGCCTCCCAAATCTTTAATTCAACCACATCGGCTGAAAGAACGCGAGCCAGGTTTTCCAGCACAGCCTGAGCCGTGCTCTCAAAATCCAGGCTGGCGGTGATGGCCTGCCCAAAATCTGTGATTACCTTAACCAGCGAGGTGACCGCCTGCTCGCCTGGCTCTGCCGCCAGCGGCGTGAGTTCCAGTTTGCGCAAGGAAAGTAAAACAGCAGGGAACACCCCTGGCACCTGATAGGAAGTGGCTTCCATCAACCTGCCATTAATGGCCAGGTGTTTTTGCCCCGGAGCCAGACACAGATTCAAAAACTCGTCCGTCGGCCGCACCCGACGAGCCAGACGTTCCAAATCGGCTGGCTCGTCCTCGCTCAGGCCAAACCATTGGCGGGCAAGCGGGCTGAGATATTCCACCCGCCCCCCTGGCTGAATGACCAGCATCGCTTCTGTGCTTTGGCTGATCTCTGGCAAGGCAATGGATACCCCCCCACCAGCAGGTTCACTTTGGGCCACTGACAACAGGCGCAAAAAGCCCCAGACCAGTAATACAAACCCCAGTCCGGCAATGATTAAGCCAATGCCCAGGCCCAAACCTGCAAACATCGCTACAAATCATCCCCTAACCGGCCGAAGCCGCCGCATCCTGCCGCCGCGCTTCAGCCGCCAATTCGGTAATCTCGCGAATATCGGCAAAAGTTTGCAGGCTAGGCGAGACCACCCCAATGGCCAGGGTCATGAAGGGCACCTTTTCCACCCCACCTTCGACCTTCGGCTTTTGCATAAACCCTTGCTGGCGATCAATAAAGTTGTAATGTGTTTGCACTTCCGTGGCAAAGCGCTCTTTCAGGCGCTGTTTAATGGCTGGAGCGGCCTCTTCGGTCGTGATGATCACAAAATTATCGCCACCAGCATGGCCAATGAAATCACTCGTCGTGCCCAGTTCATCCACCACTTCGCCGATCAACATGGCCGTAAAGCGCAACACATCATCCCCCGCCACAAAGCCATATACATCGCGGAAGGGATCAAAATGATTAATGCGCACATCCAGCAAAGCCCAACGATCCTCGCGAATGATGCGGCGGAGCTGCTCCTCGATCAGGCGCCCCGCAGGCAGACCAGAGCGCGGATCGGTAAGGCTTTCGCGCTCGGCGCGGCGAATGGCTCCCTGCACCCGCAGTTTCAGCTCTTCAATATCGAATGGTTTGGTAATGTAATCATCGGCGCCCAATTCCAGTCCCTGCAATTTATCGCTACGCTCATCTTTCTGCGTCAGGAAAATTACCGGGATGTGACTGGTGCGCGTGTTCATGCGCAAGGTGCGACACACCTCATAGCCATCAATGTCGGGCAACATAATGTCCAACACAATGAGATGAGGCTGCACAATCCTGGTCTTCTCCAGGGCATCCTTGCCACGGCTGGCTACCTCCACATCGTACTGTAGCCCCGTGAAATAAATTTTGAGCATATTGGCAATATCTACATCATCTTCCACAACCAGCAGGCGAGCATTTCCCATTTCAGCCTCCTATGTGTGTCGCTTGGCATGGCGAGCGTTGCGCCGAACGGTTTCGATTTGCGCCTCAGTCACTTCCTTTTCAAAAGAGCGAAAGCCACTCAAGCGAAATCCATGTTTTTCTGCAATCATGGTAATCTCCCGGACACGTTCAAGGGTGATCTCCTTGCCAACGGTATAATCCTCAAAACGTCCTTCCAGCGCCAGGGCCATCGTTTCAGCCATACAGGCATACGCTTTCCCCGGCGGAAA
This sequence comes from Anaerolineales bacterium, assembly GCA_034433385.1. Classification (GTDB taxonomy): domain Bacteria; phylum Chloroflexota; class Anaerolineae; order Anaerolineales; family Villigracilaceae; genus DAOUAN01. The sequence goes on along the minus strand of DAOUAN010000032.1, from coordinate 5,791 downwards.
CCCAAAGTTAAAGTGAAAATCTACGGGACCTGGCACATCCACCATGCCGCCGTCAATCACCAGGACATCATCGCGCTTTGCCGCCACCAAAGCAGAGACATCACGCGGCCGGGCCACATCACAAATTACGCTGCCCGGTAACAAATGCTCCGGTCGGATGACATCATGAACCGCGCTGGTCACCGTTAAGATTAACTGCGCCTCGGCGAGAGCCTCCATCTTCGTGCTGATGCTCACCTCCGCCTCGCCCCGGACCCGCAGGCGGTCGCGCAGCGCCTCGAGGCGATCCGCATCCCGGGCGATGAGCAGCAAACGGGCGGCCTCACCCGCCAACAGTTCCGCGCAGACCCGCCCGATCGCCCCGGTTGCCCCGACAACAGCCACCGTTGCCTCTTTCATGGGAATTTCCATCCGCCGCGCGGCTTCCTGGAGCGCCTGCACAGCAAGAGCAACCGTGTAGGAATCGCCTGTAGTGACCGGAATATCCAGGGCACGGGCAATGGTGATGCCGGCATCGCCAACGACCGAAGTGAACGCGCCCAGTCCCAGGATCATAGCGCCCAGGCGTTCAGCCAGTCGTCCTGTCTGGATAATCTTACGATAAACTGCCCATTCTGGCAACTCCATCATGCGGCGAGGCGTAAATGGACAGGCCACGAACCAGCCTTTGATCTCTTTGCCGGTAGCCATGGAGGTGATGCCTGTAATTTCCGAGATGTAAACCGGCGGGAAGAAGGTGGAGAAAAAATCAATTTGTCGCTCAGAGAGCACCCGCCCTAAGAACGGATATTTGCGGCTTACATCGCGTTTTGGATCAATGGGATGAATAATAAAGGCAAAAGTATCCATTTCACCACGACTCGATCTCTTCCTGCGGCTGGCGATGATAAGGAGTTTGATGCAGGTGAGCGGCTTTCAGGTGGAAATGGTCACTGTCTTCAAAGCGAATGTCGCGATCAATCACCCGGCGGTTTTGAGAAGCGACCAGCACCACATCCGATTCGATCGTGCGCGCCGGATAAATGATCATTCCCGAGCCGATGCGGCAATTATGCCCTACGCATCCTCCTAACACCGGCCGATTCGAGATTTGCAGTTTTCCATCGCCACCACGAGCACGAATGGGAGCCGGGATAAGGTTGTAATCCGTCCAGGTTGAGCCGGCACCGATGAAAGTATTTCTCCCCACCACGCACATTTGCAGGCAGGTATTTTGCGCCACCATGCTATTCTCCATGAGCGTGGTCATGAAGAGGGCCGCCCGAAAGGGCAAGAAGGCGCCATCTCCGACCACAGAAAGCATGAGCTGTACATCCTGTGAGATGTTGACATTGTTACCGATAATGCAATTTTCGATTACCGCGCCGGCGTTAATGGTGACGTTATCTCCAATGGTAGTCGGTCCATGAATCACCGCGCGCGGGTCAATAACGCAGTTTTTGCCAATTTTTACCAGTTCAGAAGATTCGAGCAGCTGCCGTCCCTCGTAGAGCGATTTAGCGAGGATGCGCAACTTGAAGCCGAGGTCTTCGGATAGGCGTTTTTCAAAACGGGCACCGCGGGCAAACAGGCCAAAGACAATGTCGGCGATAAAGATATGCACCCAGGAATCAATGGCAATTAGCGCCCGCAGCGGCACCTGAAAGACCAGGTCACCGGTTTGACCGGCCATGTAGCTGGGCACGTGATAATAGCCAATTTCACGCGCTTGCAGGTCAATGACCAGGGGCTCTACATCCGCCACCGGGCCATTGGGGTAATACCATAAATCAGCCAGGTAGAGATTGCCCGCCGGCGTGTACGATGTAGAGAGTGGTAGGGCATGTTCGCGAAAGGCAGGGTCATCGACAGAAAACGCTGCTCGCGAGGCCACTTTCCGCTTGCTGGCCTCGCTCAAGAAGGCGCGGATATAGTGTTCATCAAAAAAGAGGTTATCCCGATAGACCAGGGTAGGTTCGCGCACCTGTGGCAGGCGTTGTCCCGGCTTGAGTTCAAGCTCGCGCGTGACGTAGGGGGCCAGCACATTGCGCTGGTGAAGCCAAAGGGGAGAGTTATGGATGCGCAAGTCGCGGGCCGGTTCGCAAAACGGCATGATTGCATTGGGCGCATGCAAAATAATCTTAAGCATAGCCGTAATTATAGCAGGGCGAGCCAGCACTCAGCCATCCAAAATTGTAAAGGCCATCAGGAAAATGGGATGGGGTCAATCTCAATGGTGCAGCTATGATCGCCGCGAGCCAGGCAGTGAGTTTCTTCCACGTGAAAAATTTTGCCATTGCTGAGCCAGTAGAGGGCCTCTTGTAGCAGCCCTACCGCCAGATGGCAGGTCGGCTCCTCGGTATGCCGCCCCCAACACAACGGACAACGGTCAATGTGCCAGTAAATTTTGGCATCTTTCTCTTCCAGGCGCACGCGTTGATCGGTGTGATGATTGAACAAATCGGCAAATGATTTTGCGCCCAGGCGCAATTTTGTCGGCAAAGGCAACAAGCGAAAGGCGGTTTCCGTCAGACCAAGCTGTGAGCCATATTCTCGCAACCCATAAGAGAAGCAAGCCCGACCGACGCGCAGCGCCACGCCACGCCCACCCCGTGGCCCATAGGCCTGTTCCAGAGCGATTTGTAAGCGACTGATTGTTTCAAAAGGAAAAGCCAGGTTGGAGGTAGGAGGAGGGTAATTGTCAATCAATGCTTCGAGCGAACCGAGGCGCAACACCGCGTTGACTCCATTGCGCCCCATGATCTCTTCCATGGCCTGGAGGATAATCCGTCCCATTCGTTCGGGGTAGTGAAAGGTCGGCTCACTCATGGGATAGATGTTTCTTCATCCAAAAATTCTTTGAGTTTATGGATAAACCCATTGGGTTCATCCAGCATGATGAAATGGCCCGCGTGCGGGAAACGTTCAACACGGGCATGAGGAACGCCCTGACGTAAAGGCTGCCATTGCATGGGGTGGACAATATTATCCCGATCGCCGTACATTCCCATCACGGGCACCCGGACGCGATCCAGCATCGGGCGTAAGTCTGTGCGGCGCAGTGAAGCAATGGAGATCAGGAAAGACTCGAGGGTAGTTCGAGAAAGATCGCGATCCATCATATCGGGAAAGCGAGGATCGCTGCAAATCAACGGGGAAGCCATGCGCAGGCCAGCACGAAACAAGCCCATCATATTGAAAAGCATGAAAGCGATCGAACGATAACCAGCCAGTTTGAGGGGCAGCGCCAGCGAAGATCCGACAATTGGCGATCCAATGACCACCACTTTGCTCACCCGCTGCGGGTATTGAATGGCCACCGAAAGACTGACCGTCCCGCCCATGCTGTGGCCGACCAACGGGGCGCGGACAATCCCCAATCGCTCCATAAATTGGTTGACCAGGCTGATGAAATCTTGTACCGCGTAGGTCTCGCGTTTTTTGCCCGATTCACCAAAGCCCCAGAAATCCAGCGCATACGTGCGATAAAACGCCCCCAAATAAGACATAGTCTCCTGCCACAAGCCCCACGATCCCAACCAGCCATGCAGGAGAATAACCGGCCGGCCGCGACCATAAACTTCGTAATGCACAACGCCTTGATCAGTCGTTATCGAGGACACGCTGCCCGACCATTCACAAAGTTATTTTCCGCTTTCCATTTCCTCTAGAATACTGTAGAGCAATTCAAGGAGGACCGTTTTCACACTTTTGCGTGAGGTGGCTACGCAAGGAAGCAATTTCGTTTTGGGATCGAGCCTTAAAGCATGGCGCATATCTTCCAGGTCCCAGGCATCTTCTTTATCCTGTTTATTGGCAGCCACTACATAGGGGGTAGGAGCATAAGCGCGGAATGTCTCCAGGATAGAACGCGCCTCGCGAAAAGTCTCCGGGCGTGTGCTATCCACCATCACGATGAAGCCGAGCATCCCTTCGGAAAGGATTTCCCACATGAAATCAAAGCGCTTTTGGCCCGGTGTGCCAAACAGATAAAGCACCAAATCGTTGTCCACGGTGATGCGGCCAAAATCCATCGCCACCGTAGTTGACTCTTTGACCGATCGTTCCACATCTGAGGAGATTTTGCGCTCAGTAGAGACAACATCAATCTCACTCACCGATTGAATAAATTCCGTCTTACCGGCGTTGAAAGGTCCTGTCACCACCATTTTGACTGTTTGCATACGTCCAATCCTTCCGCGCTTAAAAAATCACAGCGAACGAATACGCCCAATTAATTTGTTGATCAAAGATTTTTGTTCTTCTTTATTTTGTGTAGGGAACATCTTCGGGTTCGCCATTGCCGGTACACCCTCTGGTCGTACAATTTCCACTAACCCCGCTTGGAGCAAACCATACACAATGCGCCGAATCTCCAGCTCATTCATTTTGCAGGCATTGGCAATTTGTCGCATGGTGTTTTTAGGATTAATGTACTTAACCACCCGCCACTCTTCGACACTCAAATTGATATTCGTCAGCGGGCGCTCCGTAAACTTCAGCGCCATATCCAGGCTAGGGATTTCATCTTGCAGTTGTTCCCATTCTCGCAACTGGCGAGAGCCTTCGATGATAATATTCTCCAAATCCAGCCGCACATTGATTCGATCTTCAGGCGGGAGCATGTCGCTCTCAAAGCGGAAAATCCCTTCCACCCAGGTAAACAAACGGCGAACGATATCCGTGAAATAGGCCTGTAAGTTAAGCAAGATGTCTTCCTGGGTGACATAACCGGCATTGATGAGCAACAAGCCCAGTTCTTTATCACTCATGTGCCCGGCACGCTCCACAATAGCCCGGTACTGATTGGCAGTCAGCTTATTGGCGCGGTGCAATATGGTTGCCAGCCGATTGTCTTCAGAACCAATGCGAGCATAGGCCAGTTTGCCGTCGCGAAACGAAACCTGGGCCTGCTCATTGGGGCCATCCACAATGAGCGTACCGGTTTTCCCTGCCAGGTTAATCAAATTGAGCAGCTGAGTGATCGTAAAATCACGTAAATTACCACGCAACGCCATGGAGCCTCATAAAAGACCCCTCTCATGAGGGGAGGTGAGAAGATTATACTTGCAAGGTGGTCATGCGTCAATTAACCCTGTTTACACTCTTGTGAGGAAATCCACCAGATCACCTGTTTCCGCCATTTCCGTCATTGCGAGCGAAGCGTGGGAGAAATCCTGGCCTGCCGGAAGATTGCTTCGACGGAAGAACGCCGTCTCGCAATGACAACCAAATTTGGCTGCGGCTCGCCGCGCTATGTTATAGTTAGAGAGAGCCTCACGAAGGAGACCCCATGCGTAAAAAAATCCTCCCCTTATTTTTCCTGCTGCTTCTGCTCTTGCCCACATCAAACGCTCTGGCATCTCCCCTCGCATCTCTCAGCCAAAACGAAGCTACCCTGGACTTTCCCAACGCCATCACCTTCCGAGCCACCCTGCAAAGCGACCAGCCCATCACCAACGTCACACTCGAATATGGAACGCAACAACTCACCTGCGGTCAGGTCATCGCGAAAGCGTTTCCCCAATTTACCCCTGCCAAAACCATCAAAGTAGAATGGACATGGGACATGCGCCAGTCTGGCTCTCTCCCTCCGGGCGCATCGATCTGGTGGCGTTGGCGATATAGCAACTCAGCAGGTAGCGAAACGATCAGCGAAGAACAAACGATCACCTGGTTGGATACCAACCACAACTGGCAAACCCTCAGTGAAGGCAAAATCCGCCTCCACTGGTACAACCAGAGTGAAAGCTTCGCCCGCGACTTGCTCACCACCGCCCAAAAAGGTCTGGAACGAAACGCAGCACAGGCT
>DAOUAN010000031.1:0-13897 GCA_034433385.1 Anaerolineales bacterium | reverse complement strand
CCCTCACCCTCGCCCGCCGTCTCCTTGCCCTCAGCGTCCTCCTCGCCCTCTGGCTTGGTCTGCGCGGCGCCTGGCTCCTTGGCATCGTCCTCCTTGTGTTCATCTTGCTCCTGGGCCTGCTCACCATCGTTCTGGCGGTATAATTCCAGCCAATGAAAAAAATCCGCATCTGGATTGGTCTGATCCTCCTCCTTTTCTCCCTGGCGATGCTGATTTGGGGATACCTGCCCCTGGGTCGGGATCGCCGCATTCAACCGATCGGCCCCACCGAGCTGACCCTCCCCACCCCCGCCTCGTTTCAACCGCCCCCGCGCCTGCTCCCGTTAAACCTGGCATGATTCGCCCCCCGAAGATTCTCTCCTGGCTCCTGGCTGGCCTGGCCCTGTGGGCGATGGCGCTGGCCTGCACGCTGACACTACCCGCCGCGGCCCCGGTCAACACCCCTTCGGCGCGGCCCACCCGTCCCGTCCAGCCGCCGACCGCTCTGCAACCCGCCATTCCTGAATCCCGCCGCCTCGTCCTGGAATATCCCCCGCGCATTCGCCTGGGCGATTCCGAAGTCATCCGCCTCACCCTGGAAATGGACACGCAGGGCAACCTCACCCCTACCGCCGTTATCGAAGGCAACGTCACCAAAGGCGAAAGCATCCAAATCCCCAACCTCTACAAAACCCACAACGTCATTGCCGAAGCCCGTCTCGACCTGGCCGGCATCGAAATGCGCCCCAGCGAAACCATCAGCGAACCGCTCCTGCCCGGCCAATCGGTCACCTTCTACTGGAGCGTGCGCCCGCGGGAGACGGGACACTACCGGGGCACCGTTTGGTTGCATTTGCGCTTTGTGCCCAAAGTCGGCGGCCGCGAAAGCCGTAAAGCCATCTCCGCCCAGATCATTGAAATCGAAACCACCAGCTTCCTCGGCCTGCCTGCCAGCCTGGCGCGCACCACGGGCACCATCGGATCACTGATTGGCAGCCTGCTCAGCTTCCCCTTCCTGGAACAAATCGTTCGCTTCCTCTTCCGCCGCCGCAAACGCCCCACCTCGTAACCGCGCTTTCTGTTTGTTCTTTCAGCTTGCTTTATTGCCATCCTCTCATTGCAAGCCCCCAAAAGGGGCGAAGCGATCTCAAAGCAACAGCCACGTGTAGGACAGGCCTTCCAGCCTGTCATTAGCTTCTGCCACAGAGCATTTTCAAATTCATGACGAAAATCACCCGAAATATTGACATGGATAAGTATCCCCTACTTTGTTCTTCATGGTACAATGCAGCCCGCATTAAAGCGCCTATCCCAAAAACGCACGGACTTCACTTAATGCAATCTTGAAAATTGTTTCTTTATTAGAAGAAGTCCGTTTTGTTTTTAGCGGATAGCCTCCAAGAGAAACCCTCAAAATGGAGTTCCTATGCAGAACGAATGGCTTTACATTGGCATTTTCATCGTTGTTGGGTTGCTGGTTCCGGCGGCAGCCATTTTGGTTGCCTGGTTGCTTGCGCCCAGGAAACCCAACCCCATCAAGCTCAGCACCTACGAGTGTGGCGTTGAAACCGTAGGCGAAAACTGGGTGCAATTCAAAGCCCAATACTACATCTTTGCCCTGGTCTTCCTCATCTTCGATGTGGAAACGGTCTTCCTCTTCCCCTGGGCTGTGGCGCTGGGCAAATTGCCCCTCTTTGCTGTGTTGGAAGGCACCCTTTTCATCCTGATCCTGGTGGCTGGGTTGGCTTACACCTGGCGCAAAGGCATGCTGGAATGGGTATAACCCGCCGATAAAAAATTTTAAGGCTGACAGGCTCGCCCCTCTCAGCCTTTTATTTGTGTATTGGAGGAGTGCTCCATGAATTTTTGGAATGATCCGCTCAAAGTGATCGCCGACTGGCTGATTGGCCTGCTCACCGGCTGGGGAATGCCGGCGAGTGTTGCTAATCTCCTGGTTGCCAGTCTGGGCATCATCACCCTGGTCACCCTCGTGATGGTGCTCGACATCTTCCTCGTCTGGGTTGAACGCAAGATCGTGGCACGGTTCCAGGATCGTCTTGGCCCGAACCGTGTTGGCCCCTTCGGGCTGATTCAACCCTTCGCCGACATCGTCAAACTGCTCATCAAAGAAGACATCACCCCTGCCGGGGCTGATCGTGTGGTGTACAACCTGGCTCCGCTGCTTTCCTTGATGTCTGTCATCATCCTGTGGGCGGTCATCCCCCTGGCGCCCAACATCCTGGGCGTTGATCTGAACGTCGGTGTGCTCTACCTGATCGCTGCCGGCGCCATCGGCACGCTGTCCATCATCATGGCTGGCTGGTCGTCGAACAACAAATATGCGCTGATCGGCGCTTTCCGCCAGGTGGCCACGCTCATTTCATTTGAAGTGCCGATGGTGGTTTCGCTGCTTATCCCCACCGTGCTGGCCGGGACGATGGGCATCAACGGCATCATCGCCAATCAGGATGTGTGGTATGTGGTGCTCGCCCCGCTGGCCGCGCTGATCTTCCTGGTGGCCGCCATCGCCGAGTTGGGGCGCGCTCCCTTCGATATGAACGAAGCCGAATCCGAAATTGTGGCGGGCTTCCACATCGAATATACCGGTATGAAGTTCGGTTTGTTCTATGCGGGCGAATTGCTCCATGCCTTCACCTTCGGTGGCTTCTGGGGCATTTTGTTCTTCGGCGGCTATCGTTTCTTTGGCCTGGAGCAGCTTGGCCCGTTGGTAGCAGTTGCCATTGTGTTGGTGAAGGCTTTTGCTGGTTACTGGATCATCATGTGGGTGCGCTACTCGCTGATGCGTATTCGCATTGACCACATGCTGGCCTTCAGCTGGAAGTTCCTTACCCCGCTCTCTTTTGCGCTGTTGATTATTACTGCGCTGATGCACGCCTTGCTGCGTGAGGCCTCGCCGGCGATCTATGCTCTGGGGATGTTCGCTTCGAACGTAGTGGTGGCCTGGCTGGTGATTGAATTCCTGCGCGGTTACGGCCGGCGCGAACGCGAACGGGTGGAAGGGCCAAAGCAGGTGATTGAGGCCTCCCATTAGTCTGCCGGTGAGTTCAAGACGATAAAGGACGGATCTATGACTGCTGCACAAATTATTTTTCTCCTGGTTGGCCTGGTGACGCTGCTTTCCGCAGTGATGGTGGTCACCACGCGCAACCTGATCCATGCTGCGCTGTGGCTGGTTTCCACGCTGTTCGGTGTGGCGGTGTTGTATGCCATGCTCAACGCTGGCTTTCTGGCGGTTGTGCAGGTGGTGGTGTATATCGGTGCAATTGCCATCCTGTTCATCTTTGCCGTCATGCTCACCCGCCGCGAAATGCGCGATCGCGGCCCGCAGATCAACGCCGGCTGGCCAATGGCTGCTTTGCTTTCGCTGGTGACGTTCGGTGGGCTGGTCACCCTGCTTACTCGTTGGGATGGCCTTTCGGCGGCCGCGCCCGCTCTCCCGTCCGGCTTTGATGCGATGAGCGAATTGGGCAAGGCGTTGGTCTCGCCCGATGCGTTCGTCTTGCCGTTCGAGGTCGCCTCGGTCTTGTTGCTGGCGGCTCTGGTCGGCGCGGTGTACGTGGCGTTCAATCGCAAGTAGGAGGCAAAATGGTCCCTCTTTCCTGGTATCTCATTCTTTCGGCAGCCCTGTTTAGCGTTGGCCTGTTTGGTGTGCTGGCGCGTAAGAATGCCATTGCCATTTTGCTCGGCGTGGAGCTGATGCTCAACGCGGTGAATGTGAATCTGGTCGCGTTCTGGCGTTATGGGAACGTGGCGCAGATGGCCGGGCAGGTGTTCGCCATTATCGTCTTCGCCGTCGCCGCGGCGGAGGTGGCGGTAGGCCTGGCGTTGATTATTTCGGTCTATCGCCGGCGGAGCACCATCGCGGCGGATGAGATTGACATGCTGAAATGGTAAAACGTTCAGCGCCTGGCGCTTGAGCGTTTTGGAGGTTCTATGACGACAGAGACTTTGATCTGGTTAATCCCTCTCCCGCCTGTTCTGGCATTTTTCTTGATTGTGCTGTTCACCAATCGGAACAAGGCGCTCAGCCATTCGATCGCCATTGGGGCGGCTTTCCTCTCCTGGCTGGGGAGCATGATGGTGTTTGTGCGCGCTCTGGGCGTGCATGAATTGGGCAAAGAGCCGTTTGCCTCCTCGATCAATTGGTTGCCCACTGCCGATAGCTGGTTCAAGATCGGCGTACTGGTGGACCCGTTGACCGCGGCGGTGCTCTTCTTCGTGGCCTGGACGGTGTTGATGATTTTCCTCTACAGTGTGGGCTATCACAACTTCGGCCAGCCCGTAGGCGATCACGACGTGAAGGGCCTGCCCCCGCACGGTGCGACGATTGAAGAACACGGCCACAAGCACAAAGTGCCCTCCGTGGAGCCGATGTACTCGCGCTTCTTTGCATTTATCAGCTTGTTCGCCTTCGGCATGTTCACCCTGGTGGTCTCCGACAACCTGCTCACCCTGTTCGTGGGCTGGGAGATCATGGGGCTGTGCTCCTACCTGCTGATTGGCTTCTGGTATGGCAAGCCCTCGGCGCGCGACGCGGCGGTGAAAGCCTTTATGACCACCCGCATCGGCGACGTGTTCATGCTGCTGGGCATCGCTTTCCTGTACTCGGCGACCGGCACGCTCTCTTTCCGCGAAATCTTCCGCGAAGAAGTGCTGCATACCCTGGCCTCGGTTCCGAGTGGCCTCTTCGGTCTCTCGGCTGCCGGCTTGATCGCCCTGTTGCTTTTCATCGGTACGATCGGCAAATCGGCGCAGTTCCCCCTGCACGTCTGGTTGCCGGACGCGATGGAAGGCCCCACCCCCGTCAGCGCCATGATCCATGCGGCGACGATGGTCTCGGCGGGCGTGTATGCGGTCATCCGCATGTTCCCCCTGCTCAGCCTCGACCCGAAGACGATGACTTTCGTGGCCTTCATCGGCGCCTTTACCGCCCTCTTCGCCGCCACCATCGCCGTGGCCCAGAATGACATCAAGCGCGTCCTGGCCTACTCGACCATCTCGCAACTGGGCTACATGATCGCTGCTCTCGGCATCGGCGCCTATGTTGCCGCAGCATTTCACCTGATTACCCACGCCTTCTTCAAGGCGCTGCTCTTCCTCGGCTCCGGTTCAGTGATCCACGGCATGGAGCACGGTGTGCTGCACACCGGCGAGCACGTTGACCCGCAGGACATGTTCAACATGGGCGGCCTGCGCAAGAAAATGCCCATCACCTTCTGGACCTTCCTGATCGGCGGCCTGGCCCTCTCCGGCTTCCCGGTGCTCACCGCGGGCTTCTGGTCGAAGGATGAAATCCTGGCCGATGCCTTTGCCCATGGTCACCTGACGGTCTTCCTCACCCTGGCCGTTGCCGCCTTCCTGACCGCTTTCTACACCATGCGCCAGATCACCCTGACCTTCCTGGGCGAACCGCGCACCCATGCTGCCGAACACGCTCAGGAGACTCCCTGGACGATGACCACCCCGCTGGTGATCCTGGCGTTCTTCGCCGTGACGTATGGCTGGGTCGGCATCCCTGAGCATTTCCCCCTCCTGGGCGGAATCGTCCCCAACTGGTTCCACGAATTCGTCGGCTCCACCCTGGCCGAACACCCCGAAACCCTGCCGTTCAACGTCGTCCCGCTCTTGACCTCGCTGCTGGTGGCTTTGGGCGGTTTGTTCTTCGGCTGGCTGGTCTATCGTAACGTGCGCACTCCCGCTGAAGATCGCCTGCAAATTCCATTGCTCAAGAACAAATACTACTTCGACGAAATTTACAACTTCCTCTTTGTGCGCCCCGCTTACTGGTTCGCCGAAACGGTTGTCTATAAGGGAATGGACAAGTTGGTCATTGACGGTATTCTGCACACCTTTGGCAAAGTCACGGCCTGGTTGGGCGACACCATTCGCACCTACATTGACCTGAAAGTCATCAATGAGACCATCGGCGATGGCACTGCCGAAGTCGTCAAACGGAGCGGGCACAAACTTCGCCCCATTCAAACGGGACGCATCCAACAGTACATGATGGTCTCGCTAATCGTGTTGATACTGGTCGGCCTGCTGTTCTTCTGGCTGATACCAGCCTGATAGGAGTGCACGATGGACTTCATCTCTACTCATCTCTTGTCACTGATTTTGTTCTTGCCGGCCCTGGCAGCAGTGATCATGCTCTTCCTGCCACAGGATGAAATCAAACTGCTGCGCTGGTTCGCCCTGGGCGCCAGTCTGATTCCCTTCATCCTTTCTATTGTCCTGTGGCTGCGCTTTAACCCCGATCTGCCGGGCTTCCAGTTTGAAGAGCAATATACCTGGTATCAGGCCATCCATTCCACCCTGCACCTCGGCGTAGATGGCCTCTCGCTGACCATGGTCTTGCTCACCACCCTGCTCACCCCCCTGGCGATCCTGGCCTCCTTCAACATCACCGAGCGGGTCAAGGCCTACATGATGCTCTTCCTCTTCCTGGAAACGGGTATGTTGGGCGTCTTCCTGGCCATGGATCTGCTCATCTTCTTTGTCTTCTGGGAAGTGGGCCTGGTGCCGATGTACTTCCTGATCGCGCAATGGGGTAGCGCCAACCGCGACTACGCCTCGCTCAAGTTCATGATCTACACCATGGGCGGATCGCTCGGTTTGCTTTTGGCCATCCAAATGCTCGGCGTTCTCTTCCAGACCTATGACCTGGTCACGCTGACCGAGCGCTGGTCCACCTTCGACGGCACGCTGATGGGCCTGCCCGTTTCTACGGTCAAGACCATTGCCTTTTGGGCGTTTGTCATTGCCTTTGCCATCAAAGTGCCTGTCTGGCCGTTCCACACCTGGCTGCCCGATGCCCACACCGAAGCTCCCACCGCCGGCTCGATGATCCTGGCGGGCGTGCTGCTCAAACTGGGCGCCTATGGCTTCTTGCGGCTGGTCCTGCCCTTCTATCCGGCCGAAGCGAAGATCTACGCCGGGGCGCTGGCCTTGCTGGCCACCGCAGCGATCGTCTTTGGCGCCTTCGGCTCCTACGCCCAAACGGATTTCAAGCGCCTGGTGGCGTACTCGTCGGTCAATCACATGGGCTTTGTGGTGTTGGGCATTGCTGCGGCTGCCCTGGCGCGCGGCACGGCAGATGCACGCATCGCTCTGAACGGTGCGGTGCTGCAAATGTTCAATCATGGCCTCTCGGCGGCGGGCATGTTCTTCCTGGTCGGCGTAATTTACGAGCGTACCCACACCCGCGACCTGGAGAAATTCGGTGGCCTGTTCCCGCTCGTGCCGGTCTATGGTGGCATTTTGATCTTCACCAGCATGGCCTCCCTGGGCCTGCCCGGCCTGAATGGCTTCATCTCAGAATTCCTCGTCGTGCGGGGCACCTATCCGCTGCTCACGCCCTACACGGCTTTGAGCATGCTTGGTTTGCTCTTTACCGGCGCGTACATTCTCAAAGGCATCAAGAAAGTCCTGCATGGCCCGCTCAACGAGCAATGGGCGCATGGCGAACACCGCCTGAGCGAGATCAGCACGCGCGAAATCCTGGTCATGACTCCGCTCATGATCCTCATCCTGGTCATCGGCGTATGGCCGGCCTGGATTTTGAATGTGATCAACAAGGCTGTGGTCATGCTGTTCTGAGAGGTGGATGATGAATTTTCCTGTCCTGAGTGTCATCACGTTTTCCCCGCTCATCGCCGCGCTCATCATCCTGATGATGCCGTCTGAGCGAAAGAATGAAATTCGCGCCGTTGCGCTTGCCGCGGCCACTTTTGCCCTGTTCCTGTCCCTGTGGGTGTATTTCTCCTACGACAAATCGCTGGCTGGCTACCAGTTTGAAGAGATGTATCCCTGGTTGCCGGCGCTGGGCATCAGCCTGCACTTCGGCGTGGACGGTATCAGCGCCCCCCTGGTGTTGCTGACCGGCGTGGTCATGTTCACCGGCGTGCTCATCTCCTGGGGCGATTACAATGAGCACGTCTCGGCGGGCATTCAAGAACGACCGCGCGAGTTCTTTGCCTTCCTGTTCATCCTGGCCAGCGGCGTGTTTGGGGTGTTCGTTTCCCTCGACCTGTTCATGCTGTTCTTCTTCTATGAAATCGCCGTCTTCCCCATGTATTTGCTCATCGCCATTTGGGGCTGGGTGAAGACGCGTGAATACGCTGCGATGAAACTGACCCTGTACCTGTTCGTCGGTTCGGTCATCGCATTGCTCGGTGCCCTGGCCATGTATTGGACAGCCGGACAGCAGACGGGTGTTTACACCTTCAACATGCTGGAGCTGGAAAAGGCCGGCTTTTCCACCTCGTTCCAGAATTTCTGGTTCCTGCCGGTTTTCCTGGGCTTTGCCGTGTTGGGCGGTATCTGGCCGTTCCACAACTGGTCGCCGGATGGTCACGTGGCCGCGCCGACTGCCGTCTCGATGTTCCATGCCGGCGTGTTGATGAAACTGGGTGCCTTTGCCGCCCTGCGCGTTGGCATCATGCTGTTGCCTGAAGGCGCCAAAACCTGGTCCTGGTTGATCATGACCCTGGCGGCGATCGGTGTTGTGTATGGCGCCTTCATCGCCTTTGTCCAGACCGATTTCAAATACGTCATTGGCTTCTCCTCGGTTTCGCACATGGGCCTGGTCATGCTCGGCATTTCCACGTTGACGCGTGAGGGCTTGCTTGGCTCTGGCTTGCAGATGTTCTCACACGGTGTGATGACTGCCCTCTTCTTTGCGGTCGTCGGCATGGTCTATGATCGCGCTCACACCCGCCACATTCCCGACCTGGGTGGCATGTCCAAACCCTTGCCGCAGGCAGCCATTGGTTTCATCATCGGCGGCCTGGTCTCGATGGGTATGCCGGGCTTTTCCGGCTTTATCGCCGAGTTCCCCATTTTCATGGGAGTGTGGCAAAAGGCCTCCATCGTGGCGATCATTGCTTCAATTTCCATCGTGATCACCGCGGCCTATGTCATGCTGGTCATTCGGCGGGTCTTTTTTGGCCAAATGCCGGCCCAGTTTGAGGGTCACATTACCCCCATCACAATTCTGGACAAAGTCGCGATTGTCACTTTGTGCCTGTTCATGATCGGTATTGGTCTGTTCCCGGGTTTGATGGTTCCTCTCGTGGAAACAGGCGTCCAACATATCTTGCGCCTGCTGGGAGGTGCATAAATGTTCACTTCGACCATGTTTCTTTCGATCCTCCCCGAAATTCTCATCCTTCTGTTGGGCGTAGTGCTCCTGATTGTGGAGCCGTTCTGGAAGGAAGAACAGCGCCGTAACGCTGGCTGGTTGACCTTTGGCGGTTTGCTGGCAACAATGATTCTCAGCTTGATCTTCGCTCGCCCCGGCGATCCGCAACTGGTCTTCGGTGGAATGCTGCGCTTTGACTGGTTTGGCTTCTTCTTCAAGATGTTCTTTCTCTTCGCCGCGGCCATCACCGCCTTGCTTCTGGCCGATCATGAACAACTTGGCCGGCGGGGCGAAGCCTACCTCCTCTTGCTGGCTGCCACCCTCGGCATGAGCCTGATGGCCACGGCCGCCGACCTGGTGATGCTCTACCTGGCGATTGAGACCACCTCCATCCCGCTTTACATCCTGGCTGGTTTCATGCTCTCGGATGATCACTCGGCTGAGGCCGGCTTCAAGTACTTGCTCTTTGGGGCAATGACTTCAGCCATTCTGCTGTATGGCTTCAGCCTGCTCTTCGGCTTTACCGCCACCACCGATATTTACAAGCTGGCGGCCATGTTCCAGGGTGGTCAGCTTTCTCTGGGAGTGGTTTTGGGCCTGGTGTTCCTCATTCTGGTGGGCCTGGGCTTCAAAATTTCGGCTGTGCCTTTCCACTTCTGGGCGCCCGATGTGTACCAGGGCGCACCGACCCCCGTGGCCG
Organism: Anaerolineales bacterium; assembly: GCA_034433385.1. GTDB lineage: Bacteria > Chloroflexota > Anaerolineae > Anaerolineales > Villigracilaceae > DAOUAN01. The sequence continues at coordinate 4,055 of DAOUAN010000031.1, read as the reverse complement.
GTTTCCTTTCCACCGCTTCGAAGGCGGCGGGCTTCGCCGTACTGGCCCGTTTGTTCCTGGCGGCTTTTCCCTCCTACACTTCCAGCTGGACGTTGATCCTGGCCGTCCTTTCTGCCATTACCATGACGGTGGGGAACCTGCTGGCGCTGGCCCAGACCAACATCAAGCGCATGCTGGCTTATTCTTCCATCGCTCACGCCGGTTATGCCCTGATCGGCGTCGCGGCTCTGGCACAATCGGATGGCTTCTTCTCGCAAATTGGCCTGACCAGCGTGGTGTTCTACCTGGCCGCGTACGTGCTGACGAACCTGGCTGCCTTCGGTGCAGTGATGGCCTTCGGGCGAGTCTCTGGCTCGGATGAGATCAAAGATTATGCCGGTCTGAGCCGCCGCGCCCCTGGCCTTTCCCTGATCATGCTGGTGGCTTTCCTTTCCCTGGCCGGAATGCCTCCCTTCGGTGGCTTTGTCGCTAAGGTGTTTGTCTTCGCGGCTGCCATGCGCAATCCCCTCTTGCTCTGGCTGGCGGTAGCGGGTATCCTGAACTCGATTGTGGGCCTGTACTACTACCTCAACGTCTTGAAAGTCGTGTACCTGTACCGCATGCCCGGCGAAGCGGAAGAACAACATCCTGTCCCCTTGACCCGGCCCTACACGATCGCCCTGGTCACGCTATCCGTGGGTATCCTGCTCATCGGCGCGCTCTTCGCCCCCTGGTTCAACTGGGCGACTCAGGCCGCTTTGAACCTGCTGTGATTGACGCATATAGATACCTTGTGATATAATCCACGACCATGAAACGACCGGACGAGCAGAACAACCAGAAGAATTACCAGTATGCGCTTAACCTAACCCTGGCTGCGGTGGCCGGTCAGGTGGGATTCATTACCCTTTTTGTGATCGTGGTCGCGTTGTTTGGCGGCCTGGCGCTGGATAAGTTCCTCGGCACCAGGCCGATGTTTACCATCATTTTCATGATCGCAAGTGTGCCGGTGACTGTGACGCTGATGTTCCGCATTGTGCGCGCCGCCACCAGCCGCATCAAACCTGCGAAACAATCTGAAAATCCAGAAACCCCTGAGGAGGACAAGAATCGTGAGTGAAAAACAAAAATCTGGATGGCGTTGGGGTAAGGCTCGCTGGATTGTTCTGGCAGCGATTCTTCTCGGTTTGTTCCTGTTTACCAATTTCTTCGGGATTGGGTTAGGAATCAAGCCGACCATGCCCGGCGTGTTCCTGCCAGGTGAACGCTTGAGCGAAGAGCCGTTGTTCACCATCCCTGGCATTGGACCTTTCTACTACACCAATACCACCACCGGCTTGCTTCTGGCAGACCTGGTCATCATCTTGCTCGCCATTGGCGTCACCCGTGGGGTGCGCAGTGGCAAACTGGTGTTGACCGGTTTCGCCGGGGCGGTGGAAGCCATGCTGGAGTTGCTGCATGGCATGACCGAAGGCACGGCAGGGAAGTGGACACGGGCCATCTTCCCCTGGTTTGCCACCATCACCCTGCTGGTATTGGCCTCGAACTGGCTGGGCTTGCTCCCCGGTGTGGAGACCATCGGCTTGATCCACGAAGGGCATGGGCCGTACGCCGTTCGCGATCTCGGCACCATCGGCGGCGTGAAGATTCAAACAATCTGGATGAACGAACATCCGGCGGAAGGCTCTGAGGAGCACGCCGGCGCCTCGGTGATCCCCTTCATGCGCCCGGTTTCCACCGATTTGAACTTCACCTTTGCGTTGGCCCTGGTGGCGGTGGTGATGGTGCAGGTCATGGGCTTCCGTGCCCAGGGATTGGGTTACCTGACCAAATTCTGGAACACCAAGACCCTGTTCAGCCGCCCGATCTTCGGCGTGATCGATTTCGGCGTCGGCTTGCTCGAACTGGTCTCGGAATTTTCCAAAATTCTCTCGTTTGCCTTCCGTCTATTTGGCAACATGTTCGCCGGCGCGGTGTTGTTGTTCGTTATCGGCTCGCTGGTGCCGGTCTTTGCCCAATCCATCTTCTATTTGCTTGAGTTTTTCGTTGGCCTGATCCAGGCCATTGTGTTCGGTATGCTTACGATGGTGTTCATGTCGCAGGCCACGCAAGGCCATGGTGAACACCACGAAGAAGCACATGCGTAAGTCTTCGGGCGTGTGAAGCCCGGTAAAAGAGGCGGTTCGCCGCCCGAAAACTACTCACGGAGGTATTTCAAAAATGGATGCTGCTGCTGCTAAATTAATCGGTGCTGGTCTGGCGATGATCGGCGCAATTGGTGCTGGCGCGGGGATTGGTATCGTGACCAGCGGTGCGGTTCAGGCGATGGGGCGCAACCCCGATGCCACCGGTACGATCCAGACGAACATGATCCTCGGCATCGCTTTCGCCGAAGCGGTCGCGATTTACTGTCTGGTCGTCGCCCTGCTGATCCTGTTCGTCTTCTAAAAATCGGGAGGATGCCTTGGAAGCACTGGGAATTAATCTACCCTTCCTGCTGGTGCAGATCGTCAACCTGATCATTGTCTATACGGTAGTGGTCAAGTGGATCGTCGGCCCCATTATGGGCTTGCTCGAAAAACGCCGTCAGACGATCGCTCAAGGCCTGGAAGATGCCCGTATTGCCGCTGAGGCTCGCGCCAACGCGGAAAAAGAAGCGGCGAAGATCAAAGCCGATGCTCAGGCGGAAGCCAGCCGCATTCTTCGCGAAGCCACGGAGCGCGCTGAACAGGTGGCCAAAGAAGTCAAGGCCGCGGCTGAAGCCGAGGCTGCCAAAGCTCGCGAGGCTGCCCTGGCCGATGTGGAGGCAGAGCGCAATCGCCTTCTGGCCGATTTGCGCGGCCAGGTGGCGGCTCTTTCCATCGCCGCCGCTCAGAAACTGGTCGGCGAAGCGCTGGATGAGAAGCGCCAGCATGCGCTGCTCAACGAATTCTTCTCCGGCGTAAAGTCGGGTAAGGTAGTCGTGTTGGATGAAGTGAATTTCACCGGCGCATCTGCCGAGGTCACCAGCGCCCTGCCCCTGACCAAAGAAGAAGAAGAAATCATCAAGAAAGATATTCTGTCCAAAGTCGGCGCCCAGGCAGTGGCTTTCCGTGTGGACCCGACCATCTTGGGTGGCCTGGTCATCAAAGTCGGCGACAAAGTGCTGGATGGCTCCGTTGCGGCTCAGCTCGAAGGCCTGCGTCAGTCGCTGAAATAGTCGGTGTGATTCTGCCCAGAGGGTTTTGGTACAATAGCCAAAACCCTCTTTTTGTTTTGAAAGATACCCAGCCCTATGTCTCAACTCCCTACGCTTGCAACCCTCTTTGCTGAGTTCCCTTTTGACTTTTCACCCCGAGAACTGCCTCCGCTGCCCATTACTGGCATTGCTATCGACAGCCGCAAGGTGGAAGCCGGTAACCTGTTCATCGCCCGCCGCGGGGGCACAACCGATGGGCATCGTTTCATCCCGGCTGCTCTTGAACGCGGCGCGGCGGCAGTCGTTGGCGAGGAAGATTGGAGTGGATTGCCTGTCCCGTACGTGCGCGTGCCCAATTCGGGGGAAGCAGTCACCTGGCTGGCGGCGGCCTTTTATGGGTTTCCGGCTCGCCGCCTGACCGTGATCGGGGTCACCGGAACCGACGGGAAGACCACCACCAGCAATTTGATCTACCGGATTTTGCTTCAGGCAGGGTTACGTGCCGGGATGATTACCACGGTCAACGCGGTGATCGGCGATGAAGTGCTGGATACAGGGTTTCACGTCACCACGCCAGATGCGCCGGATGTTCAGCGCTACCTGGCGCGCATGGTGCAGGCTGGCCTGACCCATGTCGTCTTGGAGACGACCTCCCACGGCTGGGCACAACATCGGGTGGATGCTTGTGAGTTTGATATTGGTGTGGTGACGAATATCACCCATGAGCATTTGGATCAGCACGGCTCTTATGAGAACTATCGGGCGGCCAAGGCGCGGTTGTTTACCTCGCTGGAGCGGACGTTGCCCAAAGCCCAGGGCAACCCGCGTTTGGGGGTGATCAATCGCGATGACCAGTCGTATGCGTTTTTGGCTGAACTCATTCGGGTGAACCAAAAGA
>DAOUAN010000030.1:0-15717 GCA_034433385.1 Anaerolineales bacterium | reverse complement strand
CGTGCGGGGCAGTTGCGGCGGGGGAACGTCAGGGATGCCGTAGAGCCACAGTCCCTGCACCGATTCGGCGAGCCGGGCGTAGCGTTCCGCCTGATCGGCGAAGCGCGAGAAGGCCTGGAAGGAGACGTGCATATCCGCCGTCCCCGGGTTGGCGATGACGAAGTCCTCGATGAGGTGGCTGATCTCGACCATCCCCTGGACGGTGAAGATGTAACGGAAGTTGACCCGCTGCAGGTCGGCGGCGCTGGCGGTTTTGAGGAAGGCCTCGGCGCGCGGCGGGAAGAGCGGCAGGAGTTTGCCAAAGAATTGGGTGAGGATTTCACGGTTGATAGTGGTCATGGTCGGTCTCCAAAAATGAGGCAAGGCTTTGATTGGTCTGCGCAAATCAGAGATTTGCGCCACGCTCAGGGCCAAAGATTTCAATCATCTTTTGGCGGCGGAAGTCAAAGATATGCTCCAGTTTGCGACGCACCCAGAGGGCATGGACGATTTCGCCCAACGGTCCGAAAGGGAGCGCGTAGGTGACGCGGTCGGTCATCCAGACGCCGCTCTCGGCCGGCTCGAAGAGGTGTTCATGGTACCAGAAGCGGTACGGGCCGAGGCGCTGCTCATCTACGAAATAGCGACCCTCGACCACGTGCGCGATCTCCGTCAGCCAGAGCGAGCGGATGAAGGGCAGGAAGCGGACGCGGTACTCGATGATCTGCCCGGCGTACATGGACGGTTCGCCGCCGGCGACGATTTCAAAATCCAGGTCGGGCGGCGTCATCTCGTTCAGGTTGAACGGAGTGGCAAAGTACGCCCAGACGCGCTCGATGGGGGCGGGGAGGAATTGGCGGCGGATCAGGTAGTGCACCATGGCTCAGAGTTCAATATACAGACGTCCATTCTGGATGACAACAGGGAAAGTCTGTAAGGGAGTGGGCTGTTTGCCCATCTCCAGCAAGCGGCGCGACCATTCCGGGATTTTCATGCCGGCAAAACCGGTGACCCAGTCGAGGTTTTCGCCGCTGTTGAGGTCGAACTTGCTGCCGTGGAAGGGGCAGGTAATCGTCTCTCCTTCTACCTTGCCATTTGCCAGGGGCAGGCCGAGGTGCGGGCATTTGTTGGCGACGGCGCGGAACTGCTCACCGATCTTGATCACCAGCACCGAGGTCCCTTCGACGTTGAAGACCTGGCGGCCTTTTTCCGAGAAGTCGGAAAGCGAGGTGAGGAAGATGCGTTTGGACATAGGGTTCTCCTTTTTGCTACGAATGACGCGAATTGAACGAATAAGTTGGTTTACTTCAAACTTTCCAGCAGGGCTACGGTGGCTTCGACCACTTGCGCCTGCTGCTCTTCTCTGGAAATGGCGGCAGGATTGTCGCCGCTCTGGTCGCCGTACCAGCCGAATTGGGCGTGATTGCCGCCCTCGATGACGACCCAGACGGTATCCGGCGGCAGGAGCGGACGGGAGGCGGCGATCTTCTCCGGGGTGGCCAGCCCGTCGAGGGAGGCCGAAATCGAGACGACGCGCAGTCCCGACCGACTCAGGTCGTCGGACGAGGCCGGGTAGGCGGCCCACAGGACGAGTCCCTGCACGGACCCGGGATGGGTGGCGGCAAAATGGGCCGCCATCGCCCCGCCGAGGGAGTGTCCGCCCACCGCCCAGCGCTGAATCTGCGGATAGGCGGCGATGATCTCGGCGGCGGCATCCGGATTGAAAACGGCCAGACTGAGCGGCATGCGCACCAGGACGACCAGATAGCCCCGCTCGGCAATGGCCTGCGCCGTCGGCGCGTAGGCGAGGAAATCAACGCGGCTGCCGGGGTAGAGAATCAGGCCGACGGTCGGCGCGCCGCTATCCGGCTGAAAGGTCAGCCAGCGCTCGCCAGCGACGGCTTCGCTCAGTCCCGGCACGCGCTCGAAGGCCTGTGGCAGCGGACGGGCGGGAGTCGAGGCCCAGACGAGGAAGGCGAGGGCAATGATACCCAGCAAGCCCAGCAGGGTGAGCGAGATGCGGATGAGAAGAGAAGGTTTTTTGTTTGTCATATTTTTCATATCGCCGTGGATTGAAAATCCACGGCTCAAGCCATGGAAGTCCGCTGAAAGCGGACTTGGAGTCGGCTTTTAGCCGACTTTCCTGGTCTGAGGCGGGGGATTTGATCCCCCGCCGGGGTCGAGGGGAGCAGCATTAATTGTTTAGCCTGTCTTTTGGACAGCTTCGAAAGGTTGTGCTGCGGGTTTCACCAGCACAATCCGCCGATAGGCAAACCAGACCGACCAGAGCAGTACCAGCGCTGAGAAGACGCCCGGCGCCCAGGCGCCCAGCGAGCCGAGCAGGAATCCGCCCACGGTCGGGGCGATGACGCGGGTGATGGATTCGAGCGCCCCGGCCAGGCCGAGCGTGCCGCCCAGTTCGTCGCGCGTCACCGATTTGGTCAGCGCCGACTGGATGACGGTGTTCAGCACGCCGCCGGCCATCCCCAGCGGGAGAAGGAGGACGAGCAGGCTGGTCAGGTTGCGGGTCAGCGCCCAGCCGACGAAGGAGAGTCCCATCACCCACAGACCGCTGATGATGAGGCTGTTCTCGCGGAAGCGCCTGGTCAACGGCCCGATCAAGCCGCCCTGGACGATGACCGAGAGCAGGCCCACGTATGCCAGCACATAGCCGGTCGTATCGGCGCTCAGGCCGATGCTTTGCGCCCATAGGGAGAAGATGCTCTGGAAGAGGGCAAAGGCCAGGCCGTAGAAAAAGCGCAGGTGTAGCAGCGGGCCAACCACCGGACGCCGCAGGGCAACCAGCAGCGCCCCCAGCGTGAAGGGTGGACGTTGGACTTTGGCCATCGCCTCGCGCCGCGCCAGGGTGAGCGATTCGGGCAGCAGGAAGGCGATCATCAGCAGGTTGAGGGCGGCGATTCCAGCGGCGACGAAGGCCGGGACGCTATAGCCCGCCTTGCTGAGCAGGCCGCCGGTCGCCGGGCCGATGATGAAGCCCAGCCCGAAAGCCGCGCCGATGAGGCCCAGACCGCGGGCGCGGTTGGTCTCGTCGGTCACGTCCGAGATGTAAGCCTGAGCAACGGTGATGTTGCCGGCCGTCACCCCGTCCAGGATGCGGGCCAGGAACAGCACGCCCATGACGAAGGCGTTGGCGGCGGAGGGGGCCAGCCAGCGCGCCAGGCCCTCGCCAAGGGGGGCGGCGAAACCGAGCAGCAGGAATCCCACCAAAGTCCCGAAGACGCTCAGGAGCAGGATGGGACGCCGCCCGTAACGGTCAGAAAGGCGCCCCAGGATCGGCGAACCGATGAACGAGGCGGCGGCGTAGGAGGCGACCAGCAGGCCAGTGACGAAGGGCGTCGCGCCGTATTGCTCGGCATAGTAGGGCAGCAACGGCAGGATCAGGCTGAAGCCGAGCAGGTCCACAAAGACGATGAAGAAAATCGCAAAGAGACGTTTGTTGTTCATGATTGGGTTTCCTCCAGAACAGGTTGAGCCTGCGGACGCCTGAAAAGCCTTGTCAGCCCATATCCAGCCATGAACAGACCGTAGAAGGCGAAGACCAGCAGGTACTCAATGAAGGGGATGCGGATCACCTCGTTGACGCGGGCGAAGTCCCCGCGCAGGCCGTAGAACAGCCCCACGCTGAGGACGAAGACCCCAGCCAGCATCCAGCGCTGGCGGGCGCTCAGTCCCAGCCCGTGCATTTGGGTCAGGATAATCATTGCCCCGAAGCCGAAGAAGAACATCGGCCACAATCCTTTGCCCTGATAGATGGCGACCAGCGTGCCATGGACCAGCACCAGCGCTTCGAGGGAGAACTTCCACCACTTGTTCAGGTGGGCGCGGTTGAAGAGCAGCACCGACTGCGAAAGCAGGGCGAACATGTACAGGAAGCCCGCCAGGTGGCCGAAGGTGTTTTCCATGGGGTGATACCAGAAGGTGTAAATCAGCGCCCAGGAGAACAGGTAGCCGTGATAGCGGCGCACCACGTCCAGAAATGCCTGGCGGAATTTGATTTTCTTGCCGAAAAACAGGCCGCGGCGCGGCGCTTCCAGGATCAGGATGAAGACCAGCATCAGGATGACCGATCCCTGCGAGGTCACTTCGGGGACGGAGATGGCCAGCCCGTCATACCAGAGTTGGGTTTGAATCCAGTGCAGGGCAAACCCGCCCAGGTTGACGGCGACCATCGCCCAGTTGAACCAGCGGAAGCCGCTCTCGTATTTGGGTTTAGCGCGCTGCGCTGCCCAGATGATCGCCCAGGCAGCGATTTGATGAATGGCATAGCCCAGCCAGGAGGTGATGTAGGCCATGGTGGTCGGGTTGCGCGTCTGCCAGGGGTAGAAGAAGGTGTAGTATTTCTGGTTGACCACGTCGAAGCGCGCCTGCAATCCGCCAGCCGTCAGCCAGACGATGGCGGTCAGGGCGAGGACGACAGCCCAGAGGGAAAGATAGAGTTGGGAATTTTTGGTTTGCATACGATCCTCATTCAAACAAAATGTTGTGGGACAGGCTTTCAGCCTGTCGCCTGACAGCCTGGAAAGGCCTGATCCTTTATCACAAATCCGTGTTCACATTGGTCACAAAGCCTCGTAGGACAAGCCTTTGGCTTGTCCCCCCAGCAACAGCCTGGACAAGGCAGAGCCTTGTCCTACCTGCCTGTCGGGGCTGGGAAACACGAGGGCATCAGAGATATGACAAAAGATCAGGCCTGGAAAGGCTGTCCTACGGGTGATGAAAACGATAGGCCTCGCGATATTGCAACTCGAATTCGGGTGTTTGACCTGTCCCGGTCAGGTTTTCCCACGCCACGCGCAGCAGCCCAAGCAGGGGCGTCCAGGGCTTGAACAGGCGCACCTCGGCAAACTCCTTGCGCTGGCGGGCGATGGCGCGCGCCAGTTTTTCGGCGGCGGCTTTGGGCGGCTGACCCAGGAAACGCAGCACGAAGCCATAGTTTTTCAACATCTCTTTGCCGCGCTCGCCGACCACCACCGGGCTGGTGAGCATATCTGTCAGCATCATGCCGGGGCTGAAGCCCAGAATCTGCACGCCGCTGCCCTTGAGTTCCACCGCCAGCGTGCGGGTGAAGGAGGTCACCCAGGCTTTGGAAGCCCCGTACAGTCCGGTGGGCGAAGCGGGGCGCAGAAAACTGCCGTTGCCGTAGATGTTGACCAGCATCCCGCCGCGGCGCTCCAGGAAGTGGGGCGTCACCGCCTGCGTGCAGCGCAGCACCCCCAGGTCGTTGACCAGGAACATATCCAGAGCGTCCTGCGGATTCATGTCGAGCATCAGGCCGGCGGCGTTGGAGTAGCCGGCGTTGTTGACCCAGATGTCAATGCGGCCGTGCTGCGCCAGGACCTCCCGTACCAGGCGGTAGATTTGTTCCTCCTGGCGGACATCCAGCACGAATCCGCTCACGGGACCTTTAGGCTGGAGGCCGTTCAAGGCGCGTTGGAGCGCCTCCTGGCTGCGCCCGGTGATGACGACGGTTGCCCCTGCTTCGAGCAGGGATTCGGCAATGGCGTAGCCAAAGCCGCGTGTGGAACCGGTGACGACTGCGAGTTTGTCTTTCAATGAAGTCATGAGAACCCCCGATGTCAACACTTTTTCAGGCATGTTTGCCCAGCCAGAATTTGCGCCAGTTGCCGTTGCTGGCTTGCAGGGCGAGGAAGGCGTAGAGCGCGCCGGCGAAGAAGCCGAGCGTCATCATGGCGACCGTCCACAGGATGGCAATAGGCAGGGACTTTTCGCGGTAGATGATCCACATCGCGAAGAGCGTGAAGCCCGTGTAGAGGTCCACAAGCGAGACGATGCCCCACGGCATTTTCACGAGTTGACTGCCTTCGCCGGAGAAGTTTCCGACGGTGAAGCCGTAGATTAGAACGGCGGTCATGGCGAGGACGCCAAGCAGGGAGATGATTTTTGCGATTTTCATTTGATTGCTCACTTGTCTTTCTTTGTCATTGCGAGGGCGGTGTTTTTCCGCCCGAAGCAATCTCCTTGTCGTTGTGGGGATTGCTTCGTCGCTTCGCTCCTCGCAATGACGGTTCAATTAGCGTGTTTTACAAGACCAAAATAACGCCCAGCACGATCTCCGTGGCGACGCTGATCCAATTGGATTGGACGGAGGACTTGTCCACGAAGATGGAGACGAGGCGCACAGCCGCAATGGCGAGGTACATGATGCCGAGCATTTGGTAGGTCTCGCGCGTGCCCAACACCAGGACGGCGACGCCGAGTCCGATGAACAACCCGCCGAGGATGGCGCGGATCTCGGTGATGCCGCGCGGACCGGGGGCGGTCAGCCCGGTGAAGCCTTGCACACTGCGCGGCCAGAGCAGGGAGGCGAGCCCCGTCACGATGGTGAGGAGGACGGCGATGAGTTGGAGGGCTTTTAGAATAGTCATGGTTTTCCTAACTTGAAAACTGAAAATCTTGGCATCGAATTACGCGAAAGACGCGAATTTTTTTTATTTCTATTCGCGCAATTCGATGCAGGGGTTTTACAGCCGCGGGATCAAGACGGGCGTGTTCTTCTTGTACGCTTCGTACTCCGCCTGCCCGCCCCATTTCGCGTCCGCTTTCTTTTCGAGCAGGGGGATGCCGCTGACGCGGGTAAGGAGCAGGGTGACAAACAGCGGGGAGATCAGCGCGACCCACTGCCAGCCTTGCAGGACGGGCAGGGCGATGAGGGCGACGCCAATCCACAGGACGATCTCGCCAAAGTAATTCGGATGTCGCGAGCGCGACCACAGTCCCGTGCGGATGAACTTGCCCCGGTTCGCCGGGTCGGCGTTGAAGCGGCTCTTTTGGGCGTCAGCGATGACCTCGATGGCGAAACCGGCCAGCCACACCAGGAAACCGATGATGGCAAAGGCGTCCAACGATTTGCGCGTCGTCGAGGTGATGGCAATCCAGGCGGCGGAAGCGGTGAAGGTCACCCACAGGGCTTGAATGGTCCACACGTTGAGGAAGCGCAGAAAAGAGGGCTTGAGTTCGTCGAAGCGGTCGTCCTTGCCCGCCTTGCGGATGCGGCTGAAGAGGAACGCGCCAAGTCGAACCGCCCAGACAATGACCAGCGCGGCAACGAGAATCGAGCGCGCATCCAACGGGACGGTGTAGCGGGAGTAGCACAACGCGACGCCCGTTACGATGATGTACGTCAGGCTGCCGGTCAGGTCAAAGAATTTTTCGGTCTGGAAAATGTAGGCGGGGATGAAGACCAGCCATTGAATCAGGAAAGTCAGCGCCACGGCGATGGCGAAGACGGGAACGCCGCCAAGCGCCGCGCCGCCCTGACTTCCCGCCAGGGTGAACAGGGTGCCGATTAGAATCAAGATAGGGAACAGGAGGAGAGAATTGCGATCCAGATTTTTCATGGTTTTGTCTCCGGTAGAGCGGCTGCCAGTTTTTGGGCTTCCAGGTTGAGCCAGGTGCAAATCGGTTGTCCTGCTTCGCCCATGATCTTTTTTATGGCTTGTGAGTATCCCTGCAAGAAAACAGGCAGATAAGCCACAGATACCCTGTGCTGGGTAAGTAAAGCGACCAACCAATTCATATCCATAGTAATGTAGTTGAGATCGCCCAATTCCAAGGCAGCGGAGATGACATCCCCCAGGAAATAAATAGCTGTATCGAGATATTCGATGGCCTGTCCTTGTGCGTCGAATGCCTGGCGTAGGGCGGCTTCGATGAGTGGACGGTTCCGTTTGTATTCGGCCGCGAGGGCGATGATTTCTTGTGGGATTGGCTGCTCCAGCGGTGTGGGCATAGGTTGAGCAATCAGGTTTTCGATTTTGGGGAGCGAGGTTTCAATGGCGTTGCTCAGAAAATGAGCAGGGATGCACTGGTAGAGCAAATTGATAGTATTGAACACTCTTCCGCCAAACGCAACCTGAACACCCCTGGCCTGCAACAGCCGCGCCATCTCGCGCAGTGAAACAGCGGTCATTAAGGTCTGTGCAGCGAAGATGACCAGTTTGGGCTGTACAAGGTGGATTGTTTCTTCCATACGTTCAGCGGGGACGTTGGCCCCGAGGTGGATCACGTTCCAGCCACGGCGGCGCAGGAGGAGGGTGAGCAAGGCAAGAGGAAAGACGTGCAGTTCTCCCGCTGGGCAGGCCGTGAGAATCACACCAGGGTTGATGGGGGGTGGGGCTGCGGCAATGAGCGCTTCCACGCGGCGCATGGCAATCTCGGAGGCGAAATGTTCCTGGTGAACAGAGAACATGCCCTTATGCCAGAGTTCGCCGATTTCATACAGGCCGCGTAGAAGAACATCGGTGCAAATGAGTTCAACCGAATGGGCAGCAAAGGCCTCATTCAGGATTTGTTCGGCATTGATTGTGTCATAGCGAGAACAGGCGGCAATCCAGTTTTGGCGGAGGTTCTCCACGCTGGGGCCGAGGGGTAGGGAAACACCCCTCGAAACGGAATCCGCCAGCGGGTCCAACCCTGATGCGATTTGTTCTTTCCACAGTTCTACCGCGCGGGAGATGGAGAGTCCCTCCGCCTGGCGCGCCATCAACCACTTAATCAGTGCAATGTCGTGCTCTGAATACAGGCGGTGCCCGCCCGGCGTGCGCTGGGGATTGGGAAGCCCGTAGCGACGTTCCCAGGCGCGCAGGGTATCGGCCGAGATGCCGGTTTGATTGAGAACAACTTTCAGATTGAAGGCGGGTGTTGTACTGTACATAGGAATCCTTTAGGCAGGGGATGTAACGGCTTTTCTCATATTTTGTACAGCTATTGTACCTGCCTCTTTGAGGATTCGTTCTGTGGTGAGTTTGGCGGAGAGCAGCACGATGGGCAGTCCCGTGCCTGGATGGGTGGACGCGCCCGCAAAATACAGGTTTTTGTATTTGGCGTGACGGTTGTGCGGGCGGAGGTAGCCAACCTGCCAGAAGTTGTGACTCAGCCCGAACGCCGCGCCTTTCTCCAGGTTGAAGCGCTCCTGCCAGACCTTGGGCTGGTACACGATTTCGAACTTGATGTGCTCCCTGATGTCTGTGACGCCCATCTCTTTGGCGAGGCGGGCGAAGACGGTCTCGCGGGCGCGCTGGACGAGGGCATCCCAGTCCTGTTCGGTGCGGGCGTCGAGGTGACCGACGGGGACGAGGACGTAGAGCGTGTCCTGCCCTGCGGGCGCGGCGGCGGGGTCGGTGCGGGCGGGCGCGTGGACGTAGAACGAGGGCACTTCGGGCAGGGTGTGGTCTTCGAAAATCTGGTCGAAGGAGGCTTTGTAGTCGCCGCCGAGGAAGACGTTGTGATGCGCAATCTGTGGATACTGCTTGTCCACGCCCCAGTAGAACATGATGGTGGAACAGGTGTAGAGTTTTTTGTCCAGTTTCTCGGCTTCGGCGCGGTCGGGGAGCAGTTCCTTGTAGCTGTACGGCAGGTCGGCATTGCCGATGAAGATGTCGGCGGTCCACACTCTGCCGTCGGCTGTCTCGACGCTTTCCACTTTGTGCTTCCCTACGTTGACCTTCCTGACGGGCGAGTTATACACAAACTTCACGCCCAGTTTCTCGGCGATCTTCACCAGCGCCTGAATGCCCGCGTACATCCCGCCCATCGGATACCAGACTCCCTCCGCCAGTTCGGTGTACTGGAGCAGGGAGTAGGTCGCAGGCGCGTCGTAAGGGCTGAGACCGAGGTACATGTTTTGGAAGGTGAAAGCGGCTTTCAGGCGTTCATCCTTGAAGAAGCGTCCCACGTTGGCGTAGTGTTTTTTCAGCGCCTTGAGTTGCACAATGAGCGGCAGGTTCTTCAGGCTGAAATACTCGAAGATATTGTAGAAATTGCGCCCGACGAACTTCTCCAGCGAAAGTTTGTAATGCCTACTCCCCTCCGCGATGTAATTCAGAAAACCAGTAAAGGCGGTTGGCTCCACTTTTTCCAGTTGAGTCTGCATCTCGCCGAGGTTGGAGGTCAGCGCCAGTTGCAAGCCGTCCTCAAAGTGGACCTTGTAGGTCGGGTCAATGCGGCGCAGGTCGAGATGGTCGCTCATCCGTTCGCCGAGAGCGGCAAAGGTCTCCTCCCAGACTTCGGGCATGAGGAACAGCGTCGGTCCAATGTCGAAGCGGTGACCGTCGCGGACGATCTGGTTGCAGCGTCCGCCCGGGGTGGATTCCTTTTCGAGCACGGTCACGTCATATCCGTTTTTGGCAAGTCGGGCAGCGGTGGCGATTCCACCAATCCCCGCACCGATCACAATCGCAGTTGGTTTGTTCATGAGTCTTCCTTGCTTCCTGGGGGTGAGTTCGATAAAGATATTATATGCTTTGTTCATAAATTGTCAATGTTTTTTAGACTATAACTTTGCAAAACATTGACAAAATAGATAAAAAAGATATAATTTCTCAAGATGCATATGCCGTTCGAATCGTCAAATCACAGACCAGGAGACTGCCATGCAAGCACAAGCCAATTGGGAAAACCAACTCCTTGCCCTGGCGGGGACCGTCCAGCATCCACACAGAAGCCCCTTCTTCTCGTACTGGGCAGGCGACGCATCACTCCGCGCGGCGTACAAAGAAGCCGAGCGAATCACAGCCGAGCATTCCAAATCTTTTTATCTGGCTTCGGCGCTGCTCCCTGAGGAAAAACGCTCCGCCGTCCGCGCCCTGTATGCCTTCTGCCGCACGGTGGATGACATCGTGGACGAATCCGCCGACGAGGAGCGCGAGTCGAAACTCGATTACTGGCGCGGGATGATCGAACACGGCTCTTTCCTCGACGATGACCTGGTCGCCGCCGCATGGGCGGATACCCTCGCCCGATACCATATCCCCCGCCACTATGCCTTACAGCTGATTGATGGCGTCGCCCGTGATCTGATCCAGTCCCGTTACCAGACCTTCGACGAACTGGCCACCTATTGCTATGGTGTTGCCTCCACGGTGGGACTGATGAGCATGTACATCGTCGGCTTCAAAACCAGCGACGCCGTTCCCTACGCCATCAAACTCGGCGTCGCCCTGCAGATGACCAACATCCTGCGCGACATCGGCGAAGACTTCCGCAACGGGCGCCTCTATCTGCCCCGCGAGGAACTCGTCTTCTACGGCATCGGCGAGCAGGACATTGCCGAGGGGCGCATCACCGATCGCTGGCGTCAGTTCATGAAGTTTCAAATCGAGCGCACGCGCCAGATCTACGCCGAGTCGTGGGCGGGGGTGAAGATGCTCGAGCGCGAAGGGCAACTCGCCATCGGCGCGGCCTCTATGCTCTACCAGGGCATTCTCGATAAAATCGAACAGAATGATTACGATGTGTTTACCCGTCGGGCCAGTCTCTCGACCTGGGAAAAGATTCAGCGTTTTCCCGCCTTGTGGCTGAGAATCAAAGGGGTTCTGCTGGGATGAGCAGCGGGTATGCTTCTCACAGCCAGGTTCGTCGCCTCATCCAGTAGTACATCCCAATCGGGACAAGCACCATGCTGGCCAGTGTCAGGTAAAAGAAGAGGGTACTCGTCCAGGTTTTGAACAGGCCCGGCGATTCGAAGAAATTCATCCCGAAAAATCCGGTCACAAACGTGAGGGGCATAAACAAGGTAGTGATGACCGTTAGCGTTTTCATCACCTCGTTCATGCGGTTGTTGATGACCGAGAGATACGTATCCAGCGCGCCAGAGACCAGGTCGCGCAGAGATTCGTTCAGGTCGTGCAGGCGCACCATGTGATCATAAACATCGCGGAAGAAGATGCGATCGCGGGGGTCGATCACGGCAAAATCATCGCGTGCCAGTTTGTTCATCACCTCGCGTTGTGGGGTAATGATCCGTCGCATGGCCTGTAAGGCGCGTTTGAGCGAAAACAGGCGTTCCAGGGTGGAACGGGTAGGCTGGTCGAAGACTTCATCTTCAATTTCACTGATGGCAATATCCAGTTGCTCGACAAATTGCATGTAATCGCTGGTCAGGCGATCGATGATTTTGTAGAGCAGATGGTCGGCGCCCTCTTGCAGGGTGCGCAGATCGCGCGTCAGATTCGCCCAGACGTCCTCCAGGGCCGGGATGGGCAGGTCGTGGTGGGTGACGATGAAATTGCGCCCCAGGAAAATATCCAGTTCTTCGGTCTCGGTATCCCAGCCGGCGTCATTGGAGCTGAGCAGGTGAAGCGTATCAAAGACCAGGTACAGATAGTCGCCCCAGTCGTCCACTTTGGGGGTGTGACGTTCTTGCAGGGCGTCGTCAATGGCCAGAGGGTGAAAACCGAATTGTTCCAAAATCGGTTGGCAGACTTCAGGCGCCTCGCCGCTGAAATCCACCCATAACAGACCGCGTTTATTTTTGGCCAGATAGGGCAATTCCTTGAGGGGCAAATTGGTTTGAACGGTTTTGGTCGGGGTGAAGTAAAGCGAACGGATCATGGTTGCTCCAGATTTTTTTGAATTCTGAAAATTCTTTTAAAATATTTAATGTTTTATTTGTTTTTATGAAGTAATTATTGACAAAATTTGAATATTTGCTATAATCATTTTAAACTTTGATTGTGCTCTTTTGAAAATGGCTTTTGCCTGAGGAGAAAACGCCATGAATGACTGGCAGACTTCCGTGATACTGGAGATGCACCGCCTCCGTGTACAGCGTGAGGCCAGAAACAGCCGCCTTGTCGAAGAAGTAAGCGGGCAAACGATTGCGCCCACCTCTTTCGACCGGCTGTTGGCCAGCATGGGACGCTGGATGGAGAAAACCGGTCAACGCCTGCAAGAAAGGGCGATTTCACCTGTACCCTTGAGCCCGGCTTTGGGTCGGCACAAGGGATAGAGAACACGATGTTTGCGTTCTATGCTCACCTGGTGCCATTCGCCCGGAAACTAAAGTTTCGGGCTCCTGCCCACCAGGTCGGCCTTCGCCGACCGGACGGGCCTTGGTGAGGTTCGGCGCCAATCGTTATCATGCTACTGGAGATTCAGCAATTCGTCCAGTTCTGTTTCCTGGTTCTGTCATCCCCCTTAAGGAGAAACCTATGTACCCTGCCCTGACCCGTTGCCCGGTTTGTAAATCGGAATTGCATGTGACCCGGCTGCAATGCCCGGCATGTGAGACGGTGGTGGAAGGTCGCTTTATTGCCAATCAACTGGCCAACCTTTCGCAAGAACAGCTAGATTTCATCATTACCTTTGTTCGTTGCGAAGGGAAGATCAGCCGCATGGAGCAGGAGATCGGCCTTTCTTATCCCACCATCCGCAACCGCTTGCACGAGGTCATTCGCGCCATGGGCTTTGAACCTGGTAAGGAAGAAGCCGCCGGGGTAGATGATGAGACCCGTCGTCAGGTATTGGAAGACCTGGACGCGGGGAAGATCACTGCCGAAGAAGCCATGCGAATTTTGCGTGGAGAGGAGTGAAAAATGGCCAAACAAACACTTTCAGCAGGTGCAACGCCCCGCCTGCGCATTGAACGAGTGGGCGGCGATCTGAGCCTGGTAGGTTGGGAAGGCAGCGAGATCCTGTTCAAGGCAGATGAGGAGGATCTGCGCCTCAGCCAGGAGGACGATCTGGTGACGATCTCTTGTGAGGGCGATTTATCGCTGCGAGTACCCCGTGGCGCCTCGTTGACCGCCCTCGTTGTGGAAGGGGATGCGGCAATTCGCGGGCTGGATGGCGCTATTGAGGTCGGCGAAATTCACGGCGATCTCTCTGCCCGCGAGGTGAGGGCGCTTTCGGTCGCTTCGGTTCATGCCGACTTTAGCCTGCGCGGCGCGCAAGGGGAGATTTATCTCCGCAATGTGGCGGGGGATGCCTCGCTGCGCGATGTACAAGGGAACATTGCCCTGGATTCGGTGGCAGATGACCTGGCTTTGCGCAATGTGCAGGGGAATGTGCGCGCCAATGTGGGGGAAGATGCGGTGATTTATCTGGAGCCGCGTCCTGGCGATGCCTGCGCGATCACGGCTGGCGAGGATATTTTGCTGGTGCTGCCAGCAAACGCCGATGCGGCTTTGGTGATGAACGCGGATGAGATTTCGGTGGATTGGCCGGGTGTTCCTTTTGAAGATACCACTTCGCGGGTAGTGACATTGGGGACAGGTTCAGCCAATATCGTGCTCAAGGCGGGCGGCGAGATTCGGGTGACCAGCGACGTGGATGCGGGCGAATCGGCTGAGGAGTTTGGCAATTTCGCGGGCATGATGTTCGATTGGTCGGATTTGGGGCAAGATTTGGGAGAGCAGATTTCTCGCCGGGTGCGGGAGGCGGCGCGCCGCGCCGAAAAACAGGCGACGGCGGCGGCACGGCGCGCCGAACAGGCGATGCGCCGGTCCTCGCGCTGGGGGGGCTGGGTGGGTGCCCCAGCAGCGCCTCGTCCGCCGGCGGAGCCGCCTTCGGACGAAGAACGTCTGGCCATTTTGAAGATGCTGGCTGAGAAGAAGATCACTGCCGAAGAGGCTGAAAAATTGTTGGCTGCCCTGGAGGGGGAGGAATGATGCCCGCCGAGGAGCGCAAGCAGATTCTCAAGATGGTGGAGGAGGGGCGCATTGGAGCCGAAGAGGCGATGCTGTTGTTGCGCGCCCTCGAGCAGGATTCGGCTGGGGCGGAGGTGGAGGCCGGGGAGGCCGCGCCCGGCACGGGGTCGGCAGCGAACGCCGCGGAACAAGCCTCTCGCCGCGATTCGGCCCTGGAGGAAGTCGCCCGCCGCGCCCGCCGTTTGGCCTGGATCCCCTTGTGGGTGGGGGTCGGGCTGACGGTGATTTCGGCCACGCTGATGTATTGGGCCGAACGCCGCGCCGGGTTCGGTTTTTGGTTTTATTGTCTGAGCCTGCCGTTGGCTTTTGGCGTGTTGGTGATTGCGCTGGCGGCGGGGAGCGCCTCGGCTCGCTGGTTGTTCGTGGATGTGCGCCAAAAGCCCGGAGAACGGCCAGAACGGATCACTTTTGGGTTTCCGTTGCCTTTGCGTTTTTTGCGTTGGGTTCTGAGAAGGTTTGGGCACCGCTTGCCGGGGGTGCGCTCGCCTGAGACCGTGCGGGATTGGCTGGAGTTGATGGATCGCGGTCTTGCGAGCGATGCGCCGTTGATTATCCATGTGGATGATGAAGACGGCGAACAGGTGCGGGTGTATATCGGCTAGGAAGGGTCGCTGTGACGCAAACTGTGAAGCGAAAACCGTTGATTTCGGCCTGGCTGTGGCTGTTTTTGGTCGCCATGATTTTCGCCAACATTGGCGGGAACATGTATGGCCCGTTGATGCCGCTTTATCTCAAAGATCTGAAGGCCAGCGTGGCGCAGGTGGGGTTGTTTTTTACCATTTCACAGATCATCCCGCTGGCGCTGCAAATTTTGGGTGGCTGGGTTTCCGATTCGCTGGGGCGATTGCGGGCGATTGCCATCGGTAGTGTGGTGGGGGTGCTGGTGTTTGTGCCGCTCGTTTTGGCCAACACCTGGCAGTGGTTGTTGCTGGCTGAGGCCTTGGGGGCGGTGACGCGTTCGTTGGTCGGCCCTAGCTTTGATGCCTTTGTGGCTGAGCATTCGACCGAGGAGAATCGGGCGCGCGTGTTTGGAGTGACCCAGGCGATTTTTATGATCGTCCAGGTGGTGGGGCCGCCCTTGGGAGGCTGGCTGGTGGGGATGTATGGATTCAAGATCATGCTGGTGGTGGCCGGGCTGTTTTATCTGGTGGGGACGATTATTCGTGTGGGCATGGCGCGGGAGGCGGCCAGAGGGCATGAAGCCCACCCACAAAGCCTTTCGCTGGAGAGTTTGAAGGCCAATTTGGGGATGATGTTTGCTCTGGTCACG
>DAOUAN010000029.1:0-13994 GCA_034433385.1 Anaerolineales bacterium | reverse complement strand
AAGGTCTTAATGCCCTGACGGGCATTTTTTGATTCTGACGTCGAGCGCGGGCGGCGGGAGAAGTCGGTAAGCGCGTACTTGGTCTTAATGCCCTGACGGGCATTTTTTGATTCTGACGGATCAGGCAAACTGGCCAGGGTATGGTGTGGTTAGTGACATCAGTCTTAATGCCCTGACGGGCATTTTTTGATTCTGACTAACCAATGCTCCTGACACAAAGCGGACAATGGATTTTATTAGTCTTAATGCCCTGACGGGCATTTTTTGATTCTGACCCTTCCAATTCTCCTGAAAGCAGGTTTCAACATCCTAAAGAGAACGGGCCTGCAACACATCTTTTATTATAACCTCCTGCAAAAAACAAAAGCGCTTTGCGAAAAAATCAAGGCGATGGCGCAGTCTGCGTACCCCCCCTGCGTTTGGGGGCATTTTCGGGCAATTTCAGGCGGGGGGTACGCAAAAGGCTCATACAATCATCGCCTGCGGGGGCGGCGTCACCCTGCCCTGCCCCTCACAGCGGACTTTTCCCCGGCACGCGGCGCACAGCGCATAAATCCGCAGGCTGTCTTCTGTCTCGTTCATCACCTTCTTCATCTTCTTGAGCAATTTTTCCAGTTCTGCCTCGTTCAAATACGCCTCAAAGACCGAATCCTGCACCCGCTCGCCCACCGCCTCCATTGCCTTGGCCACCTTCGCCAGGCGCTTCGGGTCGGCAATGTCATACGTCAGCAGATAAAAATCACGTTCCGCCATCCCAATCTCCAATCTAAAATCTAAAATCTAAAATCTGAAATCTAAAATCCAAAATCGCCAATCGCAAATCACCTGAACCCCATCCCCCTGAAATTCGGCTCACCGCTTTGGATGCACCCCGCCACCTGCCGCGCCTGCTCGATGAGACATTGGCGCAAAGAGAACTGCAATCCGCGCAGCGGATGCGTGAACTTCATCTCCATGCGGTTTTCGTAAGCCTGCAAAAAACGGCGCTGACCCTGGGCGCCCAAGACAATGGGGCGTTCGGGCGGGCCAGGCGTGAAGTCTTCGGGCGTCAGTTGACCGCCGTTCAGACACCACAGCACAATCCCATCCACCACCGGGCGGAACTCTTCCATCAAATCCAGTCCCAGCGCCGGGCGGTTGTAGGCCACCTCGTGCAGGAACCCGGCATACGGGTCCAGCCCGACCGTTTGCACGGCGCTGGAGCAGGCTTCTGCCAGCAGAGTGTAGCCAAACGAGAGCAGGACGTTGACCGGGTCGCGCGGCGGGCGGCGGTTGCGGTCATCGAACTTCCATTTTGGGTCGAACAGCCGCCGCAGTCCCCTGAAATACGCCGCCGTAGAAGCGCCCTCCACGCCCAACAGCGAAGAGAGCGCCGTTTTGCGCTCCACCTCGTCCAGGGCTTGCGCCAGGCTGGCGAGGCTGGCTTCAATCTCCGCGTCGCCGCGCTCGCGGTTATGACGCTGAAGCAGGGCGCGTTGATGCTGGAGTTTGGCGCGGACGAACGCCTTGGCCATCTCCAGCGCAAAAGACGGGTCACCGCTGCGGGCATACTGCGCCCGGCGCAGCGGGACATGCGGCGTCACCTGCCCCACCAGCCGCCCGCGATACTCTCCGCGCTGGCTCAGGAACACCACCTCGGTATTCTGCGCCAGGAAGGCGTCAATCGCGGGCGTGGTGAGACCGACATTGCCAAAGATGACCACCTGCTCCACCTGGGCGAGAGGGACAGAGAGGAGGATTTCGGGATTTTGGGATTGAGGGAATGCCGGATTCGACGAATCGGGCGAGAGGTCGCGTTCCACCTGCACGCGGCGGTTGCGAATGCGGATTTTGGTCTGTTGTTCTACAAGATATAAGGCTGGCATACATCCCTCCTTCAGCGTTGTTAAGGTGCGGGAGATTTTGGGATTTGGGGATTTTAGGATTTTAGGATTTTGGGATTTTGGGATTTTAGGATTTGGGGATTTTCAATCCTCCAATCCTCCAATCCTTCAATCCTTCAATCCTTCAATCCTTCAATCCTCCAATCCTCAATCCTTCAATCGTACCTGCCCCAGCCCATAGGTCGTCCCCGCGCCAATGCCTGCGTAAAGCGCAAAGGCCGCCAGCGCGTGAATTTGCCCCAGCCAGAAGCGGTCGAAATTCGTAGCGGTAAAGGTGATGGTTCCCACCGCGCCGATGCGCAGCCCGCCCTCCTTGAGCGGCACAGGGCGGCTCTCCAGGTGAAAGCGGCTCACCGCCAGGCACTCCTCGGCATAGCGGCGCAGTTCGGGCATCAACGCTACGGGCGCAAAGGCATTCCACTTCTCGATGAGACTGTTGAAGACCAGCGAAGCCGTCGGCAGGGGATGAGAAATCCCGCCGCTTTTGAAGACGACCGGACTGGTGAACTGGAACGTCACCCGGCGCGGAATCTCTGCCCCGGGCATGAATCGGCTGCCCAGCGCGGCGAACGAATCACTCCCCGACCAGGGGCTGGCTCCCGTTAAATCCGCCGTCTCCACGCGGAAAGGTATGTGATCCAGCTCCAGCGTCGTCCCCGGCGACGATTGGGCGAATCCCGCCAGCAGGGCGGTCAGAGACGGCGTGAGCGAAGTCCAGCGCAGCGAGTAGGTTTCGTTCAGCAGCGGCGCGCCGTTCTCACGGTGGAATTTGCCCATCAAGGTCGAAGCGGTGTAAGGGCGGAGAGAATTTGCGATTGGTGATTTTGGATTTTCGATTGGCGATTGAGGCGAGGCATGCAGGGCTTCCGCCAGGGCGGGGTCGGCGCGGCGGACGAGGTCGAGCAGCGCGGCTTGCGAGGCCCGTCCCCACCAGCGGGGGAACTCGGCGCGGCCGGGGGGGATTTCGAGCGGGCGGAGGGTGAGGACGAGGGAGAGCAACTCGCGAGGATTGCCGGATTGGTGGATTGAGGGATTGTCGGATTGAGGGGTTGGGGGGTTATTTGCGGACATTTTTCCTCGCCGTAGCGCGTGAAACGACAAAAATAGCGGTTAACTCATCGGCTTCCTTCATCAAATCTTGCAAGCGGCTGGCTTCCACCAGGCCCGATTCGGCCATCAGCTCCAGCCAAAACAGGCTTTCATCGGCCTCTTCGACCACAATCGAAAGTTTTGACACAAACTCCGCCTGCGACCTGGCCCGGCACGCGGCGCGATAATTGGCTGCCACCGAAGTCGCCGAGCGGAGCAGCTGCTTTCCCAACACATCGGAACTCAACTTACGGGGCAACGCCTCCACCAACCGAATCACCCGCAGGGCAAAATCCTTCGTCCGCGCCTTCAACATCTTATCATCCATCACGCCTCCAATCCGAAAA
Organism: Anaerolineales bacterium; assembly: GCA_034433385.1. Classification (GTDB taxonomy): domain Bacteria; phylum Chloroflexota; class Anaerolineae; order Anaerolineales; family Villigracilaceae; genus DAOUAN01. The sequence goes on along the minus strand of DAOUAN010000029.1, from coordinate 10,675 downwards.
TCCTTCAATCCGAAAATCCTTCAATCCAAAAATCCTTCAATCCGAAAATCCTTCAATCCGAAAATCCTCCAATCCTAAAATCTCATCCTCCTCGCCTCGTCCCTCACCGCCTGCAAATTGATCACCTCCGCCACCTCGAAGCGCGGCGGGATGGCGCCTTCCACCGGCTTGAGCCGCAGGATGGGCGGGAAGTATCCCATGCGCCCGTGCAATTCCGCCAGGGTGATGGCGGCGATGTAGTTGTAGGAGGGCAAATTGACGAGGATGGGCGCGGTCTGCCACTCTTCGGGGGTGAAGGTGACCGTTTTGAGAATCTCGCGCAACTGCGGCAGGAAGGGCTCATCCTGCTTGAAGTGAATCGGCAGGGGGATGATTTGCTCCAGCGGGTTTTTGGTCAGCGCTTCGATTTGCGCCTTTTGTTCAGGGGTGATGGGGTGGGAGAAGTTGAGGAGGATCATTTTCGATTTCCGATTTGGGAGTTTAGATTGGAGATTGAAGGACTGTTGGATTGAAGGATTTGCGGATTATGCCAGGTTCCAGGTTTGGGCTAATTGGCGCAGGCCGGGCATAACTTTTTCATCAATTTTGTTTTGTAGTTTTTGGAGGGAATCGAGCGTTCTTTCTTTTTCCTTTTTACGCTGATGCTCGGCATGGTCGAGGGGATTACGCGCGTTTTTCAGGTCTATCCACAGTTGCGCCAATTGGTCGCGCTCTGGCCACTGAAGCAGTTCAAGGCCCCAGCGATTCAAGTCATTCTCGGTAAAAGTTCGGTCCCGATCTTCAGGATGAGGTTTGCCGATAAGCGTAATACCTGAAATGGCTTTCTCGAACGGCATGCGATTGTCAATCAGGTAATCGAGCGGCTGCCCCAAGCGATACGTTACAGCGTCAATCAGCCACTCGCGCGCCAGGGTTACAGCCTGAATGATTTGGCCTTTGGAATAGTACCACTCCACCAGGTGAAATTCGGTTCGTAACATTTCTGTTACGTCCTGGCCGTCATTTTGGAATTGCCCGAACGCGTCGACAATCTGTTTTTTCAACACGCCAAAGGGCGGCGCGGTGATTTGCAGTTCGTTCTGAGCCTGGTCAAGCGCTGCGCCGAGTTTGCCCACTTCCTGCATGAGCGTAAATGGTTGGCATAGTCGCGCCGCCTGTGAAATTGTATCCAGCGTGACGGCGGCATCAAAAAGCGAGCCGTGCAGTGACTTCTTGGGGTTAAGCAAAAGCGAAAGTCCGCGCGCATTGCCGGTTTGGATGAATTGCTCGGTGGCGGTCAGCCAGTCGAGCAGGGTGACAAATTCAGTCAGGTCGAGAATTGGCGTAATGCCATCTTTTTGCATGTCCAACGCGCCATAATAAACCGCTTCGATGATTACATTTTTAGCCGATTTGAGATAGGCAATGAACAGGAAAGCCAAGAAAGGCAGAGAGCGGAAGCCGTGCGTGATGTCGAAGATGACCGTTTCGCGTTCCTGAACATTATCTACAACTGTCTGAAAAATTTTCCACATACTCTCGGTATCTTTGCCATCCACAATATCCACCGGTCGAATGCGGTCGTCGCCCAAGTCAGCCAAAAGCGGAAAGGTTTGCGTTTTGGCATCGGGGGTCACCAGAACCAGCATCTCGTCAAATTGGGCAAATTCCCGAATTGCCTGCGCCGTCACTTTGGCAGGGTAGGTTTTGCCTTTCCATTCATACACCGCATCGCGCGGCTTAATACCGAGAAAGGTAATTACTTTGCGATTCATGTACGCTCCAATCTTCAATCCGCAAATCCGTCAATCCGAAAATCCATCAATCCGAAAATCCATCAATCCGCAAATCCGTCAATCCCCAATCTCCACCAGCACCCAGCCAAAGGGGGCAACGGGCTTGGCTTCGTCTTTTTTGCCGCTCATGGCAACCCGGCGCGAGGTGGGGAAAGGGTCTCCGGGGCGGCGCTTGCTGCGCTTCCCGGCTTTATCCAGGCGAAATTCGCTCACCAGCCGCTCGAACAGATATTCGTCCTGCTGCAAATGCGTCCAGAAGGTCTTGCCATCCCAGCCTGCGCCCCAGCCGATTTGCACAAGGGCTTGCCTGGGACCGAGTTGGACGTTCAACAGGTCACGATAGAAGCGGGCAATCCGCTCGGCAGATGGGGCTGGCGGCTCGACGTTTTCGAACCAAGTCACCAGTTTTTGCAGGCGGGCGCGGCTGTGTGTTTGGGCGCGCGGCAAGAGTTCATCCAGCCAGCGTTTGCGGTCGGAAAAACCCAACCTGGCAGCCATTGGCTTGAAGAGCGCATCGTCAATCGTCAGCGAGCCGTGAAATTCCACTTCACCGACCAGCGCTTCCAACCCGATGGGCGATTGCGCCGCGCTCTGGGTAAGCACCTGCGCTTTGAGCGCTATCAACCCTTCGCCGGGCTTCTGCGGCCCGTGCAGGTCGGATACTTGCAGGGCGCGCAACAAATCGAGATTCGGATTGCAAAAATCTGGGTTTTTGTGTGTATTTGCTGGTTCAAAAAGTATGCGCTCAAATCTATCGGCAGGGTTATTCTTGGGTGACCAGGTATTTTTTCGCTGATTAAAGTATTGAAAGTCTCTTAACGAAAAAGCGGGTATCTTTACACTTTGCCAGCCTGTCCATGCCAGGGCGGTGCGGAAAGCGCCTTTAAGCGACGATCCAGGGATGTAAGGCCGGTCATAGGGGTCTTTGATGAACGGCTTCATGCGCGCATCGGCTTTTTCGGAGGGTGGCTGCCCGCGCAAAACGTAGCGGAACAGCCCCGGATTGTCGAAGTCTTTTTCGGTCAGCAAACTGCCGGGCAGGGGGTAATGACCGCGCCCATCGGGTTTGAGTTGCGATTCTTTGGCTTGCAACACGGCGTCCTCGTTGAAAATCCAGGTTTGCCCATTGGCAAGCACGAAATCAAATCCCAGCCGCCACTCCTCGCCTGTGCCAATGTGAACCGGCGAGAGCGTGCGCAGGGTGAGTTTGTGTGTGGTCATGCCTCACCTCCGTAGCCGACCGCCACCGCCAGGCCAGAGCGGTAGACGGGGTGTTCGATGGGGTATTCCGGCCCGCTTTTGTAGCGCGGACGGGCGTCTTCCAGGCGTCCAAAAGGCGGCTGAAGACCGGCGGGCAGGCTCAGCACGGCGCCTTCCTGCACGAAGTTGAGCGCGCGGCGGCGCTGTCCACTCTTTTGGGGCGAATCGAGCCAGCCGCCGACCGTTTCCACCTTCCAGGCGGCACGCTTGCCGCGGAAGGCGGGCATCTCCTCCGGGCGCGGCAGGTAACGGCTGAGGGTCGTCCACATCCCGCGCGGGTCGGGCAGTTCCAGCGTTCCTTTTGACTCGAATTTCCCTTTACCGTAGCCGGCGCTGCGCTCCGCGCCCAAACCGGCCTCGCCCAAATCATGCAAAAGATGCTCGAAGCGGGCTTTTTCGGTCACGTCCTGCCATTGCACGCCAAACCACAGCCCACAGCCGGGGGCAAAATGCACCGCGCCAGTGTGAAAGAGCGTGCTGGCGTTGGTGGCGCGTTCCACCGTGACGCGCGGGCGTTTTTCGATCTCCCACAATTTCAGCAGTTCTCCTTTTGGAGCAAGGTTCGAGAGTGACTTTTCTTCGTCTTGCGTCAGCCACAGTTTGCCGCCGTGCAGTTTGGTGGTGCCAGCTTCAATTTCCGCCAGTAATTTGCCGTTGAGCAGTTGGCGGTACAGGCTTTCAGAGACAAACTGCACGCGCTTCAGGTCTTTGGGGCGGATTTCTTTCGGCAGGGGCTGGTCATTGGGCAATGCCGCCGCCAGCGGCACGGGGAAGAAGCGCACCTCGCCCGCAAATGGGAAGAGCGACGTGATCAAGAAGGACGGCGCGCCAGCCTCAAAGGGCTGTATCCACTCTTTCACTGCCTGCGCGCCTTCCAGCACAGCCAACCGCGCCACCAGAGCAGCAAACAGGCTGTCAGATGACCAGACAGCGCGCGTCTCTTCCTGTCCCAGCCCCTGCTCGCTAAAGTGAAAGGTCGAGCCGGTGAGACTCCAGGTTTCGAGGTTCATAAGCGCCTCACGCAACCGGAATTTGAGATTTGAGCCATTGCTGAATGTTCGGCAGTTCTTTGGCGAGTTCCTGTACGCTCTCGAAAGGTTGTTCGCGGTAGCAGATTTTCTGACTGTAATCTTTCCCGTTGCGGACGTAAACCTGAATGTCCTCGAACTTGACCTTGCCCGAGCCGCGTGAGCCTGCCCCGCCGATGTAATCATCTTCCACCAGTTGCAGGGCGTCGGTCACGACTTTCAGTCGGTCAAAGTCGGCGGCTTCGTACACGCCAAAGACCAGTTCGGCGGGACCAAAAACCGCTCCCGCCGGCACGCGCTCCAACGTGCGCGGCGTCGCGGCGCTGGTGACGCGGTCTATGGCGACTTCGGTTTTGAGTTCGCCGTAGAGCAGGTCGGTGCGGGCGTCAATCAGCGCCTGGGCGCTATCGTCAGTCAATTCCGCGTCACGCACCACCAGGCGGGTGTGGTTGTTGTAATCCATTTCGGCAGGCACGCCAAAGACCGTGCAAACCGGGCAGCCGCCGTTTTTCTCAAAGTCGGCTTTGGTTTTGCAGGTGTGAATGATCACCTGACCAATATTGCGGTTTTGCGGCAGACCGAGCAGTTTCTCCATTTGCGAGCGCATCTTGCCGCGCAGGCTGGAGCCGGGGATGTAGGGACGCTTGGTGAGCGGGTTGCGGATGACGGCTTTATCCAGTCCGCCGATTTCCAGGTCGGTGTTCGAGCCGCCGATGTGCAGACCGGTGAGGGCTTTGATGTTTGCTTCAATGAAAACACGTCCGTAGAGTTGAATTTGTTTATCCATGATAGCCTCCTGTATGTTAATTGCGCCCGCCCTTGGCGCGGTGATAGGCGAGAATGGCTTCGAACAGGTTCATGAAACGCTTAAAGCGTTCGTCTTTCTCTTTGTTGTCTTTGCCTTTGACAACCTCGTCAATCGCCTCGCTCAAAACTTCTTTGAGCCGTTGCACTTGTGGAATGCGCGCTGTTTGGTAATCCATTTTCGGTTTGAGCATCACCAGGCGGCGCAGGGCTTTTTCCTGGTCCACCTCCCAAAGCGACTCGATTTTGCGCACTTCGGTGAAAATGTTGCGAATCTGGCCGCGCGTTAATTGGTTTGCGACCAGCTGTTGCGCGGTTCTTTCTGCAAATGTGACCAATTGCTGACCAGTCGAGTCAGCCGTCATAATGGTTTGAATCTCGCTCATAGCGAACCTCCTGTTTTAATCTGAATTTGAACGATTCCTCGTCTCCAACTGCGCCCAGCGGGCAGCAGCGCCCCAGGCTTCAATCTGTTCGAAGACGCCCAGTTTTTCGCGCAGGGCGGCAATTTTGGCTTTCAGGCCGGCGTTGTTCTTGTAACGCTCCTCCATGCGCGCCAGGTGATAGGCGCCCATCCACTTCCAGCGTCCCCACACCGAACGCCGGGATTCTTTACGGGCGTCTTCTTCCATTCGCGCCAGGGCGCGCAGGGTTTGCAGAATGCTCTTGGGCCCGCTGCGCTCAGCGGCGTTTTCGCCCTTAACCAGATTGACCAACTCATCTTTGCGCTCATCCAATTTACGGAATTCATCCCACTTCCAGGCTTTGCCCAGGAAGGCAAAGGAATTGCGACCGTTGTCTTTTGCCAGTTTTTCGGCGTCTTCGGCGTCTTCGGCGGCCTGGTAGATGGGATACTTGCCGTCAATGAACGCCATGCCGCCGGAGATGTGCATTCCGGGATGCGCGCTATAGGCAGCAAAATCATCCACGATTTTTTGCGCCAACGCGGGCGTTTTATCCCAAGGGGCGAGCAGGAACAGGTCATCGCCGCCGGAATACACGGTATAAACCAGATTTTGCCAGTCCGGGTTTTCCACAATCCGCTTGAGCCAGCCCTCGAAGAACAAACTGATTTGCGAACTGAGCGCCGCCATGCGCGAGAGCGAAAACGCCTCGCCCAAACCGTCTTTGAACAGATTCCCCAGGTTGTCCACGTCCATGCGCAGGACGCCCAGGCGCTGAAAGCCACTTTCTGAAAGCACGTTCAAATGTGTGAAAGTCATTGGCTGGCCAACGCGGGCTTTCTCTTTGTCCGGTGCATTACCAAGTCGCTTGTTGATTTTGTCGGCTTCCGATTGATTGTGTACGACAGGCACGCGGTTGGCGGTGTAACGCAGCCAGTGCGGCGCGGGCGTGTTCGTTTGGGGCCATCGGCCATCTTCGGGGTCGTCCAGCGCCCACAGGACCACCCGCTCACAGGGCGCAGCATCTACCTGTCCTCCGGCGTCTTTCAGGAATTGAACCTTCATGCCGAACAAGCCCAAAATGTCCAGCGCAGTCCTGGCTTTTTGGTCATTGGCTCGCGGTTCGCCAAAGGTCAGCGCCAGGAAGCGGGCGTCGGGCAGGTCTTTGCCCAGGGTTTCGGCGAAGGAACGGCAAAGCGGGCAGATTTTGGATTGACCTTCCCATTCGTCCCAGTTGCTCGCGCCGCGGCTGTCGTCGCCGCAAACGGAGCAGGCGTCAGCCGGGTTGCCGCCGTATTCTGGCAACTTGAACACCTCATACAAGTCTGCGCCCAATTCGGCATAGCGGCGGTTTTTGGCAATCGTCAATTGATTGTGCATCTGCTGCCAGTAACCCTGCAATTTGCCCGCGCCAAAGCCTTTGGCAGGAACCGGCGCAGACCCCAGCACCAGATAGAGTTGCGTGCCGTGCTGTTGGTACAGAATTTTTCCAACTTCCGCTTGAATTTGGGACAATTTCTCCCGTGCGCTGAGCGGAGCCAGCAGGTAGAAATGCCCGCCACCAGAGTAAATGACGTTGCTATACGGCAATCCCAGGCGCCGCAGCACGAAGCGCAGCACTGCTTCGGTCAACAGTTGCAGATAAAACGAACGCCCGCGCAGCATCTTTGCCGCGCCTTTCGATGAGATGGTGTAAATAAAATCCTGCACGCCGGAAATATCCCCGCCCACCAGCAGGGCGACTTCGGTTTCGTCCGTTTCGGAGTTTTGGGCTATCTGGCGCAGCTGCGCTTCGGGGAAGTCCACCAAACAGGCTGCCAGGGCCGCCGTCATGCGGCTGTGGTCGTAGAGTGAGACGTCCGGGCGGGTGCGGTAATAAGCGGAGGGCATACACCAGCCGTAACGCTGGAGCAGGGCGAGCATGGCTTCCAGGTAGGTTTCGGGGTCCGTGATGCCCTTGTGTGCTTCAGCCTCTTTTCCAAAATCCCGCCACAAGGATTCGTAAATTCCCCACACCTCTTCATCGGGCAGCGCCGCGCCGGGGAAAATGACGTCTTCGCACAGCGCCAGTTTTTCCAGCGGGAAGAAATGCCATTTTGACTTGTCGTTTTTCCAGCACACCTTATCCGCTTCGATGACGCTGAAAATGGACAGTAACTGCCGCGGCTGAGCGGCGCGGTCGTCTTCGCGCTGGAGCAGGTCGGCGCGCTCGCCCGCCGAAAGCACATCAGCGGCTTTGACGACCCAATCCATCTGGCTTTGCGGCACATGATGATTGGCGGCAGGTAAACGGACTTCATCGCCAAACGGCAGAATGTCTTTCAAAAAATCCGCCGTCAGCATGGCGTGATAATGCCCGTACATTTGGGCAGCGTCTTTGCCTTCCAGCGAACCGCGTTCCGCGCCCCGCTGCGCGAACTTCCCCACATCATGCAGCAGACCCGCCAGCGCAGCCATTACAACTTTTTCTTCCATGCAACCTCCTTACCGGGCAACTGCCCGAAATCGCAAATCCAAAATCGAAAATCCAAAATCGAAAATCCAAAATCGAAAATCAACAATCCTCCCGGTCTCCCCCTTTCTCCCCCTGTGCCGGGCATGGATGGATTGTAGGCAGAAAAACAAATCAGGTCATCCGTTTTTTCCCTGAATCCCCTCCTGACCAATGATAAAAGGGCGCCAGCAGACGCACCAGTTGCGCCTGATTGACATCGGACAAATCCCAGTGTTCGGCAGCCTTGCGATAGGCATTGCGCAAATGACTCTCCACCGTGCGCGGCGAGAGGGAGAGGCGCTCAGCAATTTCGGCCTGGTTCAGTCCCTCCCCGGCCAGCAAGTCCAGCACCTCGCGTTCGGCGGCGCTGACTTTGGTGAGCAGGAAGATGCGCGCTGCATCCCACTGCTCGCGCAGGCGCAAATTCGCCAGACGGCGGGCGGCCTGGAGCGGATCGGTCACATCGCGGAGCGAGTCGAAGACCGGCGAGAGCCGCCCCCAGGGGATGACCGGAATCGGGATCAGCCGCGCCCACTCCCCGGGTCCGGCGTGAAGCGCCCCCGAAGCCTCCAACGCCGGGTGCGAGGCCAGGTGCCACAGGCAATCCTCATCATCAAAGAGCATCTGCGCCACCGCCATCCCAAAGACGGTCAGTGTACGCCGTCCGCCGGAGATCACCAGATGCACCCGTCTCTCGTTGCGTTTGGCGCGCCACACCTCGGCATAAAGCGCCCGAAAAGCGGCATCCACTTCTTCGGGCGCGAGGACATCTTGCAAAGGTTGACCATTGTGTTGCAATTCAATGTTCCGAAAGTGCAGCTGGGCATATCGCTGCGACAAGTCCCGCTTTAAACGAGCCAGCGCGGACGCCGTTTCGGGGCGTTCCGCGCGGGTATGCAAAACAACGACTTCATCGGGCAGACTATGTTGCTCAGCCAGGCAATCCAATGCCAGGGTGATAATTTGGGCTTTGCTGGCCAGGGGTGCAATCAGAGATGAACGCAGCCGCATACCCTCAAATTATAAATGTGCATCCTGAAATCACGCCTCAACAAATTCGCAAACTTTGAATAGACAATGCTTGAAGGATTCGTCCTGTACAGTATGATTAAGATCATGAACAAGCCTGCCCTGCATCGCTGGGACCTGCCCCCGGCTGAGGCCGAACGCCTGCAAAGCGAACTGGCCACGCGTCTACACCTGACCTGGGAGGGGCGCGCGGTGACAAGCGTCGGCGGCGTGGATGTGAGCGTCCGCGGTGCGCTGGCGCGCTGCGCCATCGTCGTTTTGCGCTACCCCAACCTGGCCCCCCTGGTCAGCGCAGTGGCCGAAGTGCCGCTCGCTTTCCCCTACATCCCCGGTCTGCTTTCCTTTCGCGAAGGGCCGGCCGCGCTGGCCGCCTGGGAAAAACTCTCCCTGCTGCCTGACCTGTTGCTGTTCGATGGGCAGGGCATCGCGCATCCGCGTCATTTGGGTATCGCTGCTCAAATGGGCCTGTGGCTGGAGCGCCCGACCATCGGCGTAGCCAAATCTCGGCTTTATGGCCGCCATGAAATGCCCGGACCTCAGCGCGGCGATTGCGCTCCACTTTTCGATGAGCATGACCCGACGCAGGTGATCGGCATGGTGGTACGCACTCGCCCCGGGGTGAAGCCGGTATATGTCTCCCCCGGTCATTTGATAGATCTGCCGCACGCGGTCGAATTTGTCCTGGCCTGCTGCGCCGGCTATCGCCTGCCGGAGCCTACTCGCCTGGCACATCACGTCGCCGGCGGCGGCTCGCTGAACGTGGGAGAATGGCAGCCGCGCTTGTTTTGAAGAAAGGTCGCCGCGCAATCCGCTTTCTTTCCAGAGTACAATTCGAACATGCCGCGCCGTTTTCCCCTCTTCCAGAACCTGGGCCTGCAGCTGCTGGCGCTCTATTTGCTGCTCATCATTCCTTTCCTGCTGACCCTGATCGTTTTCGATGGTCTGATCGGCCAGCGGATTCGCTCCGAGGTGCAGGCCAGCGATCTCTCTTTGGCACAGGCCATCGCCCAGCAGACTGAACTCTCGATCGGCGGGGCGCTCAAAATGGTGGAGGGACTGGCCTCCTATCCGGCAGTGATCGCTGCCGACCCCGCCGGGATGGAACCGATCTTTCGGGTCATTCTGCAAACCCGGGCCGATGTGAACCTGGTCTACCGCCTGAATGAAAAGGGCATCATGCTCTACCACTATCCGGTCGGGCCAGGCTCTACCGTAGGGGTAGATTTTTCGTTTCGCGACTATTTCCAGCGCGCCCTGCACAGCAGCCAGCCGCTGGTCTCACAAGGACGTATTTCGCCAACCACCCAACAGGCGGTAGCCACAGCCGTCATGCCGCTGTGGTCGGCGCAAGGGAAATTCCTCGGCCTGGTGGGAGCCAACCTGAAGCTGGAAAGCCTGAGCCAGGCGTTGAGCGCCATCCTTTCGGAGCACGCCTCGGAGCAAGGATTTCAGGTGGTGATCATCGATTCGGCTGGCCAGATCATCGCCTACCCTGATCCCAACTTTTTACTTCGGCCGGCCAGCGAGCTGTTGCCCACCGCGGCCCTGGAGGAGAACAGCGCAGGTGAGCATTCGCGCATTCTCCAATCGCCCGATGGTGAGCCTCGCCTGTACACGCGCACAGCTGTCGCCGGCATTGGCTGGCAAGTGATCGTCAGCCGCCCCACCGCCGTGGCGTTCACCACCCAAATCATCCTCAGGCGCATCGTCGTGATCGCCGCCGGGACATTTTTGCTCATCGGCCTGTTCTTTTGGGGAGCGCTCACCCAGCGCGTCATCCGCCCCATTGAACAACTGGCCCCCATCAGCGAGGCCATTGGCCAGCGGCAGGGAATTCGCCCTGAGGAGCGTCGCCTGTTGCTGAAATACGTTCACCGTCGC
>DAOUAN010000028.1:0-21008 GCA_034433385.1 Anaerolineales bacterium | reverse complement strand
ACGCTGTGGGCGAAAAACGCCGTTTTGTGTCATTGCGAGCCGCCAAAGGCGGCGACCTGTGCCCCGCAGGGGTAAGCAATCTCCTGGTCGGCAAGGAATAGATGGATTGCTTCGGGGCTGACGCCCCTCGCAATGACACTAGTCGTTTCCCTGTTTTCCATCTTACCCACAACCTTTTAGTGCTCCCTTATCTGTTGACTCTCCTGCAAAAAGGTCAGACCCACCGCGGAGTTCGCAGAGATCGCTGAGAGTTTTCAAGCTCGCTTTCAGATTATGCAAATTTCGCCGCAAAATCTTGAATTCTTATGAATTTCACCTTAAGTTTTTCTCTGCGTACTCTGTGATCTCAGCGGTGATTTCGTTTCTGCAGTGGACTCATTTGTAAATTTGCAAAAGACGACTCAACCCCAGCCATTCCGTCCGCTTGAGTGAGCCAGGCGGCCTGTGGCCGCCTTTGTGCCGCAATCCCACCGGTTTATCAGCGGGCAATGATCGGCAATCCACACGACAGAAGGGCTGCACGGCGATATCCGTACGGGGATGAACCCCCGTGCTGCCCATACGAACCCTGCTTGAGCGGATTTTGTACGAGGCGGAACCGGCAGAGCGCCAAGATTCAGATCCGTGCTTATCCCGAATTGACGTAAAAGTTCGATTAAAAGTGCAAACATAGCGGACCTTTCAATTTGGTTAAGTCGTCTGTTAAAAAAAGTTGTATACTATTATGCGAAATCAGGTGAAGAGGTTCTATGGCACAACCCAAAAAAATCACCCAACTTAAACAAAAAATCGCCGGCCTGGAAGCCCTGCGTGAGGAACTGGGCGATAACGTGGTGGCCCAAAAAATTGCCGAGCTGGAAGCTGAAATTGAAGCTTTGCGTGCCCAACTGGCTCAGGTAAAAAGCACGACTCCACATGAAAATATCCGCGTGGGAGAGCGGAGCATTGCCCTGAAAGGAGATGTGACCGATAGCACTATCATCCACGCCCAAACGGTCGTTCTCGCCGAGCGCTTTTGGCAGGACCTTCAACCGGATCTGCCCGCCGATGAGCTGCGCGCGGCTACCGAAGCCTACCTCAACTACTTACTGGATCGCCATTATTATCTCAGCCTGAAAGGCATGGGCGTTTCTGATCGCGTGCCCTTACGCCTTGGCCTGCTTGATTTATATGTCCCCCTCAAGGCCCGCCTGGAGCTGCCCGAAGGCGAGACCTGGGCGCGCAGCCTGAGCCTGGCCGGTCGCGACCTGGACGAGGGCAGTCAGTATTCTGCCCGGTTAGGGGATCCCGTTCCGCTGTTGGAAGTGCTGCAAGATCACTCCGGCCTGATCGTGCTGGGCGATCCGGGCGCGGGAAAGACCACTTTCCTCAAATACCTGGCCCTGCGCCTGGCCAGCGGCGAAGGGGAAGTGCTTGGCCTGGGCGATCGTCTGCCTATCTTGCTCCCGTTGGCCGCCTTTGCCAATGCTCTGCAAACCCGCGATATTCCTCTCGATGACTTTATCGCCGAATACTTTGCCGGGATCGGCGCTCATCTGCCCATCGGCGCCATGCTTCATGAGGCGCTCAAAGCCGGCCGGGCCTTGATTTTGCTGGACGGTCTGGATGAAATTCGTGACCTGGGAATGCGGAATACAGTCGTCGAACGTGTGACCGACTTTTATGCTTTCCATCGCCGCGGTGGCAATAAATTTGTCCTCACCAGTCGCGTTGTCGGCTACCGTGCCGTGCGCCCCTCCGCTGAAGACCTGGTGGAATGCACCCTGGTAGATTTCGAGGATGATGAAATTGAAGAATTCGTCGCTCGCTGGATGCACACCATCGAAAAACAAGCGCAGGGCAATACCCTCACTGCCAAAGCCGATGCCGAGCAGGAACGCCGCGAATTGCTGGAGGCCATTCGCCAGAATCCGGGGGTGCGCCAGTTGGCCTCCACGCCACTGCTTTTGACCATCCTGGCCTTGATGAAGCGCCAGGGAGTTTCGCTCCCCGAACGGCGCGTCCAGCTATATGATCAATACGTCACCACCCTGCTCTCAACCTGGAACCGCGCCCGCAGCCTGAGCGGACGCGCCCCCAGCCGCGACCTCGATGAAATTCAAACCGTCCGCGTCCTGGCTCCGCTGGCCTTGTGGATGCACGAGGTCAGCCCTGGCGTTGGGCTGGTTCGCCGCGAAGATTTGCGCCGCAAGCTAGAAGAAATTTTCACCGAACGAGGCGATCCCACCCCCCAGCTTTCGGCACACCAGTTTTTGAACGATGTCCGTGAACATGCAGCTTTGTTGCTGGAACGCGGCCCCGGAGAGTATGGCTTTATCCACCTGACGTTTGAAGAATACCTGGCAGCGGTAGCTATTGCCCTGGGTGGACAGGGCAATGCTGGCCCCATCGTGGAAGTACTCGCTCCGCACGTTGGGGAGCAGGCCTGGCGCGAAGTGGCCTTGCTCACCATTGGCTATCTTGGTCTGCGTCAACAATTGCCTAAAGTAGCTGGCGAAACCGTTGATTTGCTGGTGGAGTTGAAACCAGGCCCGCGTGGCGAGGCGGTGGTGTTGGCCGGTGAAGCCGTGCTCGATACCTGGCCTGGCGGTGTCTTGCCCAAGACGCGGGAGCACGTCATCCAGGAATTGATCCCGACCATGCAAGATGGGGCGGTTCGCCCTGAGCTCAGGCGGCGCGCCGGCTTGCTGCTGGGTCGTCTTGGCTGGCGCCCCGGTGACCTGGATCGCTTCGTTGAAGTGCCAGCCGGCCCATTCCACTATGGGACGCGCAAAGAGATCGTTGAGATTCCCTATAATTTTTGGGTCGCCAAATATCCGGTCGTCAACATTCAATTCGCTCGCTTTGTACAAGAAGGGGGCTATCATAATCCTCAATTCTGGAGCGAGGCAGGTTGGGCCTGGCGTACTGGCAAATATGATGAGCAAGATTTGGAAATAGTCGAGCGCGAGTGGCTGGAGCATCGCCCTTCCCCGCGGCGTAGTGCTCCATATTACTGGCATAATGTCGAATTGAGCAACCCCATTGTGCCGGTGGTAGGCATTAACTGGTATGAGGCGGAAGCCTATTGCAACTGGTTGACTACCAAAATCGTCGCTTTGCCTGAAGGCTACGTAGTGCGCTTACCCCTGGATAAAGAATGGGAGCGCGCCGCCCGTGGCACCGAAGGCCGCGAATATCCCTGGGGAGATGCCTTCGACAAAAATGCAGCCAACACCTGGGATAGCGAACCCTCCGGCTCTGGCCTGGGTGGAACGACCGCCGTCTGCACATTCCCGCAGGGCGCCAGCCCGGTGGGCGCCTGGGATATGAGCGGCAATGTTTGGGAATGGGTAAATACCTGGTATGATGAAGATCGTCGCTACCGCGTGGTGCGTGGCGGCTCATGGATCGGTTACCAGTGGTTCGTGCGTTGCTCGTTTTGCAATTGGTCTATTCCCTTGATGTTCAATGACGATTTGGGCTTCCGCGTGGTCATCGCACCAAAACTAAATGAAGACGATAGGCGTTAAGTGACCTTTTGTTTCCAGATGGAGGATAAAATGGCGAAAGGAAAACGTTCGTTGCGCGCCGGTGATGGCAGTGTGGTCATCGGTGGAAATGTAAGTGGCAGCAATATCGTGGTGGGAAACAACAATGTCGTCCATTCAAATTCGGTGACCAACGCCCCTACTTTTGTGACCATTTACAAGATGGTAGATGAACACCCCACCCTCTCACCCATTGAGAAAACAGATGTCAAAGCCGAGTTGCAGGAAGTGGAAAAAGAGGCCCAAAAAGGCGAACAAGCCGACGAAAGCACTCTGGCACGTCACCTCCGCAATGTACAGCGCATGGCGCCGGATATTTTAGATGTCGTCCTGGCTACCCTGGCAAACCCGATAGCTGGCTTTGGCATGGTCGCAAAGAAAGTGGCTCAGAAAATGGCCCAACAAGCAAAAGGCACACCTTGATTGAATCTGAAGATCAAGCAACAAAACGGGCCCCCGAAGTCTCGCGGACTTTGGGGGTCTGTTTTTCGCCCGAAAACCGTTGATTTTTTCCGATTGACTCGCATTCTAAAGAGTGTATACTGATTGAGGGGGCGCCGTTTTAGAAGGAGATGTGAGATGAGAATACAATCCTTTACCCGTCTTTTCCCTTCCCTGGTGCTGTTGAGCGTGTTGCTTGCCTGCACTTTACCCATTGCCGCCCCGCTGCCTACGCCCACCGTTTTCGTTCTTCCGACCCTGACCTCGCCGCCTCCGACCAGCACGTTGCCGGTCTCTACCGTTCCACCTGTTGAATCGTCTACGACGACCAGTCAGCCGCCGGCGATACCGACTTCCCCGCCCCAGTTTTCTCCGACTCCCGGAGTAATCATCCTCCCCGGTTCACCCTCCGGACCGTACGCGGTGATCCTCGTTTCCCCGGGCGATGTCCTCAACGTTCGCGCTGGTCCGGGGGCAGGATACCGCGTGATTGCCTCGTTCCCGCCCACGTTCACCGCAGTGATCCGCACCGGACCCTCCGCTCGGGTAGATAACGCCCTCTGGGTCGAAGTTCAAACTCCTTCGGGAGGCACCGGCTGGGTCAATTCCCGCTATTTGACCGAGTATGTGCCGCCTTCTGCTGTTTGCGATCAGAAAGTGCTCGACCTGATGGGCAAATTCGAACGCGCCTTGATGAATTCGGATGGCGTGGCTTTGCAGAACCTGGTCAGCCCCTTGCATGGCCTGGATGTCTGGCTATATCGTAGCGGCCACCCAATTAATTTCGACGCGGAACATGCCCGCTGGGTGTTTGAGAGTACCTTTGTCCACAATTGGGGAGCGCACCCGGCCAGTGGATCAGAAATCAAGGGCGCATTTCATGAGGTGGTTGTCCCTGATTTGCAGAAGGTTTTTGGGGTGGCACACACTACAACTTGTAATGATCTTAGCGTGCCTGGCTGGAGTGTGACCTGGCCTGACGAATATGCCAATATCAACGTGGTGAAGGTTCTCAAGCCGGCCTCGCCCAATGTAGACCTGGATTGGCGCATCTGGCTGGTGGGGGTGGAATATGTCGCTGGTGTGCCTTACCTGTTTTCCATGATTCAGTTTATTTGGGTGCCGTAAGATTTCCAGGCCAATTGGCGACAGTAAAAAGACAGCCTCCGAGGCCTCTACGACCTCGGAGGTCGAGTATAATGAATTTGTTATTGCAACTTTTTGCAATAAGAAAGGCACAGGGATGTCTTGCGGTACGGTTTATGCTCCACAGCTACGGGCACGTGGGTTTCGAATGACGCCACAGCGGATGGCGATTCTGCACGTGCTGCAACAGGCGGATAACCATCTTTCGCCGGCAGAAATTTTCGCAATGGCCCGTAACTTTGTGCCGGGCCTGAGTGAGCCGACGGTATATCGCACGTTGGAATTCCTGGCGCAAAACGGTCTGGTTCAGCCAGTGCAGCGCACTGGCGGGCATCTGGCCTATCAGATTGCGGAGGCGGATCACCACCATATCATTTGCCGCAATTGTGGCCGTGAGATCCAGGTGCCGCATACCGTGTTGAATTCGCTCTACGAAACGCTGGAAGCAGCCAGCGGATTTCGCTTCTTAGACCGTCATCTCACGTTTTGGGGACTTTGTTCAAATTGCCAGCAAGGTAGGAGGTAAAAATGTTGTACTCTCCCGCTCCTCTGCACATCCCGGATGGCTTTTTGAGTCTGTGGATTTCGCTGTTCTTTTGGGCGATCACGCTCATTGTGGTAGGCCTGGCCATTTCCAGAACGAAAGAATCGCTGGGCGAAAAACAGATTCCGTTGATGGGCGTGATGGCGGCGTTTATTTTTGCCGCGCAAATGCTCAACTTTACGGTGGCAGGGGGTACTTCTGGGCATTTTTTGGGCGGAGCACTGGCGGCGATGGTGCTTGGCCCGTGGACGGCAATTTTGGTCATGACGGCCGTGGTGGCGGTTCAGGGATTGTTGTTTCAGGATGGCGGCCTGTTGGTGATGGGAGCCAATATCTTCAATATGGGCATTCTCACCGCGGCCATTGGCTTTGGCCTGTATCGGCTGGTTGCTTCTGCGCCCAAAAACGTGCGTTTGGGAGTGTCCGCCGTGGCAGCCTGGGTGGCTACCATGAGCGCCGCGCTGAGTACCTCGCTGCAGTTGTGGTTGAGCGGTACTTCGCGTTTGGAGATCGTCATTCCGGCGATGCTGGGCGTCCATGCGTTGATCGGCGTTGGCGAGGCGATCATCACCGTGGCCGCGCTGGCGTTTATTCAGCAGGCTCGGCCTGATTTGCTGAATGGAGCGGCCACGATAGAGAAGGGTGGTCGGGGTTGGGTGTATGCCGGTGTAGCCCTGGCCTTGTTGGCAGCGGTGCTCTCTCCGCTAGCATCGGCGTACCCCGATGGCCTGGAACGGGTGGCGGCAGATGCCGGTTTTTTGCATCGTGCCCAGGGTGCACCATTTCAGGTTTTACCCAATTACACCATCCCTTTGCTGGGACCAACCCCGCTCTCCACAATTGTGGCGGGCGCGGTAGGTGTGCTGGTGGTGTTTTCTCTGATGATTCTGCTGGCCCGCTCATTGCGTGGAAATAAATGACACACTTTGACGCCTTTGATCGTTACCATCATGCTGAAAGCCTGGTTCATCGCCTCGACCCGCGAATCAAGGTGGTAGCGGCGGTCGGGTTTATTGCATCAAATGCACTTTTACCCGATGGCGCCTGGTTGGCGTTTCTGGTCTCCTGGCTGGTGTTGCTCATTGCGAATGACCTTTCGTCATTGGGGCTAGGTTTCACTTTCAAGCGCTCGTTTATCGCTTTCCCGTTTGCTCTGGCAGCGGTGAGCGCCATTTTTTCGCCGCAGGGACATCCTCTGGCAGAATGGCGCTTCCTCGGCTTGAGTCTGATTCCAACCGATGTGGGCCTGATCCGCTTTTTGAGCGTGCTCTTGCGCTCCTGGCTTTCGGTGCAAATGGGAATCTTGCTGGTGGCGACCACGCCATTCCCCGATCTGATCCATGCATTGGAGCACTTGCGGGTACCGGGCGTCTTGACCACGATCGTGGCGTTTTTGTACCGCTATCTTTTCGTATTGGGCGATGAGGTGCTGAGAATGCTGCGGGCCAGGCAAGCGCGTTCGGCGGCCGCGCCCGGCCAAAAGTCAGGAGGGAGCGTGTGGTGGCGAGGCCGGGTAACCGGTTACATGGCCGGGCAGTTGTTCCTGCGCAGTTACGAGCGCTCTGAGCGAATCTATAACGCCATGCTGGCGCGGGGCTTTTCTGGCCATTTGCGAACTCTTCACCCCCATCTCTTCACTCGTCGCGATTGGCTGATTTTGGGACTGTTTTTAACGATCCTTGTGATCATTCAATTGATTGGCTGGTTAAGATGAATCCTGTTCAACATCAAATGAAACCGATTACTTCAATGCTTGAAAGCGATGGGGATATTTTGCAGGTGCGCGATCTACATTTCGCTTATCCCGATGGTCATGTGGCTTTGCGGGGTGTTTCGTTTCGTCTGGCTGAGGGAGATAAAGTGGCGCTGGTGGGGCCGAATGGTGCCGGAAAAAGCACTCTGATGCTGCATTTGAACGGGATTCTCCTCGGTCGCGGCGAGATTCGCATCGGCGGGGTGCGCCTCACACCCGACCGTTTGGCGGCGATCCGAGCCATGGTGGGTCTCGTCTTCCAGAATCCGGACGATCAGCTCTTTTCCCCCACCGTATTCGAAGATGTGGCGTTTGGTCCGCTTCACATGGGTTTGCCGGAAGAGGAAGTTCACACCCGAGTGGAGGAGGCGTTGGCCGCCGTGGGCATGTCAGCTTATGCCAATCGGCTGTCTCATCACCTGAGCACAGGTGAGAAGAAGCGCATTGCAATTGCCACGGTTCTTTCGATGCGCCCGCAAATTCTGGTATTGGATGAGCCGACGGCAGGACTTGACCCCCGTGCGCGGCGCTCGTTGATTCGCCTGTTGCGTGACTTGCCCATCACCATGCTGGTTTCCACCCACGATATGGCTATGGTGAAGGAATTGTTCCCACGCACACTTGTGATGGATGACGGTCGCATTGTGGCTGACGGAGCAACCGCCGAGATTCTTTCGGATGCAGCCTGGCTGGAGGCGCACGGCCTGGAACAGCCCTGAAAGAAAAACTTCCGAAGCTTGCGAGCTTCGGAAGTTTTTTAACCTGAGTTTGGGATACGCCCGCATGGACGTGAGTACGTGCAAAATCTTGCTACTGAGGTGTTTTTCACGATTTGTCCGCCAGTGGCAAAAAAGTCAGGCTAGCCTGCGGGGAGATGGCTTCGGTGGAAAAACGCCGTCTCGCCATGACAACCCAATTCGGCCGAATTTTTAGATGGGTTTTATCCTGAATGGACGTTTTTTAGTTACAAGCCGGCTGCTTTGCGCAAGGCTTCGGCCTTGTCGGTGCGCTCCCAGGGGAATTCGATGTCATCGCGTCCGAAGTGACCGTAGGCAGCCGTCTTGCGGTAGATGGGGCGGCGCAGATCGAGGTCGCGGATGATGGCGCCGGGGCGCAGGTCGAAGTGCTCCAGGATCAGATCGGCGATCTTTTCATCGGGGATTTTGCCGGTGCCAAAGGTTTCGACGTTTACCGAAAGCGGGTGCGCCACACCGATCGCGTAAGCCACCTGGATTTCGACGCGATCGGCCAGGCCAGCAGCGACCACGTTTTTGGCGGCCCAGCGGGCAGCATAAGCAGCAGAGCGATCCACTTTCGTCGGGTCTTTGCCGCTGAAGCAGCCGCCGCCATGACGTCCCATGCCACCGTAGGTATCCACGATGATTTTACGCCCGGTGACGCCAGAATCTCCCATAGGGCCGCCAATCACAAAGCGCCCGGTCGGGTTGACGTAAATTTTGAGGTCTCCGTCCAGCAGTTCTTTGGGAAGGGTGGGCATGATCACGTGCTCAATGACGGCTTCGCGAATTTCACCGTGGGAAATATCGGGCGCGTGCTGGGTGCTGATCAAGACCGTGTCAATGCGCTTGGGCTTGCCGTAAGAATATTCCACGGTAACCTGGCTTTTACCATCCGGTCGCAGCCAGGGGAGCGTGCCGTTTTTGCGCAGTTCGGTCAGGCGACGGGTAAGTTTGTGAGCCAGGTAAATGGGCATTGGCATCAGTTGGGGGGTCTCGTTGCAGGCATAGCCGAACATCATGCCCTGATCGCCGGCGCCGATGGAGTTGATCTCCTCTTCGCTCATTTCGCCGGATTTGGCTTCCAGGGATTTATCCACGCCCATGGCAATATCCCCAGATTGTTTGGCAATGGCGACCAGCACGCCACAGGTATTTCCATCGAAGCCTTTTTCGCTGTCATCATAACCGATATCCAGCAACACCTTGCGCGCCAGTTCGTCATAGTTGAAATTGGCGCGGGTGGTAATTTCGCCGAGCATCATGACAAAGCCGGTTTTGGTGGCAGTCTCGCAGGCGACGCGGGAGTAGGGGTCTTGTTCCAGACAGGCGTCGAGGACAGCATCGGAGATCTGGTCACAAATTTTGTCCGGGTGACCTTCGGTCACGGATTCGGACGTGAACAGTAGCTTTGGTGAAGTCATAAAAGTTGTGCTCATTTGTTACACCTCGTTTAAGAATGAAATTGCCCCTTCTGGCAAGAAAGGGCAATATGCGTACATTGCAGGCTGCCCTCTCATCTTCCAGAAAGTTAGATAACCTTGCGGTTATCCCTACTGCCGGAATTAGCACCTTGAATGAGTCGTTTAGTCGCTCGTCTCGTAGTCGCCTCGTCGGTTTGCTGGTAACAGACAATTCGACCACTGGACTACTGACTGCCGGACTAAAACAGGTTGCTGAGGCTTCACAGGGCCGGTCCCTCCGCCTCTCTGGATAAGAGTGCCGTTTGGGGCTATTTAATTGTGGCGAGATAATACCACAAGTGGCAGGGTGAGTCAAATCTCCATTCTTCTCTCCAGCCATTAATGCTCTCTCCACCGGTGCCAACACCTTCACGCCATCCTTCTTCACTTCGAACGCCACGGTTACCTTCAGCACGCCAAGAGTCACCGTCCCGGCAGGTGGTACGGCCACGGTGACCGCCACCATTTATCCAGCCAGTTCGCCAGTAGGCGGTTTGTATGGCGGCTACATCGTCTTTACGCCACAGGGTGGCGGGCAAATGTATCGCGTTCCGTTTGCAGGCTACATCGGCGATTACCAGGCCCGTCAGGTATTGGTGCCCACTTCATTTGGGTTCCCCTGGCTGGCAAAAGTAGTTGGCAGCAGCTACGTCAAGCAAACGGACGGCGCTACCTTCACCATGCAGGGCAATGACATCCCCTTCTTCCTGGTACATTTCGATCATCAGTCACGCCTGTTCCGCATGGAAATCTTCGCCCAGAGTGGCAAAGCCTGGCATCGCGCCTTCAACGAAGAATACCTGCCACGCAACAGCACGGCTACTGGCTTCTTTGCCTTCCCCTTCGATGGCACCACTTTTGCCGGCAACAAAATCTACACTGTGCCTGATGGCACCTACTATGCCGTCATTTCGGTGCTCAAAGCCAACGGCGATGCCTCCAACCCCGCTCACTGGGAAACCTGGACATCCCCGCTCTTCGTCATCGATCGGCCCTGATCCTGCCTGAGCAACAGATCAAAGCGCAACCGGCTGGCACAACTGCCAGCCGGTTTTAATTCTTCGGGTAAAAATGAGGTACGGATGTTACGCAAAACCTATGAAAGAAATAATCTCATCATCCAACTGTTCAAGATCTAAAAGAACTTTTGCTTTACGGGGTCTGCCATTTGAATTTCTAAAATCTTGCTGAAACGAGCCGCACTTTACCAGAGTTTCATCAGTAATCTGGATAAACGAGATTTGTTGGAGAGCAAAAGAAGTTTTCCGCAATCGGGACCACGCCCCACGCTTAATCCTTTCCATCTCATACGAAGACATACCACCCTTGATCTGATTATGCCATTGCTGAAAGCTGCGATCCACATCATTGTATTCCACCTTACCCACAGCTAAAATTACCCCTACACTTCCATAATCTTGTATTCCTCGCGAGATTGCGCTTGAGTCATTCACAATCACTTGATGGCTGCTAGTATTGCTTGCGTGTGCTTTGAAATCCCACGGAATTTCGAGGAAACCATCAAATTCAACACTCCCATATTTTGGGCCTGGCATCTGAACAAGACCAGAAAGATGTTTTGCACAAAGAAACTGGAAGTAAAACCCTATCCATTCCATCTGACGCCAATGAGGATAATCCTGATCCCGCATTTCTAGAATAGATTGCTTTCCATCCCAATACTTTGGAAGGTTCGACAAAGATCCTGAAATTTTAAGGACGGCGCTTTCCAAAGACATGTTGCCCTCTTGTCACCGTTTAATCGGGTTGTGACTCAAATAATTTTGGCTGGCTTATCTCCTCTCCCTCCTGAAATTTTCTTCTTGCAGGTTTGCCGGGATTAGAAGAAACCGGCTCGTCCAGACCAACTTTATCAAAAACAGCCACAAGCTGTTGCGGACGTATCGCTAACGATTCGTTAATGCGCGTCCTGGATAGCCTGGCATATTTTTCAATAATCTCATATCCCACATATCGGCGCTTCAACCAGTGGGCTACTTTTAATGTTTGCCCCGAACCTGCAAACGGATCAAGGACGAGATCATTTGGATAAGAATACATCATAATAAGGCGATACGGAATCTCTTCAGGAAACGGAGCAGGGTGATCAATATGGTCAGGGGGCACAGGCGCAATATGCCAGATATTGTTTGCCACATCCATGGTAAACAATCTGTTTATCGGTATCTCAGCATCATGTTTTTCTTGCTCATTTCTATTTCGATAGATAGGCGGACCAGGTTTTCGAAAAACAAGGATATATTCCGTCATAATATTCGGATAGTAATACCCCGGATATGGCTTTTGGATGGTAACGCCCGCCCGTTTGACTCCCGCAGTGCATTTATGCCAGAGAATATCTTGATGAAATTCCCACCCAATATGAGTGAGACGCGAAGTTACATCAAAGGGCACGGGATAGTGCTTGCCGTTAAACAAAACCGTTCCAATAACCATGCTACAAAACCCACCCGGCTTTGTGACGCGCAAGACCTCTGTGAAAATTTTTTCCAGCCAGGTAAGATAATCCGTATATTCTGAATAACCGTTGCTATAGGTGCGCGTCCGATAATGCTGGCGCTTATCAGAAGCATGAATGTCATAATCTATCGCGTTCCAGTAAGGAGGCGAAGTTACAGTTAATGCCACACTGTGATCGGCCAGCTCAGGCATGGTTTCGCAAGAATGGACAAAAATTTCATTCATAGTTTTTCGCTCGAATAAATTTGGTTATTCCTACATCATTTTAGCACGAATGTTCAATCCCCTGAAAAAATGACTGCTTTTTGTTAACCAATTTTTACTCTCCCTCCAATGCGATTCCAATACTCGCCCTCTATCATATCGGTAAATTTGAACGGTAAAAAAGGAGTGAAGCCATGACCTACTACTTTTTCCCTCGCCCCTATCGCATGATGCGCCGCTGGATGTCCACCTCCGAGACGCCGATGCGTGATTTCTTCCTTGGGGTGGATCTGCGCGAAGACGAAGAAGGGTACGTCCTGACCGCTTTTGTCCCCGGTCTCAAAGGGGATGACCTCGACATTCAAGTGATGGATGACATCGTCCGCATCGAAGGCGAATACAAGACTACGGCAGAAGCCGACTACCTGCTGAAAGAACTGCCCAACGGTTCGTTTGCCCGGACCTTGCGCCTGCCCGCCCCCATTGACGCCGATCGCGTCGAAGCGAAGATCAACGATGGCATCCTGACCCTACGACTCCCCAAAGCCGAATCGGCCCGCCCGAAGAAAATCAAAATCAACGCCAAATAATTCACTGCTCCTCTTTCCCCCAGGTCACGTCTCAGGCGTGGCCTGTTTTGTTTCTTGCTGTTTAGCGTATAATTCGAACATTCTCGAAAATTGGAGCATTCCCCGTGCGAACGAAACTATCCTGGTTTTTTTTCGTTTTGCTGATTCTCAATGCCTGCAACGCACCCGCCACGCCAACAGCAACTCTCCCCCCTACTGAAACGGCTGTTCCCACGCCAACGCTTATTCCCACACCTTCCACGCCGCTGGCACTTTTGGTCTTGCCAGCCGATATGAAAAAAGAAACCTTCGACCTTTACCAGAAAGTCGTTTACGACCTGGCACAAGGCTCTGGCTTCCGTTTTCAAGTGCGCAACACCCTCACCAGGGACGATGTGAGCGATCCGACCCTCAAAGTCGTCATCGTTCTGCCGCCCGATCCCGGTGTGACTACGCTGGCCGCGGTCGCCCCACAGGCTCAATTTCTCGCCATCAACATCCCCGAAGTCACCGCCGGTGGGAACATCAGTGTGCTGAGCGGCAATAGCCAACCCGAAGTCCCCGCCTTCATGGCCGGTTATATCGCCGCCATGATTACCCCCGATTATCGCATCGGCATGATCCTCCCCAAAGATAACGCCGATGCCCAAAAAGCCCTGAGCGCCTTCTCCAATGGCATGACCTATTATTGTGGGTTGTGCCTGCCGTTTTACTTTGTCAACTGGAAATATCCGCAATCCATTGAAATCCCCGCCGATGAGGACCCGGCTCGCTACAGCGCCTATGCCGACTATCTCATCTTGCAACGCCAGGTAGACACCATTTATGTCTATCCCGACGTAGCGACTCCTGAATTGCTCAACTACATTGGCACAACCGGCACATCCATCCTCGGCGTCAAACCGCCAGACCCGCTGCCGGCCGGCTGGGTGGTGACCCTGCAAGCAGACGTTATCAAAGCCATTCAAACCGCCTGGCCCGACCTGATAGCAGGACAGGGTGGCATAAATGTCCAATCGCCACTCGGCTTTGCAGATGTGGACCCCAATGTACTCACCCCCGGCAAACAGCAACTGGCCGAACAAGTGCTGGCTGACTTGCTCGCTGGCCGCATCGTGCCCTGAGATCATCGGCTACGGCACACCCACCCACGGCTGATTTAACGTCGATTCGGGGTTCGCCCGAATTGGGTTGTCATGGCGAGGCGGCGTTCTTCCGTCGAAGCCATCTCCCGGCAGGCTAACCTGACTTTTGCGCAACTGGCGGACAAAGCATGAAAAACGACCTCAGGGACGAGATTTTGCACGTACCATCTTCACTGCCGGCCCCCACCCCTTCCCTCCGCAGCAGGTCTGCATCCCTCACGCTTCGCCCCCCTTCGGGGACTTCGCAGGGCAGGTGCTTCGCTCGCAAGGACAGCAGGATACAGAATCTTCGCGGCCATGATAGATTTTCAGATGCAAAAATGGACTGGCCGACTTCCAGTCGGCTTGTGCGGGCATGACAGATAACGACTTGTCCCGAACTCAGGTAATTTAATTTACCTGCTGACCACAGGCAAAATGCCTGTGGTGATTTTCCTTTGGAGAAAGAAATGATGTTTAATATTCAAACGCAACTTTTTGAAGGCCCCGATATTCGCTTTGGCCCCCTTGATTACGATACGCATCCCGAAATCGAGTCGCAATGGACGCACGATGCTGAGTTCATGCGCTTGATGGAGATGCAGCCTATGCGCCCCCTTTCACCGGCTCTGGTCAAAAAGCAATACGAGGCCATCGAAAAACAGATGGAAGAAGAGAAAAACCTGTTTTACTTCACCATCCGCGCCCGCACCGATGACCATCTGATCGGCAAGGCTCTCATCGAATGGATTGATTGGAGCAATGGCCATGGCTGGATCCGTCTCGGAATCGGCTCGGCTGAAGACCGCTGCCGGGGGTTGGGCAGCCAGGCTCTTCGTCTGCTGCTGCGATTCGCATTCGCCGAATTGAACCTGTATCGGGTTAGCGCCATGATCCCGGAATACAACGAGGGCGCTTTGCGGCTCTTCCAAAAATTTGGCTTTGTAGAAGAGGTGCGACGCAGACAGGCGCTGGAGCGCGATGGTCGCCGCTGGGATCTGTTGCTGCTCGGACAGTTACGCTCGGAATGGGAAGGCCAGTTCAAAGGTTAAGAGCGACAATGAGAGACCTTTTTCGCGGCACCCTGGTCCGTCTGGCGAATGAATTGCCAGAGGAAATGGCCAAAACCTTCACTCGCTGGGATCGAGATAGTGAGTACCATCGCCTGGCCGATAGCGATCCGGCGCAATTGTGGTCGGCAAAAAAGCATCGGGAATGGATAGAGAAACGGGATGAATTTAAGAACGCTCCCTTTCGTTTCTCCATTCGCACGCTGGAGGGCGATCGGCTGATCGGCTATGCTGGCATTCACCCCATCTGGGAACATTCTGACGCGTGGATTGGCATCGCCATCGGCGAGCGCGAATATTGGGGAAAAGGTTATGGCAGCGACGCTATGCGCCTGATCGTTCAATTTGGGTTTCTTGAGCTCAACTTGAAGCGCGTTTCACTGGCCTTACACTCATATAATGAGCGTGCTTTGAAGGCATACCAAAAGGTGGGTTTCCGCCTGGAAGGCGCTGTTCGCCAGGATATCTTACGCGATGGACGGCGAACAAACAGCCTGTTTATGGGGCTTTTACGCCAGGAATGGTGGAATTTTCAAGGACAGGTAGAATGAAAGATTTGCTAAAAGGGAAACTGGTTACCCTGGTTGCTCTGGATGTGGACGAGGTGAGCAAGCATTGGGCAGAGTGGAACCGCGATTCGGAGTTCAAACGGCTGTTGGATACTTCGCCGCCGCGGTTGCATTCTGCGAAAACAATCAAGGATTGGCTGGACAAAGAACTGACGGAAGGCAAAAACAATCTTTTCTGGTTCACTATTCGTTCCAGCGCGGATCAGCGTTTGTTGGGAGACATCAGCCTGGAGGTGGTACACTGGAATCACCGCGAGGCTTTTGTTGGCCTGGGAATCGGTCAGCGCGATTTTTGGGGAAAAGGGTGTGGCACAGAGGCTATGCAACTCATCCTTGAATATGCTTTCCTTGAGCTAAACTTGCATCGCGTTACTCTTAATGTTTTTGAGTACAATCCGCGCGCGATACGCTCTTATGAAAAGGCCGGCTTTCGCCATGAAGGGCGATTGCGCGGTTGCCTGCTACGTGAGGGAAAACGCTGGGATATGCTTTATATGGGTATCCTCCGTGAAGAATGGTTGAATCGGACTGCAAAGTCAGAGTAGAATTAGAAAAGTCCCTCTCGCCTGCGATGTTTGGACCAGAGACAAGCGTCTCAGGCTTATGTCCTCCCCTTTGTCGCAAGAAAGGATTCTCCCCATGAACATCCGTTGCGCTTTTTGTCAGACCCCCTATGCCATCAGTCGCAATGAAATACTGGCCGCTTTGCAAAAAATGGAGGCAGAGAATTTGCACCACTATGACGCGCACTGCCCACGCTGCCGCCGCGCCACGCAAATTCCCCGCCAGAAGCTGGAGCAGGCCCTTCCAAATTGGAAGGCTGCTCTGAACGTCTCTGTAGAGAACAAAGGCGAGGAAACACCTGCATCTGAGGAGTAAAAGGCTCAGGGCGTTCAGAAACAACCTCGTTAAAAACTGCTCCCCACGAGCAGTTATAAAAATTAGACTTTATCTGCAATAAGGTTCAGTTCTCTTTTGCATCGAATTTTCACGAATTTCCCGAAGAAAATTTGCCGTATTCGTGTCATTCGATACAAAGTCGACTATTTTTTCAAAGGAGATTAAACATGTCCACCAACTATATTCTCGAAATCAAATGCTGGAATTGTGGCAAGACCACCACGCTGGAGGAGGGACAAGTGGCACAAGCCATCAAGCACATGGACGAAACTAAGCTGGATTTCTACGATGTTCCCTGTCCTTTCTGTGAAAAGGCCAATCGCACAAAGAAAGAGGTGTTTGTCCAGGCATACGTTAATCGCAAGGAAACGGCTCGGGCTGTTTCAAAAGCGAAAAAAGAAAAACGGGAAAACGACTGACTTTTGATGGACTTTCAGGCAATTTTCTTCGACCTGGGCGGCGTACTGTTACGCACCGAGTACGAGGCGCCTCGCCAACAGCTGGCCGAGCGCCTGGGAGTAGAGTACGAAGACCTGGAGCGGATTGTCTTTAGGAGCGAATCGGCGCGCCGCGCATCCTTGGGGGAAATCAGCGAAGAGGAGCACTGGCAGAATGTGGCGCGCCGGTTTCACCTGAAAGCCTCTGAGATCGAGCGCCTGCGCAACGAGTTTTTCGGCGGCGACATCCTCGATCGCAACCTACTCAACTTTATCCGCTCTCTGCGGCCGCGTTTTTCTACCGGCCTCATTTCCAATGCCTGGTCGGGGCTGCGAAAGTACATTGAGAAGCACAAATTCGCCGATGCCTTTGATCACATCATTATTTCCGCTGAAGTTGGCATGATCAAGCCCGAGGCAGGAATCTACCAGTTGGCGCTGGAACAGGCCAAAGTCCGGCCTGAAGCGGCGGTGTTTGTGGACGATTTCTTCGAAAACGTGGAAGCCGCCCAAAAAGTGGGCATGTGGGCCATCCATTTTCGCGATCCAGCAACAACCCTGGAACAATTGAGGCTGCTCATCGGTTAAACAAGAAATTGTCCTGCCCGCAAAAAAGTTGTATGATGAAAACAAATTCCAACTCAAGGAGGCTTCTCATGCAAACGGTCGTCGGCTATATTTTGATCATCCTGGGCGTGGCGTTGATTGTGCTCTCGGTGCTGGCCTGGTTGGGCGTGATCAAACCCGCTCCCGAAATGGCCCTGGCCCGCGCCAACGGCTGGGACGTGCTGATCGCCCTGATCAACAAGTTGCCCTGGCTTTCTATTGTGGGTCTGTTGCTCATCTACGCTGGCATAAAAATGATCGGCGTCCCCCTGCCCTTTTAGGAAACGGCATTCTCTCAGCCCTCCAAAGCCTTAAATGCAAAGGTTGTGCAATCTCAGGAGCGATTTATTTAAAAGCCCTTCGAAAGCAAAAATTTTCATCCGTTAGGTTACCGGTTGCCTCCATCCGCTTTCGGGGGAGGGATGCAGAGGGGCTTTTGTCCCGCCCGATGCTTCAAACACCCCATCCCCTTCCCCGCAGACTGGCGACGCTTACGGCACATGCCTTTTGCGGGGGAGGGGCAGGGGTGGGGGCAGGCAGGGAAGTTGGCGCGTGCAAAATCTCGTCTGACAACCCAATTCGGGCAAATTTTCAGATGGGTTTTACCCCGAATGGACGTTAGGCTAAAGGCTTCGGAGGGTTGAGTTCATCCGGGGGAAATTATCCCTCGGCGATTTTCATTCTCTCCGCCACCAGTTCCGCCACATCTTTGACCTGTATTTCGCCGCCATCGGCTTTAGCAGCATCGGTCATCATCGTCAGGCAGAAGGGGCAACCGACCGCCACAGTGCTGGCGCCCGTAGCTTTGGCCTCGGCAAAGCGAGCTTCGTTCACCCGCTGGCTGCCGGCTTCTTCTTCCTTCCACATTTGCGCGCCGCCCGCGCCACAGCAGAAGGACTGGCTGCCATGGCGCGGCATTTCGATGGTCACCAGCCCCAACGAGTTCAGCGCCTCGCGTGGCTCGTCCACAATCTTATTGTGTCGCCCCAAATAGCACGGATCGTGGAACGTCACCGATAGTTGATCACCGCTCACAGAGAGCTGTATCTTCCCAGCGCCAACCAGTTCGTTGATGAACTGTGTATGATGAATGACCTCGTAGTTTCCGCCGAAGGCCGGATACTCGTTCTTCAGAGTGTGCAAACAGTGCGGGCAGGTGGTCACAATGCGCTTCGGCTTGACTTCGTTCAAAATTTCCACATTTTGGGTTGCCAGGGCAAAGAAAATATCCTCGCGCCCGGCGCGACGTGCCGAATCGCCGGTGCAGGATTCGTTTTTGCCCAACACGGCATAATTCACACCCGCCGCGTTCAGGATTCGAGCAAACGCCTGTGCCGTCTTCTGAGCGCGCACATCTGTCGCTGGAGCACAACCTACCCACCACAAAATCTCCGGTTCGGGGTTCTGCTCAATGGTTGGAACGTTCAGCCCCTCGGCCCACTTCAGGCGATCGGCCTGCGAGACATTCCAGGGGTTCATGTTGCGCTCCATCCCACGGAAAGCCGTCTCCAGCTGTTTGGGGAAGGCACTTTCCATCATGGCCAGGTTGCGGCGGATCTCCAGAATATCGCGCATCGGCTCATTACCCACCGGGCAAATATCCACGCACGCTCCACACGAGGTGCACGCCCACACTGCTTCCTCGCTGATCAATTGCGTCAAGGGCACATCGGTCGTGCCGCCATAATTGAGGTGGTAGCGCTTATTAATCTCCAATGCGGCAGGAGAAAGCACCTTACCGGTATTGTACGCCGGGCAGACCTCCTGGCAGCGGAAGCAC
This sequence comes from Anaerolineales bacterium, assembly GCA_034433385.1. GTDB lineage: Bacteria > Chloroflexota > Anaerolineae > Anaerolineales > Villigracilaceae > DAOUAN01. Next base: position 1,654 of record DAOUAN010000028.1, on the reverse strand, counting down.
ATAATGCAGGCGTAGCTATCCATGATCTGTTCCCAGCGCAAATCCTTCATTTTCGCCGCCCCAAATTGCTCAATAGATTGGTCATCCAGGTTGATGTAGTTCAGCTCACCAATCGAACGACGTTCCGGCTTCAAGGCAAAATTGATCGGCGCAAAGAACAGGTGAATATGCTTGGAATAGGGGAAATAGGGGAGGAAAGCGAGCACTGCCCCGATGGACAACCAGAACATCAGGCGCTCTCCGCCCAACAAGGCCCCCGCATCCATGCCGGACCACAGGCGGGCTACCGCTGAAATGGTCGGTTGCCACGGGTCAGCGCTTCCCGTGCTGGCCACATAGAAGGATTCGCCCAGCAGCCGCGCCGCATTGTGGACAAAAATAAAGGTGGCCACAATAGCCGAATCGCGCCCAATGCCGGAGCGCGCCTTGGGGTGCAGTAACGTCGTCTCACGCGTGGACAAAGTCGCCGGTCGCAGCACGAAGCGCCGAATCACCATCGCCACAATACCCACCAGGATCGCCACGTTGGCCACATCCGCCAGCAACCGATAGGCATCCCCAAAGCCACCGAGATGTTCCAGCAACTTGAAGCCACTATAGGCATAGATCAGATCCGAAAGGTTGATGAGCAGGAAGGAAAGAAACCCCCAGCCGATCAAGGCATGCAAAAGGGAAACCCACCAACGGAAACGAAAAACGGGTTGGAACAACCCCACCTTGACGATGAGCTCCCCCAGCCGTTTCCAAATTAACGACCAATCCGGTCTGCCCTGCCCACTGGCGATATGGGCGATGATGCGCCGAACACCACGATAGGTGTAGTAGAGCGAGGCAAGGGTGGCCACTGCAAACAAGATTTTTTCGATCAGTGAGAGCATGAGACCTCCATAACCCCATCTACCCTCTCCACTGCACGAACCATGCGGAGGGTGTCCCATTGGGACGAGAGGGGTGTGTTTAGTTTAGCATAACTTCATCTGATTGTAGCAAAATTCACCAGGCTGGCATAGTGTTCATTTTTGAGATGCTGACGTTCTTCTAGAAGAAATTTCCAAAACAAATCCTGGGCACGCGTCAGAGGATAATCTACGTGGCGGACAACGTAAATTGTACGGCGTAAATCCAGCCCTTCGATTTCCACTTTTTTGATCTTCCCCAAGGCCAACCCACGCGCCGCTACCAATTCAGAAACAAAGGCAATGCCCACCCCTCGTTCAACCGCCATTTCGATGGCTTCGGCATTGCCCAATTCCATTTTGACGCGCAACATATCACAATAAATGCCATGTGGCTTCAAGCCTTCAATCACCGCCTCGCGCGTGCCCGATGTTTCTTCGCGCACAATGATCGGCTGGTCAATCAAATCTGTTGGCAGAGCGCGTCCAAAAGCAGCCCAGGGATGGTCGGGCGACACAATCAGGATGATACGGTCTTCAAAAAACGGCACACATTCCAAATCGCTGTGCAACAATTCGCGGCTGGAGACCCCAAACGGAATGCTGCGATTGATTAAACGCTCCAGGATCGCCTCGCGTCCCATCACCCGCACGCGCGGCAACACTGCCGGGCAGCGCCGCTGGAATTCCGCCAAAAGCATCGGCAACAAATACTTGCCCGCAGAAGTTGAGCAGCCGATCACCAGCTCGCCCCCGAT